>JBNKYL010000238.1:0-3546 GCA_050300875.1 Paracoccaceae bacterium
GAACGCGTCTCGCCCTTGTCCGGATCGTAGAGGCGGGTTTCCTGATGCACCGCGCCGCCGTCTTCCAGAATGGCGATCTGGCGACGGGCCTCGTAGTCTATGGCCTGCTGGATGAACCGCATGGAGTTCATGTTCTTGATTTCGCAGCGTGTGCCCAGGTGGCCGAAATCCTGCGTTTCCTGATATTTTTCGTAATCGCCGGGCCGGCAGACCGAGACGTTGACATCGGCGCGCAGGTTGCCGCTCTGCATGTTGCCGTCGCAGGTGCCGAGGTAGCGCAGGATCTGGCGCAGCTTGGTGACATAGGCGGCGGCTTCCTCTGGCCCGCGAATATCGGGTCGGCTGACAATCTCCATCAGCGCCACACCGGTGCGGTTGAGGTCGACGAAGGACATGTTCGGGTCCATGTCATGGATCGACTTGCCGGCATCCTGTTCGACATGGATGCGTTCGACCCGCACCCGGCGCGCAACCCCCGGCCCCATGTCGACGATGATTTCACCTTCACCGACAAGTGGTTCATAAAGCTGCGAAATCTGGTAGCCCTGCGGCAGGTCGGGGTAGAAATAGTTCTTGCGGTCAAAGGCCGATTTCAGGTTGATCTGCGCCTTCAGCCCAAGCCCGGTGCGCACCGCCTGTTCGATGCAATATTCGTTGACGACCGGCAACATGCCGGGCATGGCGGCGTCCACGAAGGCGACGTTCGAGTTGGGTTCTGCCCCGAACTTCGTGGATGCGCCCGAAAACAGTTTGGCCTGGCTTGCCACCTGCGCATGAACTTCCATCCCGATCACCAGTTCCCAATCCCCGGTCGCACCGGCGATTACCTTGGGTTTCGGGGTCTCAAAGGACAGATGGTCAAGCATGTCTGGTCACCTTCATTGGTCTTGGCCGCTTCTAGGACAGCGCCCCGTGCGGGGCAAGAGGCGCGGAATGTTGCCGATGTCCGGACAGGGCACCCTTGATCGCCTCCGCAACTCGGGGCAAGCCTGTGTGCCGGGGGATAAGGAGCGCTTGATGCGGTATCTCTCGATTTTCGTGGCACTGACGGTCACCCTGGCGGGGTGTTCCAAATCGGCGATGCCCGGCGGTGATGTGGTTGTTTCTTCGGCGTCGATGCCACCCATGGCCTGGGATCACCGTCCCGAGGCCGATCGCTGGACCAAGGCCGGGCTCACTGCCGTGGCCACGCACGGGCGTGCGCTTCTGGATTTCACCCCCCACGACAGCGCCAAATTCTGCCCCGGGTACAAAACAGCCACCGCATCCGAACGCGCGGCGTTCTGGGTGGGGGTCTATTCAGCGCTGGCGAAATACGAAAGCACCTGGAACCCGCAGGCCGTGGGCGGCGGCGGTCAATGGTTCGGGCTGACACAGATTTCTCCGGCCACGGCCAAGGGCTATGGTTGCAAGGCGACTAGCGGGCAGGGGTTGTTGAACGGGGCAGACAACATTTCCTGCGCCATTCGCATCGGCGCAGTGCAGGCCACGCGCGATGGCGCGGTGGCGGGCGACGGTCGGCAAGGGTTGGGGCGTGACTGGGCGCCGTTCCGTGATCAGGCCAAGCTGAACGCCATTGCGCGTTTCACGGCTACGCAACCTTATTGCCGGTGATCAGGCTTTGAATATCCGGTCCAATTCGGCCAGGGCGTCCTGCTGACCGGCGGTCAGGGGCTTGTTGCTGCGCGCCACCATGTCGTCGATCACCTCGCGTACCGGGATCAACCCGCGCGGCCCGGTCAATTTGAACAGGCGCCGCCCGATCCGGGTGACAGCCGCATCCACCGTGCCGCATTGGCCGACCAGCCAATGGCCCAGAACCATGACTTCGTCGGCATCTTCGGCACTGATACGCAGCTGCGACCGGATCGAGACATTCATGCCCGCCTTGTCATCCGTGGTGGGCATGCCGCCCAGTTCCAGAAAGGCCACGGCGAGCGCACCAAAGGCGATATTCTGTTCATCGATACATTCGACAGGGTGCTTGTCGTGGGTGCGGCGGAAATTCCAGCGATTGGCGGCGCCGATGACCGAACCGGCCATGTCCGCGACGTCATCCGCCAAATGTGCGGCGCTCTTCGCGCGGCCCAACCACAGATAGAGCACCCCCAGAACCGCCAATGCGCTCGCAACAAATGCCATTTGAAAGATCCCTGAACCAAATTGTCCCGAACCGCAACTTAGCGCGTGGATTTGTCAATATTCGGGCAAGATATCGGCGATCAGCCGGTCAGGTGATAACCTTCCCAGGCGATGTCGCCCGTCCAGCGCCAGGTGGCGATCAGCGGGTGGTCGCGGGTGACGCTGGCGTGTGGGATCATCGACGGGTGGTGGATCACCGCGCCGCTGCGACGTTCTTCGCCCGGGCCGTCATGGGTCGACCACCACCCCACGCCCCCCAGCATGATGAAGGTTTCTTCGGCCATATGCTTGCGGGTGACGTAATCCAGCCCTGCGGCCTGCACGAACAGGCCCATCGACACGGTCGGATGAAAGAACATGCCATCCGGGCCGACCAGTTGGGCGGTCAGCATTTTCAACGAAATGTCGGGCCTGATGCGTCCATCGTCATAGCCCGAATGATGCCAGTCGATCAGGGGTAACGCCGGGTGGATAAGGTCCGCCAGCGGATGGGGATGGATGGCCAGCGCCTGTTCGGCCACCGCTGTCAGCGGGTTGGTGCGCGTCGGGACATGGGTGGGTTGGGACAAGGACGCGACAATGGCACGCGCGGTTTCTTCGCCTCCGGGTCGACCCTCGGCCGCATAAAGCCCCGCAAGGCTGGCGAGCATGGTGATGATCGGCGTCTGATCCATACGCCACGTTTTGCGGCAGGACGTGACGCCAATCTGGCCCGTTTCGGACCGGTCAGCCGGAAAACGACATCAAAATGATCGTCCGCCGCTGACATCCAGCGTGGCGGCGGTGACATAGCTGGCCGCGTCCGAACAGAGCCAGACGATCGCCTCGGCCACTTCGTCAGCGGTTCCGGCGCGTTTCATGGGCAGGGTGCCTGCGATCTGGGCCACACGGTCGGGTTGGCCGCCCTTGGCGTGAATGTCGGTGATGATGATGCCGGGGCGGATGCCGTTGACGCGAATGCCTTCGGCGGCGACCTCCAGTGCCAAGCCCACTGTCAGAATATCGATCCCGGCCTTCGACGCCGCATAGTCCACGTAATTGTTCGGGCTGGCCAGCCGGGCAGCGGCAGAAGACAGGTTGACGATGGCCCCGCCCTTGCCGCCATGGGCGGTGGACATCCGCTTGACCGCCTGTCCGGCGACCAGAAACGGCCCGGTCAGATTGGTGGCGAACATGCGTTGCAGGCGGGCCACGTCCATGTCTTCGACACGTGCGGCCAGATCAACGACGCCCGCATTGTTGACCAGTGCGTCAAGCCGGTCGAAGGCAGCATCGAACCCCGCATATAGCTGGCTGACGCCGTCGCCCGTGGACAGGTCCGCACCGATGGTCACCGCCTTGCGACCGGCGGCACGCACGGATTCGGCAGTCGCTTCGGCGCCAGATTTGTCGGACCGATACCCG
>JBNKYL010000239.1:0-2802 GCA_050300875.1 Paracoccaceae bacterium
GTGTGACGGTGCTGAACATCTCGGGTACCGAACTGCGCCGCCGCCTGGCCGAGGGGCTGGAGATCCCCGAATGGTTCTCGTTCCCCGAGGTCGTCGAACAACTGCGCCGCCGCTATCCGCCGCGGTCGAAACAGGGTTTCACTGTGTTCTTCACCGGTTTTTCCGGGTCGGGAAAATCCACCATCGCCAACGCTCTGATGGTCAAGCTCATGGAAATGGGCGGGCGTCCGGTAACGCTGCTCGACGGTGATATCGTGCGCAAAAACCTGTCATCCGAACTTGGGTTCTCCAAGGAACACCGCGACCTGAACATCCGCCGCATCGGCTATGTCGCGTCCGAGATCACCAAGAATGGCGGCATCGCCATCTGCGCCCCCATCGCGCCCTACGCAACCACCCGCCGGGCGGTACGCGAAGATGTCGAACAGTTCGGCGCGTTTGTCGAAGTGCACGTTGCGACGTCCATCGAAGAATGCGAACGCCGTGACCGCAAGGGGCTGTATAAGCTCGCCCGCGAAGGCAAGATCAAGGAGTTCACCGGCATCTCCGACCCCTACGATGTGCCGGAAAACCCCGAACTGCGCGTTGAAACCGAAAACGTCGAAGTCGACAACTGCGCCCATCAGGTCATTTTGACACTGGAAAGCATGGGGCTGGTTGCGGGCTAGTCGCGGCCCGACACGCACTTGAACAGGCCGGGCATTTCGCCCGGCCTTTCTATTTGCCAAGAACGATCAGGCGGACCGCATCGAAATTGCGCATAACCGCCGTGATCCGATTGAAGGAAACCCGCAATTGCCCATCCTCGACCGCGCACTCTGGCTGATTGAAACGCATATGTCCGAACCGCTGGATCTGGCACGGTTGGCAGATTTGTGTGCAGTATCACCCTGGCATCTGGCCCGCGTTTTCCGGGCCGAAACAGGACTGTCGCCTGTGGCCTACTTGCGTGCCCGGCGCCTGGCGCAGGCGGCCCGGCACATCGCAGGTGGGGCCGATGACATCCTGACCGTCGCGCTGGATGCCCAATACGGATCGCACGAAGCCTTCGCCCGCGCCTTTCTGGCCGCGTTCGGGATACCGCCGAGCCGCGCCAGGCAGCCGGGCGAACTGGAAAAACTCGCCCTACAGGAGCCTTTGCACATGGACACTTCCAAAATCGTCGCGGTGGATGCGCCCCGCATTGAAGACCTTCAACAGATGACCGTCACCGGACTTGCCGTTGACACCACGTTCGAAAACGCGGGCACCGACATCCCACCGCTTTGGGCCAAGCTGAATGCGCGCGCGGACGAAATCCGGGCTGTCGGCAAGGCAAGTTTCGGCGTTTGCTTTTCCGTCGATACGGGCACGAGCGATTTCAGCTATCTTGCCGGGTTCGAAACCACACAGGGTGAACAAGCGCCAACTGGCATGAAGACGGTCGATGTTCCGCCCGGTCGCTATGCGGTCTTCACCCATCGCGGCCATATCTCAGGGATTGGGCAGACGACCTTTACGATCTGGAACAAATCATTGCCTGATCTTGGCCTGACCACGCGCCCTGCCCCGGACTTCGAACGCTATGACCGGCGTTTCAACCCGGAAACCGGCCAGGGAGAGGTCGAAATCTGGATCCCGGTCGAAGACTGACCACGCACTCGACCCCGAGCGCCCGGCAAGGACCCCATCCGCGCCAACCATTTATTGGCACTGACATGCCAGACCGGATGTCGCATGAATTGTCGGGCGATCGGAAATGGCCACGATCTGGAACACCCTGTATTTGGGCAACACTGGTACGCAAATCGACCCCCCCGAAGGCAACAGCACCTCTGAAAATGCCAGTCTTCTGGTCGGCAGCACCGCTGACCCGCTTGTGGGCGATCCCACCAAGCTTGAAACAAACAACCGGGTGACAAGCGATCAGATGGTTTTCGACCTGCGCGATGGCGCGGGAACACAATCGACGACTTTCGACAGTGTTGCCGAATATCAGGCCACCGTCACCTATGTCGACGGTACCACCGCAAGAACGCGCATCACCCGCTTGTCGCCTCGCAATGGGAAGCCAGGGCAGCGCAATGACGGATCGCGGGCTTGCATAGTCGACCTGTCGCCTGCCATCCTTGGCCCCGGACAAACCGGGAAATCGCCATGGCAAACCAACCCACCCCGCGCGCTTTCGTTTTCGATGTCTTCGGTACACTCGTTGATTGGCGCAGCTCGGTAACGGAAACAATTGAACGTATGTTCAGTTCCCACGGCATCGCCGCCGACCCCCACGCAATCGCGGTGGACTGGCGCGCCGAATATGATCCATCCATGGCACCGATCCGCGACGGACGGCGGGGATACACGAACCTCGACATCCTGCACCGCGAGAATCTTGAAACCGTGCTGACCCGGCACGGGATCATCGGGCTCGACGACCGCGATTTAGCCGAACTGACCCGCGCATGGGAACGGCTTGCCCCCTGGCCGGATACGGTTCCGGGGTTGAACCTCATTCGCCAGCTTGGCCTTGTTGCACCCTGTTCCAACGGCTCCATCGCCCTGATGGCGAACCTTGCACGTCATGCCGGGCTGAACTGGGATTGCATCCTGGGTGCAGAGGTCGCGCAGAATTACAAACCCCACCCCGACACCTACCTAAAATCCTGCACCGCGCTGCAATTGCGACCCGATCAGGTGATGATGGTGGCCGCGCATAATTCGGACTTGGCTGCGGCGCAGGCCTGCGGGTTGCAAACGGGGTTCATCCCGCGCCCAAACGAACATGCCGACCCGGCGGACAACGAGCCCGAACCCACGGGCGACTGG
>JBNKYL010000240.1:0-3746 GCA_050300875.1 Paracoccaceae bacterium
CGGGGGCCATCGGTGAAACGGTTCTGACGCCCCTTCCCTAGTCTTTCAGGATGACCGCACCGCCTGACGACACGTCTTCTTCGACCGATGAAGGTTTCCCATCGACTCGGATCGACGCCCCGCTCGACGCCTCGGCCTCGACGGTGTCGGATGCAAATATGTCAATGGACGCCCCCGACGACGCTTCCGCATCCGCCGTCTGGCATGTCAGATCCGCAGCCCGCAGGGTTGCCCCGGAACTCGCTTCGGCATTCAGATCGCCGCATTGACCGGACGCGCCCAAGGACGCACCAGAGCTTGCTTCAAGTACGACGCGGGCGCTGTTGATCCCGGCAAGTGTCAGGCTGGCCCCTGACGAAGCCTCGCCTTGGAACATGTCGGTGAACCCGTTCTGCGCCGTCACGTCAGACCCAGAACTCGCCGTAATTGTTTCGATGTCGGGCATGGTCACGACCACTTCGATTTCTGGTGCGGTGCGCAGAAGCGCCAGCCCGGACCACGACTTTTCCCGTCCGATGTGCAGCGTGTCACCGCGCCTGTAGATTTCGAGCATTCTCAATCCCCGCGCGGTTGAACTGGCCTCTACTGAATAGTCCTTTCCCCCTGTCACAATGACGACGATGCCGGCTGACACGTCCAGACTGTTGAAGCCTTTGACGTCGTAGCTTCGATCATCTGCCAAGGCGGGGTGCGCCACCAAGGCCGTCGCCGCAACGACGCTGGCAAATCCGAGTTGCTTCATTATTCTTGTCCCTGATTGATCCAATGAAGCTCACATATGTAAACGTTATTAACATACAAGAGGCGCATTAGGGTTTTGGCGCTGGCCACGCCCCCGATCGCGGATTAGCCTGTACAGAACAGGAGACACGCCCATGAAAATCGCATCCTTCAACATCAACGGCATCAAGGCCCGGGCCGAAGCCCTGCCGCGCTGGCTGGACGACGCCAAGCCGGATGTCGTGCTGCTGCAAGAGATCAAGTCCATCGACAAAAACTTCCCGCGCGAGCTGTTCGAAGATCGCGGTTACAATGTCGAAACCCACGGACAGAAAAGCTTCAATGGCGTGGCAATCCTGTCGAAACTGCCCCTGTCGGACGTCACCCGTGGCCTGCCTGGCGATGACAGCGATGAACAGGCGCGCTGGATCGAAGCGACGGTCGAAGGCGACCGTCCCGTGCGGGTCTGCGGGCTCTACCTGCCCAACGGCAACCCGGCGCCGGGGCCGAAATACGATTACAAACTGGCCTGGATGGACCGGCTGCGCGCCCGCGCCGCCGAATTGCTGGCGGCCGAGGAACCGGCGCTGATGGCGGGCGACTACAACATCATCCCGCAGGATGAAGATGCCGCGCGTCCCGAGGCCTGGCATGACGACGCGCTGGGGCTGCCCGCCAGCCGCGCCGCGTTTCGCCGCATCCTGAACCTCGGCTTCACCGAAGCCTTCCGCGCGCGCAACCATCTGCCCGAACAATACACGTTCTGGGACTATCAGGCCGGGGCCTGGCAGCGAAATGATGGCATCCGTATCGACCATTTCCTGCTGACCCCGCAATGCGCAGACCTTCTGGTGGATTGCCAGATCGACAAGGATACGCGCGCACAGGAAAAACCGTCCGATCACGTGCCGATCTGGGTCGAACTGGCCGCCTGAGGCGCCCCATTCCCGCCTAGGTTATTGCATAACATGCCGTTCGGATTGATCTGACTGGTCAGCCAAAGAACGGAGACGCCCCATGCGCCAAGTCGCCCTGACCGCATTCGCCATTTGCCTTGCCGCCGCCGCGCCGGCACTGGCCAAAAGCCACAAGAACGCGAAAGACGGATTTTGCCCGCCCGGCCTGGCCAAGAAGAACCCGCCCTGCATCCCGCCGGGACAGGCCAAGAAAAACGGCATCGGCCAGACGATCCCGGAAGACGAATGGTCGGAATATGAAGAATACCTGCTGTGGGAAAAACTGGGACTGCCCAGACCCGGAGAAGGTGAAAGCTATTACGTGATCGGCGACCAGTTGCTGCTGCTTGATCGAAAGACCGGGCAGCTGATCAACGTCATCGACGCGCTCGATGAGCTTCTGAACAACTGACCATCGCACCGGCGGGAATGGGCATTTCATTTTGAAATGCCCCTGGAAATCTCTTTGAGATTTCTATGACCGGGGATGATTTCCCAAAGGGAAATCAAACTGAAATCCCAAAGGGATTTCAGCCCAACATCACCCATACCATTCCGCAAACTTCACCTCGGTCGCATCCCCCGCCAACTCGGCGAAATGCGCCGGATCCTGTGCACCACCATCGCGCCCGCGATAGTGGTAGGGGTAGACATAGCTCGGCCCGAATTCTCGCACCGCCGACGCCGCCGCCTCGGCATCCATGGTAAAGGGCAGGTTCATGCACAAGAAACACAGGTCGATGCCTGAAAGGCTGCGCATTTCCGGGATGTCCTCGGTATCGCCCGAGATGTAGACGCGGAACCCGTCCAGCGTCAGCACATATCCATTGTCGCGCCCCTGCGGATGGAAATTCGCCCGATCGGGCGTCATGTTATAGGCCGGGATCGCGTCGATTGCGGCCCCGCCGAATGCGGCGGAACCGCCATTGCCGATTTCTGACGCGTTGCCTTTCAGCCCCTCGGGCAACTTGCCGAACACCGCCGGGTTGGTGATCAGCGCGGTGCTTTCGCCTTTCAGCGCTGTCAGCGTGTCCACATTGAAATGGTCGCCATGTTCGTGGGTGACCAGGATCAAATCGGCTGGCGGCAGCCCGTCATAAGCGGCGGCATCCCCGACCGGATCGGCATATATCACCCCCGCCGGCGTCGTCATCACGAAGGACGCATGCGCCACGGGAAAGACCGTGACCGCGCCCCCGGCGAAACTGTCGCCAGCATGCGCGGCGGCGTGGGCTGAAAATGGCAAGATCGTCAGGCCGGCAAAGGCAGCACTATTTCGGAATACGTCGCGTCTGGTCAGCATATGGACCCCCTGTCTGAAAATGTGACTTCAGACTAGATTGCGGCTTCGGCCCGGATAAATCACATTCACGTGGGGCAGCAATTGGCCCGTTATTCCGCCGCCACCTTGCGCTGTTTCAGCATCGGCCCAAGGTAACGCCCGGTATGGCTGGCCTCGACCGCTGCCACTTCTTCCGGTGTGCCGGTTGCCACGATCCGTCCGCCCCCATCGCCGCCTTCGGGGCCGATATCGATGATGTGGTCGGCGGTCTTGATGACATCCAGGTTGTGTTCGATCACCACCACCGAATTGCCCTGATCGACCAGTTCATGCAGCACTTCCAAGAGCTTGCGCACATCCTCGAAATGCAGACCGGTCGTCGGTTCGTCCAGAATGTACAGCGTCCGCCCCGTTGACCGCTTGGACAGCTCTTTCGACAGCTTCACCCGTTGCGCTTCACCACCCGACAGGGTCGTGGCCTGCTGGCCGACCTTGATATAGTCCAGACCTACCCGATGCAGCGCCTCCATCTTGTCACGGATCGCAGGCACCGCCTTGAAGAACTCTCGCGCCTCCTCGACCGTCATGTCCAGCACATCGGCGATGGATTTGCCCTTGAACTTCACCTCCAGCGTTTCGCGGTTGTAACGATGACCCTTGCATGTTTCGCAAGTGACGTAGACGTCGGGCAGGAAGTGCATCTCGATCTTGATCAGCCCGTCGCCCTGGCATGCCTCGCACCGTCCGCCTTTGACGTTGAAGCTGAAGCGGCCGGGCTTGTAGCCGCG
>JBNKYL010000241.1:0-8761 GCA_050300875.1 Paracoccaceae bacterium
GGAACGGGCCCCTTGTGCACCGACCGTTTGAAACCAGCCCAAGTTCTGCGCGAGGCCCAAGTATCGGCAAGACAGACCATGACCAGCCCTATTCCACCCCTCAATCCCCTACGGACCTTCGAAGTCGCGGCACGCCTGTGCAGTCTGACGCTCGCAGCGGAAGAGCTGAACGTCAGCCAGGTGGCGGTCAGTCGTCAGGTCAAGACACTGGAAGACTACTTCGGCGTGAACCTGTTCCGCCGTTTGCATCGTGGCGTGGAACTGACCGACGAGGGCCGCCAGCTTCACGAAGGCATATCCCATGCCTTTCAGGATATCGCTGCAGCATCCCGGCGTGTTTCCCGGCGCGGGCGGCGCGATATTCTGGCCATTCAATCCTATACGACGTTTTCGCAGCGCTGGCTGATCCCCCGCCTGACCAATTTTCATGACGAATACCCACGGATCGAAGTGCGTCTGAGCTCTTCGACTGCGCCGGTCGATTTCGAAAGCCAGAACCTCGACGCCGCGATCCGGGCCGGCAAGGGCGATTGGCCGAACCTGCATTCAGAGAAACTGGTGGATGTTGAACTGATACCGATCTGCACGCCGGATTATCAACAACAGCACGACCTGCGGAACCCCGACGACCTTGGGCATGTCCGCTTGCTCCATTCTATGGCGCGCCCGACGGATTGGTCAGCCTGGATCAAACGCGTGGGCGCGAACGTTGACCCGGAACCCGGCATTCGATTTGAGAGTTCGGCCCTGGCCTATGAAGCGGCGTCCATGGACGGCGGTGTCGCGTTGGCGGTGAAGATTTTCGTCAAGCGACAACTGGAAAGTGGCAGCCTGGTGGCGCCCTTCGGCGATCTGTCCTGCTACAGCGGCGAAGGCTATTTTCTGACATGGCCGAAGAATTCGGCGCCATCGCGTACCCTGATCAAGTTTCTCGATTGGATGCGTGATCGCATCGACGTCGAGAGCAGCGGGCGCGAAGGCGAAGTCGAACCTGAATTCAACTGATCGGCAAGCCTTGCGCCAAAGCAAGGGGTGACAGCCGTTATCCGGGCCTGCTTCGCGCCGATGCGCGGCGGGAGGTGCAGGTCAAACCAGCGATTTTTCCTGCAGCCAATTCTGTACCGTTTCCGAAACTGCTTCTGGCTGCTCAAACGGCAACAGGTGACCGGCCCCGGCAAGAACCACCGACCTGGCATCCGGGATCAATGCGGCAATCGCGTCATGCTTGGCCTCTGTTGAAATGTGGTCTTCGGCCCCGGTGATCAGCAGCACCGGAAAGGGAAACGCGCCGATATAGGTCGTCGCGTCCGGACGATGCAACAGGGCGAGGTTCTGACGCTCGTGCACGGCCGGGCCACAATCTTCGACCATCTGCCGGATGCGTGCAACCAAAGCGACGTTCCCGGCATTCTCCTTCGACAGAACCTTCGGCGGCCAATTCTTCGCATAGGCAGCCATGTCGGCATTCGCCTCGTTGATGCGGGCTTCGCGATGGGCCTTTTCGTTGGCGCCCGGGCCTTCGGCACCGGTGCTGGACAGGATCATGCCCTTGATCCGTTCCGGGGCCTGGCGGCCCATTTCCATGGCCACGCGACCGCCCATGGAATGCGCAACGACGATCAGATCGCCCTGCGTGTCGTGCAGTGCGCGTGCTGCCATTGCCTCCAGTGTCGGGTCCTGGGTGGTGTCAGCAACGTGAACCCCATCCACGTGCGAGGCCAGGTCCTTTGCCAGGGGTGCCCAGGTGCGGGCGTCGGACATGATACCGGGAATGGTGACGAGCGTTGCCATCGGTTGTTCCTATCTGATTTCCGCCACATGTGCGGCGTTTGTCGGTACCCTATCCAATTCATCAACGTCTAGACACCTGATCAAAAGTTGGGGCCGGTCTAACAGAAATGAAATCATGGGCAGGATAGTTGCGCGCCGGACTGTTGCCTTGAATGGTCTCGGTCAAAGTTGCGCCGAAGGGGTTCTGGATTTCACGCCGCATCGTACAGTTGGCTGATGAACTCGATCTCGCCTTTGACCCCCGGTTGTTTGTTGCGGATGTGGCCGCGTTTGATGGTCGGGATGTTCTCAATCCCACTCAGCGTTGCCTTGGCCGATCGCATGCATCGAAAGCTCTGGCGGTCGCCAAGGATCCGTTTCATGGCGGCATGATCGCTTTCGACGAGGTTGCTACGCCACTTTCTGTCGACATGCCGGATGCTGTCAAAGTGCGGGTCATAGAGGTGGTTGAACTCGCGATTGACGCAGCGATAGGTCGGGCCCTTGTCTGTCACAATGATGACCGGGCGATGGAGCCTCACGCGTGAAACGGTGGTGTTTGAACGGGGACTTTCGCGACAAGCGGAACGAGCAAAGCCAAAAATCGGACGACGTCCCAGGCTAATGCAACAGTCCCGGATGAATGAGTTACTAAAAGAAATGGTGCCCAGGAGAGGACTCGAACCTCCACGTCCATACGGACACTAGCACCTGAAGCTAGCGCGTCTACCAATTCCGCCACCTGGGCAGGTGTCGTGAAGCCGCGATTTATACATCGGCCCAGACAGAGTCAACGGGCCATTCACGCAATTTCTGAATGATCCAATCGTGGCTTGTTTGACCCCAGCCGCGGGGCTAAACAAGGCCCGTCGAAAGCGGAGATGGACGATGACCAAACTGGTGACGATCTATGGCGGTTCTGGCTTCCTTGGGCGCTATGTCGCGCAACGCATGGCCCGGCAGGGTTGGCGCGTTCGCGTCGCCGTCCGTCGCCCGAACGAAGCGATGTTCGTCAAACCTTATGGTGCCGTTGGCCAGGTCGAACCGGTCTTCTGCAATATCCGCGATGATGCGTCCGTTGCGGCGGCGATGGACGGTGCGGATGCTGTGGTCAATTGCGTTGGTACGTTTGACCGCAAGGGGCGCAACAATTTCGGCGCGATCCATGTCGACGGGGCCGAACGTGTCGCGCGTCTGGCAAATGCCGAAGGTGTGACGCGCCTGGTGCATATTTCTGCCATCGGGACCGATGCTGCGGGGGAAAGCGATTATGCCCAGACCAAGTCCCAAGGCGAAACCGCCGTGGCCAGTGCATTCCCCGGCGCGGTGATCCTGCGTCCCTCTGTGATGGTCGGCAACGAAGACGGTTTTTTCAATAGGTTTGCCGGCCTTGCCGGTTTGGGGCCGATCCTTCCTATCGTCGGCGGCAAGACCTTGTTTCAACCCGTCTACGTCGATGATGTCGCCGCCGCTGTGGAAAAGGCGATCTTGTCGGATGTTGCAGGCACCTTTGAATTGGGAGGGCCGGAAACCAAGACCTTGCGTGCCTGGATCGGCGACATGCTTGCCGTCATCGGTCGCCGCCGGTGGGTGATCGACATGCCGTTTTTCATCGGTGGCGCGCTGGGTCTTGTGCTGGATACGGCATTCGCCATGACGCTTGGCCTGTTCCGCAATAACCTGCTGACCCGTGATCAGGTGCGGCTGCTGAAGGTCGATAATGTTGCCTCGCCCCATTTGCACGGGTTTGCAGATTTGGGCATCGAACCCACCCACGTCGGAACGGTTCTGGAAGGCTACTTGTGGCGCTATCGCCCGTCTGGCCAGTATGCCAAGATCAAGGCTTCGGCTCGCAACCTCAAGGCGTGACCGGACCTGACGCATGCCGGGGGCGGTGCCATTGAATTACCTGAATGACGTGCTGCTGGGTGTGATCGAAGGGATCACCGAATTTTTGCCAATATCCAGTACCGGGCACCTGTTGCTGGCTCAGCATTGGCTGGGTGAACGGTCTGACACCTACAATATCGTGATCCAGGCCGGTGCAATCCTGGCCGTAACGCTGATCTATTGGCGGCGGCTTGTGGGGCTTCTGGCGGGTTGGCAGGAAACGGAAAACCGCGACTACCTGGCGAAACTGGCGGTGGCATTCTTGATCACCGCAATCCTGGGCATGGTGGTCAAGGCGCTTGGGTTCGAACTGCCCGACACGGTCAGCCCCGTCGCGTGGGCTTTGGTGATCGGCGGGGTCTGGATGCTGGTTGCCGAACATTTCGCGGCGCGGATGCCGGACAGCGCCGCGATCACATGGAGGGTGGCCATTGCAGTTGGCATCGCGCAGATCGTGGCAGGCGTCTTCCCCGGTACGTCGCGGTCCGGCGCCACGATCTTCGCCGCCATGTTGCTGGGTACGTCGAACCGTGCAGCGGCGACAGAATTTGCCTTTCTCGTCGGCATCCCGACCATGTATGCCGCCAGCGCCTATGAAATCCTGGGCCAGTTCATGGACAACGGCGCACAAGGAGAAAACTGGACATCGTTGGGCATTGCCTTTGTCGTGTCCACCGTCACCGCCTTTGTGGCGGTGAAATGGCTATTGGGCTTCATCCAAACCCACAAGTTCACCGCTTTTGCCATCTACCGGCTGATTTTTGGCGGGGTTCTGCTGGTGCTTGGGGCGATGGGCGTGCTGGTCTAGCCAGTTCTGATTCGAGATTGCTGCGATGCGGAACCATCTAAACGCATGGGAAACATATATGAATCTGCATGTGAGTCAATATAGCTGACCTAAAAACGCCCGAGAATCGCCCGAATTTTGCATTGCAGCATCGGAATTTCCCAATTTATGTCAGTAATATTGACTTTTCAAACCAGCGATACTGCCGTAAAGAGACGGCTCGCAGAAGGACTCTGGGAATCTGATTATGGCCAAGCAACCGATGCTGAAATTTGTCGATGTCGCGCGGGATATGCCCGAAAAGCGTTCGGCTGACATACGGCAAAAGGATTTCAACGAAATCTATGCAGAGTTTGCAGCCGCCAAGGCCGCCGAACAGGCCAGCCGGTGCAGCCAGTGCGGTGTGCCCTATTGCCAGAACCATTGCCCCCTGCACAACAACATCCCCGACTGGCTGAACATGACCGCAACGGGCCGGTTGCGCGAAGCCTATGACATCAGCCAGGCCACCAATACCTTCCCGGAAATCTGCGGCCGGATCTGCCCACAGGATCGCCTGTGCGAAGGCAATTGCGTGATCGAACAGTCCGGCCACGGCACCGTCACCATTGGTGCAGTGGAAAAATACATCACTGACACGGCGTGGGAAAACGGCTGGGTAACGCCCGCCAAACCCGCCGTTGAACGCACCGAAAGCGTCGGCATCATCGGGGCCGGCCCCGGCGGGCTGGCCGCCGCCGACATGCTGCGCCGCGCTGGTATTCAGGTGACCGTCTATGAACGCAACGACCGCGCGGGCGGGCTGCTGACCTATGGTATTCCAGGGTTCAAGCTGGAAAAAGACGTGGTCATGCGCCGCGTCGATCAGCTGGAACAATCCGGGGTTGAATTTGTGCTGAACTGCGATGTCGGCACCGACATCACATTCGCCGAAATCCAGGAAAAACATGACGCCGTGCTTATCGCCACGGGCGTGTACAAATCCAACGACCTGCAGGCACCGGGCAGCGGGGCCGCCGGGATCGTGCGCGCCATCGACTACCTGACCGCATCCAATCGCAAGAGTTTTGGCGACGATGTGCCCGAATTCGACAAGGGCGCGCTGAACGCCCAGGGCAAGCGCGTCGTCGTCATTGGCGGCGGCGACACCGCCATGGACTGCGTGCGAACGGCGATCCGGCAAGGCGCCAGTTCGGTCAAATGCCTTTACCGTCGTGACCGGGCCAACATGCCCGGGTCGCAGCGCGAAGTGCAGAATGCCGAAGAAGAAGGCGTCGTGTTTGAATGGCTGACCGCGCCCAAGGGGTTCAAGGGCGGCGACAAGGTGACCGGCGTCATGGCGCAGCGCATGCGGCTGGGCCAGCCCGACGCAAGCGGCCGGCAAACACCCGAGGTGATCGAGGGATCGGACTACGTGGAAGATGCCGACCTGGTCATTAAGGCGCTGGGCTTCAGCCCCGAAAATCTGCCCGAAATGTGGGAAACGGATGAACTGGAAGTAACCCGCTGGGGCACAGTCACCGCCGATTTTCGCACCCATGCCACGTCCATCCCTGGCGTCTACGCCTGCGGCGATATCCAACGTGGCGCGTCGCTGGTTGTCTGGGCCATTCGCGACGGGCGCGAAGCGGCCGAGGCGATGCTGGCATGGCTGGAAGACAGCACAGCGGTGGCCGCGGAATGAGCGCGAAAACAGGACAATGCCTGTGCGGATCGGTGAAATTTACCGCCGCCAAGACCGGCAATTTCGGCGTCTGCCATTGTAAGATGTGCCAGCGTTGGGCGGGATCTGCCCTGTTCGGCGTGTCGGTCAAGGCCGCCGACATGGCCGTGACCGGGACCGAACACATCAAGACCTACACTTCGTCCAGCTGGGCCACCCGCAGCCATTGCACGAATTGCGGATCGCCTCTGTGGTATCACTATGAACCCAAGGGCGACGGCGGTGGCACGTATGAGGTGCCGGTCGGTCTGTTCGATGATGCGAACGGGTTCAACCTGCAACGCGAAATCAACATCGACGTCAAGCCCGACAGCTTCGACGTGGCGGGTGACCATGAACGTCTGACCGAAGCCGAAACCATGGCACTGTTCGGGATCAGTTCATCATGACCGAGGTCAGCGGACACCTTGAAGGCCACTGCCTATGCGGGTCGGTGACGATTACCGTCGACGGAATGCATTACCCCCAGCCCGGCGCCTGCCATTGCAGAATGTGCCAGCGCTGGTCCGGCGGTCTGTTCCTGTGTTTTCATGCCGACGAAAACGCCGTGACGGTCGTTGGACCGGTGACGCGCTTTGCCTCGACAGAATTCGCCGAGCGCGCCTTTTGCAGTACATGCGGGTCACATCTGTGGATGCGCGATATGAAGCCGGGGTCGGGATATGACCTGATGCCTGGATTGTTCGACGAAGCACGCGCCTGGCCCATGCGGTCAGAAATCTACACCGACCGCGCGCTGGCATCCGTCCAGCTGCAAGGCGATCACGCACGCGCCACCCGCGCCGAATACGAAGCCAAACACCCCCATATCGAGGGAGACCTGCCATGACCGAATATGACGCAAAATGGGCCGCAAACGAAGAAGCCCGCCGCGCCTATATGGCCGAACATTCGCTCTATCGCGCCGACGACGAACACGCGTCCTGCGGTGTGGGACTGGTCGTGTCGATGGATGGCAAACGCAGCCGCAAGGTCGTGGAAAACGGCATCAACGCGCTCAAGGCCGTTTGGCATCGCGGGGCCGTCGATGCCGATGGCAAACCGGCGACGGGGCCGGGATCCACGTGCAGATCCCCGCGCCGTTCTTTTACGATCAGGTGCGCCGCACCGGGCACGAACCGCACCGCGATGAATTGCTGGCGGTGGGGCAGGTTTTCCTGCCACGCACGGACCACGCCGCACAGGAAACCTGCCGGACGATCGTCGAAAGCGAAGTCCTGCGCATGGGCTATTACATCTACGGTTGGCGGCACGTGCCGGTGAACATCTCGGTGCTCGGCGAAAAGGCCAACGCAACCCGGCCCGAGATCGAACAGATCCTGATTTCCAATTCCAAGGGCGTGGACGAGGAAACCTTCGAACGCGAACTTTACGTCATTCGCCGCCGCATCGAAAAGGCCGCCGCCGAGGCGCAGGTCGGCGCGTTGTATCTGGCATCCTTGTCTTGCCGGTCGATCATCTACAAAGGCATGATGCTGGCCGAACAGGTGGCGGAGTTTTACCCCGACCTGAAGGATGAGCGGTTCGAGAGCGCATTCGCTATCTACCACCAGCGCTATTCCACCAACACCTTCCCGCAGTGGTGGCTGGCGCAACCGTTCCGCATGTTGGCCCATAACGGCGAGATCAACACGCTCAAGGGCAACCTGAACTGGATGAAAAGCCACGAAATCCGCATGGCGTCGGCGACCTTTGGCGAAATGGCCGAAGACATCAAGCCGATCGTGCCGTTGGGGTCATCCGACAGTGCCGCGCTGGACGCGGTGTTCGAGGTTCTGGTGCGTGCAGGTCGCAATGCACCAATGGCGAAAACCATGCTGGTGCCGGAATCGTGGAGCCAACAGGCGGTGGAATTGCCACAGGCGTGGCGGGATATGTATTCCTACTGCAATAGCGTGATGGAACCCTGGGATGGCCCTGCCGCGCTGGCCATGACCGATGGGCGCTGGGTCTGCGCGGGGCTCGACCGTAACGGCTTGCGTCCCATGCGCTATGTCGTGACCGGTGACGGTCTGGTGATCGCCGGGTCCGAAGCCGGCATGGTGCCGATCGACGAAAAGACCGTGGTGGAAAAGGGCGCCTTGGGGCCGGGTCAGTTGCTGGCCGTGGACATGGCCGAAGGCAAGCTGTTTCACGACACCGAAATCAAGGATGCGCTGGCCGCCAGCCAGCCTTTTGGCGAATGGGTCGAAAAGATCAGCGACCTGGGCGACGAACTGAACGGTATCAAGGAAAAGGCCAATTATACCGGTGCCGAACTGCGCAAGCGGCAGATCGCGGCGGGCTACACGCTGGAAGACCTGGAACAGGTGCTGGCCCCGATGGCCGAAGATGGCAAGGAAGCGATTGCATCCATGGGCGACGACACGCCCAGCGCGGTGCTGTCGAAGATGTACCGGCCCTTGAGCCATTTCTTCCGCCAGAACTTCAGCCAGGTGACCAACCCGCCGATTGACTCCCTGCGCGAGTATCGGGTGATGAGCCTGAAGACGCGGTTCGGCAACCTGAAAAACGTGCTGGATCAGGACAGCAGCCAGACCGAGATCATCGTTCTGGACAGCCCCTTCGTGGCGAACGCGCAATTCGACCGA
>JBNKYL010000242.1:0-7167 GCA_050300875.1 Paracoccaceae bacterium
CCGTGTCGGCAATGCCAGCAAAGACGGTCAAGCCCAGTGCCGCACAGTCATTTTCGATGACCTGCAACAACGGTTCTTCGCCGCCGTAAAGGTGCGCGCAACCGGTCAGGTCGATCAGCAGGCTGGCGGGTGGCGCGTCGCTGACCCAGGGGCTGAACTTGCCGGCCCAGCGGCGCAAGGCGATCAGGAATTGCTGTTCGGCCAGCGGGTTGATGGCCCGCGTGACCAGATCGGGGCACATCGCCAGCGCATCGCGCAACGGCTGACCGGGGCGCAGGCCATGGGCTTCGGCCTCGCCCGTCAGCGTGTCGATGACCTGCATGTTGTTCTGGTCGCGCACCACCGCTACCGGCCCCGGCGGCAGGCCTGCGCGCCGCATCAGCCGTTCCGCGCCAAGGCGCGGGAACCAGAGCGACAGGATACGGCGTCGGGACATGGGTGGCAGCCAGATGTTCTTGGTATGTTCTCATTTACCCCGCAAGCCGGCAGGAGTCGAGTCTTTCGGCAAGACAGGCGGGGGCTGCCTGCCCCCCCGTACGCCCCCGGGGGTATTTTCGGAAGGATGATGATCAGGCCGGAAGGGGTTGCAAATCGGTGGTGCATTCCGGAAGGTGACCCGAAACGTATTTAGGGAGGAAAATTCATGCGCACCCGTGCCGCCGTGGCTGTTGCCGCCGGAAAGCCATTGGAGATCATGGATGTGAACCTCGACGGCCCGCGCGCGGGCGAGGTTCTGGTGGAAATCAAGGCCACCGGCATTTGCCATACGGATGAATTCACCCTGTCGGGTGCCGACCCCGAGGGCCTGTTTCCGGCGATTCTGGGCCATGAAGGTGCGGGCGTGGTGCTGGAAGTGGGCCCGGGCGTGACCAGCCTGAAGCCCGGTGATCACGTGATCCCGCTTTACACGCCGGAATGCCGGGAATGCGAATACTGTCTGAACCCCAAGACCAATCTGTGCCAGTCGATCCGTTCGACGCAAGGCCAGGGGTTGATGCCCGATGGCACCAGCCGGTTTTCCACGCTCGATGGCGACCCGATCCTGCATTACATGGGCTGTTCGACCTTTGCCAACCACACGGTGCTGCCCGAAATCGCGCTGGCCAAGGTGCGCGAGGACGCGCCCTTCGACAAGATCTGCTATATCGGCTGCGGCGTGACTACCGGCATCGGCGCGGTGATCAACACCGCCAAGGTCGAGATCGGGTCGCGCGCCATTGTTTTCGGGTTGGGCGGTATCGGCCTGAACGTCATCCAAGGCCTGCGGCTGGCGGGTGCCGACCAGATCGTGGGTGTCGACCTGAACCCTGACAAAAAGCCGATGGCCGAACGGTTCGGCATGACGGATTTCGTCAACCCCGCCGAGGTGGAAGGCGATCTGGTTGCCTATCTCGTGAACCTGACCAAGGGCGGGGCGGATTACACCTTTGACGCCACCGGCAACGTGGGCGTGATGCGCACAGCGCTGGAATCGGCACATAAGGGCTGGGGCGAAAGCGTGATCATCGGCGTGGCACCTGCGGGCGCAGAGATTTCGACCCGCCCCTTCCAACTGGTCACCGGCCGGGTGTGGCGCGGCACGGCTTTCGGCGGCGCGCGTGGGCGGACCGATGTGCCGAAAATCGTCGACTGGTACATGGAAGGGAAGATCGAGATCGACCCGATGATCACCCATCAGCTGGCGCTGGACGACATCAACAAGGGCTTCGACCTGATGCATGCCGGTGAGAGCATCCGGAGCGTGGTTGTCTACTAGTCCCATTCTTCGGCCTGCCGGGGCTGGCGACGCGGATGAGATCTGGGCGATCCTGAAGCCCATCTTCCACGCAGGCGACACTTACGCGATCGAACCCGATATCAGCCGCGACGATGCGCTGGCCTACTGGCTGGCGCATCAGACGTTTGTGGCAGAGGTGGAAGGCGAGGTTCGTGGCACCTATTACCTGCGCCCCAACCAGCGCGGCGGCGGCGCGCATGTGTGCAATTGCGGCTTTGCCACCGCAAAGGCCGCACAGGGCCGCGGCATTGCCCGCGCGATGTTGGACCATGCATTGGCAGAGGCAAAGCGGGCTGGCTATGAAGCAATGCAGTTCAACTTCGTTCTGGCCAGCAACGCGCGGGCCGTGGAGACATGGAAGCGAGCCGGTTTTGCCGAGGTCGGGCGGGTGCCGGATGCCTTCAAACATCCGAAACTGGGCCACGTTGATGCCCTGATTTTGCATAAATCATTGGTGTGAGTTTATTTGAACTGGAAATTACATGACGACTTCTGACAGGCCGCTTTTGGCCCTTTTGATCGATGCGGACAACATCTCCGCAGAACATGTAGCAAAGATACTGAAAGAGACTCACAAACTGGGAAACCCGTACTTGCGAAGGGTCTATGCGGATTGGTCCAAGCCACGCAGCAAGAGTTGGGCCGAAGTTGTGGCCAATGAGGGCATGGAACCGGTTCAAGCACTTCACGTCGCTAAAAAAAAGAACGGTTCTGACATCCGGCTGGTCATTGACGCCATGGACCTGCTGCATGCCGGTACGTTTGGCGGATTTGTAATCGTTTCATCAGACAGTGATTTCTCCTCGCTTGCCATCAGGATCAGGCAACATGGCATTCGAGCTTTTGGGATTGGTGGGGACAAGGCGCCACCGGGTCTGAAGAATTCGTTCACCAAGTTCGTTAGTGTCAGTGGCGTTCAGATTTCTGAACCCATGGAAGAAGGAGAGAAGCAAGAGCCCGCCGGGGCAAACGGAGGGACGGCCCAAGACCTGAGCGAAGAGGTTGAAAATCTTCTCGACAAGGCATTTCGGTTGTCTGGCCCTTCTACGAAAACGACTTCAGTCCCGGCAATGGGCCAGCTCCTAAAGCGCGTTGATGCAGGCTATAAGCAGAAACTTCAGGGACTCGGCAAACTCACGTTAGTAATTGAGCGGTCGAGGTCCTTCCAAGTTAGCAATGGAAAGGTCACGCGGAAGAACCAGACGTAGCTTGCAAATCCCACGCTCCCAAACCATGTTCCCCTGCAAGCTGAGGGAACAACTCTAAGAGGCAGGCGAATGGCCAAAGAAGACGAAAAAAAAGACGACAACGGCAATGGCAATGGCGGCCCGGTTGGCGAGCTGTTTTTCAAAAGTCGCAGCGTGATCGTGGCAGGCGCCATCGATGACAAGCTGGCGCAAAAGACCGTGACCCATCTGCTGGCACTGGCCGAGGCCGGTGACGAGCCGATCAACATGTTCATTTCTTCGCCCGGCGGCCATGTCGAAAGCGGCGATATGGTCCATGACATGATCAAGTTCATCAAACCCAAGGTCCGCACCATCGGGTCGGGCTGGGTCGCTTCTGCCGGGGCGCTGATCTTTGTGGGTGCCGACAAGGCTGACCGCTATTGCCTGCCCAACACGCGCTTTCTTCTGCACCAGCCGTCGGGCGGGATCGGCGGATCAGCATCCGACATGATGATCCAGGCCGAACAGATCCGACTGATGCGCGAACGGTTTGACAGCCTGTTTGCCGAGGCGACCGGGCAGAAGCCCGAAAAGATCCGGGAAGATACGCAACGCGATTTCTGGCTGAACACAGACGAAGCGCTGAAATACGGCTTGTTGGGCAAGGTCATTCGCAACATGTCCGAACTGGACTGATCCCGCCAGCCGATCCGCTCCGATAGAGGCGGGTTGGCTGGCGCTTTGCCACAGATGCCTTTCAGAAGGTCTTTCGCTGCCTCGTGATCATGCGCCGTAGCAGGACATGAAAGTGCGTACAGCGCCGTTACAAACCTTTTCGATTTCGTCCTGGCTGGCTTCCTGCTGGACAAAGAAAATGCGCTTGTGGAACAGGGTGGCGCGGCACAGCTCGACAAATTGGTTTGCGGCCAGTTCGAGTTCGTCCGGTGCGATCACCAATTCGCCGCGCGCAACGGCCTTTTCCAGGAAACCGGCAATATCGGCGCGCAGCTTGCCCGGTCCGGTTTCGTAGTAAAGGCGCCCGAGAGCAGGGAAACGCGCACTTTCGGCCACGCAGATGCGATAGATGCTCTGGCCGAAGTCCGACAGGTTGAAACGCAAAAGCAGGCAGGCTGCGCGATTGAGCACATCTTGGGCCGGGGTATCGTGATCAATTTCCGTCTTGGCTGCATTCAGTTGCCGCAGGCATTCGTCACCCGCAACCCGCATGAAGAGCGCTTCCTTGTTGTCGAAATAGGAGTAGATCGTAGCTTTCGATACTTTGGCGGCGCGCGCGATGTCATCGACGCTGGCGCCTTCAAAACCGTTGGCCATGAAAATCTGGCGCGCCCCGTCGATCACCGCCTGATACTTTCGGCCGGTGCGCGTTGCGGGCGCTATATCTTCGGTAATCACTTTAAGATTCATCAACATAGCCTAGCCGTTCCGCCTTGGGACATGCAAGGCCCGTTGTCGCAGGGGGGTTGTAACGGCAACACAAACGCATACTGTCCGGGGCAAGGAAGGTGAAGCGATGATCCCAGGTGTTTCGAACCGCAAACGGTTTTCCGATCTCAGCGAACAAGAGGTCCTGGCGCTCGCCATTTCGTCCGAGGAAGACGACGCCCGCATTTACCGCAGTTATGCCGAAAAGCTGCGCACGGATTTCCCCGACAGCGCCAAGGTCTTCGACGGCATGGCTGAAGAAGAGGACGGCCACCGACAACGCCTGATCGACGCGCATAAACGCCGGTTCGGCGACGTGATCCCGTTGATCCGACGCGAACATGTGTCGGGCTATTACGCGCGCCGCCCTGTCTGGCTGGTCGAAAACCTGCCGTTGGAACGGATGCGCGAAGAAGCCGCGGCGATGGAAAAACAGGCCGAGGCCTTCTATCGCAAGGCCGCCGAACGTACGACGGACGCGGACACCCGCAAATTGCTGGGCGATCTGGCCGCAGCCGAGGCGGGCCATGTGAAAAAGGCCGACGGGCTGGAGGCCGAGCATCTCGACGATGATGCCCGCGCCAACGAAGACCGCGCCGCGCACCGGCAGTTCATCCTGACCTGGGTGCAACCCGGGCTGGCCGGGTTGATGGATGGGTCGGTTTCCACCCTTGCCCCGATCTTCGCCACAGCCTTTGCCACCGGCGACACGCATACGACCTTTCTGGTCGGGCTGGCCGCCTCGGTCGGCGCTGGCATCTCGATGGGCTTCACCGAAGCCGCATCGGATGACGGCGAATTGTCGGGCCGCGGATCGCCTGTTAAACGCGGGCTGGCGGCGGGCGTGATGACCACGGTCGGCGGGCTGGGCCACGCCCTGCCCTACCTGATCCCCGATTTTTGGACCGCCACGATCACCGCATTCATCGTCGTCTTCATCGAGCTCTGGGCCATCGTGTGGATCCAGAACCGCTATATGCAGACCCCGTTCTTCCGCGCCACGTTCCAGGTTGTGCTGGGCGGCGCATTGGTCTTTGCCGCCGGTGTCCTGATCGGGGGCGGATAGCGATGGAGACGGTTTCTGAAAACCGATGTTTCGGCGGCGTGCAGGGGGTCCATACCCACCGTTCGGACGCCACCGGCACGGACATGACCTTTGGCCTGTTCCTACCCGCTGAAGCCGCCGATGCCCGCGTGCCGGTGCTGTGGTACCTGTCCGGCCTGACCTGCACACATGAAAACGCCATGGTGAAGGCCGGGTTACAGGCACATGCGGCGGCTGCTGGCATCGCCGTGATCTTCCCAGATACCAGCCCGCGTGGCGAAGGGGTCGCCAATGACGACGCATACGACCTGGGCCAGGGCGCAGGTTTCTACGTTGACGCCACGCAAGCCCCCTGGGCGCCGCATTTCAACATGGAATCCTATGTCATCGCCGACCTGCCCGCGCTGGTCTTTGACCGGTTCAACCTTGATGCCGGGCGGCAGGCGATCACCGGCCATTCCATGGGCGGCCACGGCGCACTGACGCTGGCCATGCGCCATCCGGGCCGGTTCGCGTCCGTCTCGGCCTTTTCGCCGATCTGCAACCCGGTGGCATCCGACTGGGGCCAGAAACAGCTGACCGCCTATCTGGGTGAGGACCAAACCACCTGGAATGACTACGACGCGTCGATGTTGATGGCGAAGGGCGGCTTCGACGGCCCTGTCCTGATCGACACCGGAACCGACGACCAGTTCATCGACCTTCTGCGCCCCGAAACGCTTTCCTCCGCCATGGCCGCACGCCGCCAGCAAGGCGCGTTCCGGATGCAGCCAGGCTATGACCATTCTTATTTCTTCGTGTCGACTTTCGCAGCGGATCACGTGGCTTTTCACGCCGAGGCGCTTCAGCAGGGCTAGGCCCGCGAAATATGCGAGTTTGGGTTAGAAATTGTCGGCCTAAGGCGGCCACCTAGACGCCCAATTCGGCCCAAGCCCAGTTCAGCTTGTCTTGCAGCATGTCATTGCGCATCTGCAAGTGGCTTTACCGATGGAAGCCAGAAGCCATTCGGTCGTGGCGATCCCGCGCCTGTTTGCAGAATTCGCCATCACGGCTTTGGTGGTAACAACACGTTTCATTAACCTGGCCATGCCAGATTTTTCGGATATCAACTGGTCTTTCGCATGTGCTGCCGCGGTTCTGAACGGCTCGACCGTGGTCATCCGCGCAGCCGGGTATTGGGCGACGGCCGACGAAGCACCCAAGGTCATGCCGCTGGCCTGGCTAAGATTGTCCGGACGGCACCAGTTTCTTTTCACAATGTTCCCTTCAGGACTGGGGGATATTTCTTGCCCAATCCTGGCCAAGTCCCTCATCGGCCTTTCCGTATCGGAGGCCATGCGCGTGATACCGGTCAGATCGCGCTTGTCGGCCGCCCTGTCTTGCTCGGTGCGATGTCGATCGCATCTGGTGTCTTTTCCCTTGCCCCAACGCTTGCGCCCGTAAAAAGCGACAGACTTGCTTGAACGGCTTGGGGCCGTATCGTCCCTGCGCAGTTGTTTGTTTGCAGTCGGATCATACCTCGCCGTTCAGTATGGCCGAACGGGCCCGCAATGGTTCGGTTCTTCAAGCCCGGCGCACCCTAGGCATGGCCAAACCAGGCTGCGTAGTCGCTGACCAACAAATGCAGTGGGTCGGTATCCTCTTGCACCGTCGCGAAACGGCCCACCTTGTCGCGAAAGACGTTGTCCGTCTCGTCGTCGTTTACGGTCGACACTTCGCCTACCAGCACGTCG
>JBNKYL010000243.1:0-25804 GCA_050300875.1 Paracoccaceae bacterium
GGGGATGGTGTCGGTGATCAGGTAGTGGTGTTTGAGCGGCGATACAGGCAGTTCGATGCCCGCCATGCGCCCCACCTGTTTGGCCCAAAGGCCCGCAGCGTTGACGACGTGTTCACAGGTGATGTCGCCCTTGTCGGTATGGACGATCCAGCCTTCTGCGGTCTGGGTCAGGCGGTTGACCTTGGTTTCCTCGTAATATTCCGCGCCGCGTTTTTTCGCCGCCGTGGCATAGGCCCGCACCGTGCCAGTTGTGTCGATGTAACCTTCGCGATCGGCCCACATCGCACCCAACACGCCATCGGTGGACATGATGGGACAGCGTTTTTGCGCCTCTTCCGGGGTCAGCAATTCGCAATCGTCGATGCCAATGGATTGAAAGACGCGGTAGTTGGATTGCAGCCATTCCCAACGGTCCGGCGTGCCTGCCAGTGTCAGCCCGCCCGTCATGTGCAGGCCGATGTTCTGCCCGCTTTCCTTTTCGATCTCGGACAGAAGGTCGATGGTATAGGCCTGCAACGCGGCCATGTTCGGGTCGGCGTTCAGGGCATGGATCCCGCCGGCGGCATGCCAGGACGACCCCGAGGCGAGCCTGCGACGTTCCAGCATGACGACATCGGTCCAACCGAATTTGGCCAGGTGATAAAGCACCGACGAGCCCACGACGCCGCCGCCGATGACGACCACCCTGTAATGCGATTTCATGGCCAATCCCCCTTGCCGGTCCGTTTGGTCACAGCATAGCGCGTCGACGTCGGGGCGCGACTAGTCTGAAAACGTCAGATTGGGGTCAATTTGCCCTGTGGGCCGCCATCCAGTCGGTGACATGGGTGCGCTGCGCTTCGTTCAGGCGGAGCCCAAGCTTGGTGCGCCGCCACAAGACGTCTTCGCCGGTTTCGGCGAATTCATGAGTGCGCAGGTAATTGAGTTCAGCCTCGGTCAGCGTGGCCCCGAATTCTTCGCCCAGATCGGTAGCCGTTTCGGCCGTGCCAAGAACGGTTCGGGCGGCGGTGCCGTAGGTATGGGTCAACCGGTCGGCCCAGGTGTCGTCCAGAAACGGAAAGTCACGCATCAGCGCGGCGGTCAGCGCGCGTGCACCGTCCCATTCGAAATCGCCACCGGGCAGCGGAACGCCTGCTGTCCAGCCGCCTGCACCGACCAGCTTGTCGACCACCTGTTCGGCCAACAGGCGATAGGTGGTGATCTTGCCGCCGAAGACATTCAGCACCGGGGCGCCATCTGTGTTCATCGACAAGACATAATCGCGCGTCGCCTCGGTCGCGGAGCTTGCGCCATCATCATAAAGCGGACGGACGCCGGAATACGTCCAGACGACCTGATCAGGGGTGACGGGGGTGCGGAAATAGTCGGACACGAAATTGCAGAGATAGGCAATTTCGTCATCCGTGCATTGGGGGTTGGACGGGTCGCCCGGGTGATCGACATCGGTCGTGCCGATCAGCGTGAAGTCGCGTTCATACGGAATTGCGAAAACGATGCGCCCGTCTGCACCCTGCAGGATATAGGGCTGATCGTGGTCGAACAGTCTGCGCGTTACGATATGGCTGCCGCGCACCAGCCGGACCCGTTCGCCGGTCCTGACCCGGATCGTGTTGTCGAGCACGTCGGCGACCCATGGGCCTGCGGCGTTGACAAGCTTGCGCGCCTTGTGGGTTTTCTTCACGCCGTTGCGGGTGTCTTCGACCTCGATTTCCCAATGGTCGGCATGGCGTTTTGCGCCGGTTACGCGTGTGCGGGTCAGGACCGTTGCGCCGCGATCAGCGGCATCGCGGGCGTTCAGCACAACCAGTCGCGCGTCCTGCACCCAGCCATCGGAATATTCGAAACCCGTGCGGAAGCTGTCCTTGAGCACCTTGCCCGTGGGATGGGTAGCCAGGTTCAGGGTGCGGGTGGCGGGCAGGCGTTTGCGCCCGCCCAGATGATCATACAGGAACAGGCCCAACCGCAGGATCCAGCGCGGGCGCAGGCCCTTGTGATGTGGCAGCACGAACCGCAACGGCCAGGCAATATGGGGCATGGCGGCAATCAGCAGTTCTCGTTCCTTCAGGGCGTGGCGGACCAGTCCGAATTCGAAGAATTCCAGGTAGCGCAGCCCGCCATGAAACAGCTTGGTCGAGGCCGATGACGTCGCGTGGCCCAGGTCGCCCTGTTCGGCAAGGATAACGGACAGGCCGCGCCCCGCCGCGTCGCGCGCGATGCCGCAGCCGTTCACGCCGCCGCCGATGACGAAGATATCCGCGATGTCCTTGTTCATGGCTATCCGTCTATGCCGGTTGTGCGCCGTCTGAAAGGGGTCCGTTCAGAAACGGACCTTGTCCGCACCTTTCAGGCCCAGCATCTGCCGGGCGTCGTCAGGCGTGGCGACGGTGCGCCCGAGACCTTCGACCAAGCCCCGAATTTTTTCGACCTGTTGAGCGTTGGATTTGGCCAGCACGCCGCGTTCGATGAACAGGCTGTCTTCGAGCCCAACGCGCACATGCCCGCCCATTCCGGCGGCCATGGTGGCCATGGGCATCTGCATCCGGCCTGCCGCCAGCACCGAGAACATGAAATCATCGCCGAAATAGCGTCGTGCCAGACCGACCATATGCATCAGGTTTTCGGGTTCCGCCGCCATGCCGCCCAGCACCCCGAACACGAACTGTATGAAGATCGGGCCATCGATCAACCCGCGATCACGGAAGTGGCGCAGCATGACGAGGTGGCCGGTGTCATAGCACTCGAATTCGAACCGGGCGCCGCGCTTTTGGCCCATTTCGGTCAGCACATACTCGATGTCGCGCGGGGTGTTCTTGAACACGGCGTCGCTGGACGATTCCAGGAACGGTTTTTCCCAGTCGAAACGCCAGTTCTTGTAGCGGTCGATCATCGGGTAGAGCGCGAAATTCATCGTCCCCATGTTGAGCGAACACATTTCCGGTTCGGCGAGCATCGGGCCTTCCAGCCGCTGGTCCAGCGTCATGATTGCATTGCCGCCGGTTGTCATGTTGACGATGGCATTGGTGCGCGACTTCACATTCGGCAGGTAGGTCATATAATCGGCTGCCTTGGACGACGGGTGACCGTTATCGGGGTTGCGCGCGTGCAGGTGCATGATTGCGGCCCCGGCATCAGCGGCACCGACCGCCTGATCTGCGATGTCCTGCGGTGTAAACGGCAGGGCGTCGGACATGGTGGGGGTATGGATCGACCCGGTTATGGCGCAGCTGATGATGATCTTGGACAAGGTGTTTCCCCCGATTGGACCGGCGACGATAGTGGCGGGGTGGCCCGAACAGGGCAATCGAAAAATCGTCTAGTCTGGAAAATCGCCCGCCGTGACGCCGCCGATCAACTGATAGGACAGAAGGTCGGGGATGTCGCCGGGGTCGCGGATGATCGGTGTGACCTGGCCGGGCAGGGCGCGGCGCCTGGCCAGTTCGGCCCGTTCGATTTCGACGCCTTCGGCCAGCGTGACAAAGCGGAAGGTCAGGGGCTTGCCGGGCGGGGTCTGCGCCACGATGGGCATATCGGTGGGCAGGACGGACCCGATGCGGGGATAGCCGCCAGTGGTCTGGCATTCGGTCAGCAGGACGAATGGCGTGCCATCGCCGGTGATCTGGATGTCGCCGGGCACGATGACCTCGGACAGGATGGTCAGGCCGGTATCGGCGTGGAAGCCATCGCCTTCGGGGATGATGCGCACGCCCATGCGATTGCCGCGCGCGTCGCGGGTGAAGGTCGTGGCCTGGAACCGGGCCAGTTCACTTTCGGGAAAGACACCGGTTTGCAGGCTGGGCACGATGCGCAACATGCCGCCACCGAAACGTGGGGCAGGGTCGATCTTCATGCCGGTTCGGGTTGCGGGATCAGGGCCTAGGGCCAGCGACTGGCCGCTTTCGACGGGCGTGCCAATGCCTGCGGCGAGATGGGCGCTGCGCGATCCCAGCAGTTCGCGCGTGGCCAGCCCGCCACCAAGGTGCAAATAGCCATAGACGCCGGCATCCGCTGCACCGATGGTCAGGCGCTGGCCGGGATGCAGCAGATGACTGGCATTCCAGCGCGCCGTGTCATCGCCGATCCGGGCACGCATCGTTGCGCCGGTCAGGGCAATGCGGGTGGGTTCGGTGACTTCGAATTCTCCGCCCATACCCGCCATTTCCAACGCGGCAAGGCCGGGGTCCTGACCCAGCAGCGCGGCCCCTTCGGCCAGCGCCAACGCGTCTGCGGCCCCGCCGCGCGACAGGCCAAAGCGCAGGTAGCCGGTGCGGCCACGATCCTGCACGGTCATGCCGGGGCTGGCGCGGCGGATGATCAAGGCGCGGGTCATGGGATGGGTTCCGATTTCGCGCCGCCAGTGGGATCATCGGCGCAGGCGGCCAGCTCATCTGGGCTGACCGGGGTGAAAAGCAGCTCGTCACCCGGGCGCAGCGTGAACGGATCGGGGGCGTCCGCGCGAAACAGACGAAAATGGGTTTGCCCGATATGGCGCCAGCCGGTGGGCGTGGGGTTGGGGAACAGGACCAATTGGCGGATCGCCACGCAGACCCCGCCCGCAGCGACACGCGCGGTCAGTTCTGTTTTGCGCGGGATGTTCCAGTGTGCGGGCAGTTCGCCGAGATAGGGCATTCCGGGGGCGAAGCCGATGGTCTGGACGCGCACCGGGGTGGCGGCCAGTTCGGCGATGGCATCGGCCGGTGAAAGCCCAGCCAGCGCGGCGGCTTCGTCCAGTTCGGGGCCATGATCGCCGCCGAAAACCGTCGGGATGCGCCACAGGCGGCGTCCTTGTGGCAGGTCGGCGGACAGCCAATTGCGCGTGGCCAGCAGGGTTTCGATCTGCGTGCGCATGGCATCATGTGTCTGGGTCAGCGGGTCGAAACGCAGATATGTCGAAACCAGCGAGGTCGAGCTTTCGCGGACATGGTCCCAACCGGCATCTTCGATCGCGGCGCGAAAGGCGATGGCCGCGCGGTTGGCGGCTTCGCCAAGTCGGTCGCCGAAGCTGACAAGATACCCGTCGATGCCCGCCGTGCGGATGGAAGGAAAGGTCGTGTCTGGCGTTTCGGTCATCCGGCGCGCGTTCCTTTTGGTCCCGCGCAGTCTGTTCCAAAGCCATGCGGCCCGCAACCGCCTTGGCCCGTCGCTTTGCCCCTTTCGCCACCTTGATTTTTCACGCAGGATAGAAATGGTATACCAAAGGGGTCGGCGATGGGTTCATTCGATGAAGACCTGTTCCTGAAGGGGCTGGAACAGCGCAAGGCGACGCTGGGGGCGGAATATGTGCAAAAGAGCCTTGATGCGGCCGACGATTTCACCCGGCCATTTCAAGAGGCCATGACAGCCTGGTGCTGGGGTTTTGGCTGGGGCGACGATGTGATCGACGCCAAGACCCGGTCGATGATGAACCTGTCGATGATCGGGGCATTGGGAAAGATGGCGGAATGGGAGCTTCACTGCCGGGGGGCGCGCAACAACGGGGTCAGCTGGGATGAGATTCGTGCGATCATCCATGTGATCGGAATTTACTGCGGCGTGCCACAAGCGCTGGAGTGCTTTCGGGCCGCGCGGCGTGTCATGGAGGCAGAGGCGCAACGATGAAGATCACTGCTCTTCGCACTTATCGGGTGGCAGAATTTGCAAACCTTCTTTGGGTCCATGTCGAAACCGATGCAGGCATTACCGGGTTGGGTGAAACCTTCTACGGGGCCGAGGCTGTCGAGGCGCATATCCACAACACGCTCGCCTCGCGGCTGTTGGGCAAGGACCCACTGTGTATCGAGGCGCTGAACAAGGACATGGTGGCGCTGCCCAATGCGCAATCGTCCACAGGGGTGGAATACCGGGCTGCATCGGCCGTCGACATCGCGCTTTGGGACATCTTCGGCAAGGTCGCGGGCCAGCCGGTGCATGTCATGCTGGGCGGACAGTGCTGGGACAGTGTGCGTGTCTATAACACCTGCGCGGGCACGCGGTACGTGCGGTCGAACCAGATCAGACCCGTCGATACCTGGAACCGTGGCGGCGACGGGCCTTACGAGGACCTTGACGCCTTCATGACGCGCGCCGACGCGTTGGCCGAGGATCTGCTGGCCAATGGCATCACGGCCATGAAGATCTGGCCCTTCGATCCGGCGGCGATGGAAAACAAGGGGCAGCATATCAGCGCGGCGCAGATGCGCGAGGCGATCAAACCGTTTGAACTGATCCGCAAGGCTGTCGGCGACCGGATGGAGATCATGGTCGAGATGCATTGCCTGTGGAACCTGCCCACGGCGAAGGAGATTGCCCGCGCGCTGGAACCGTTCAACCCACGCTGGTACGAGGATCCGATCCGCATGAATTCGCCGCAGGCGCTGGCCGAATTCGCGCGATCCACCCCGGTGTGGACCTGTGCGTCGGAAACGCTGGGTTCGCGCTTTGCCTACAAGGAATACCTGGACCGTGACGCGATGTCGGTGGTGATGGCCGACCTGTGCTGGACCGGCGGGCTGACCGAGGGCCGCAAGATCGCGGCGATGGCAGACACTTATCACCGCCCCTTCGCGCCGCATGACTGCATCGGCCCGGTTGGATTTGCGGCCGCGATCCACATGAGCTTCAGTCAGCCCAACACGTTGATCCAGGAAAGCGTGCGAGCGTTTTACAATGGCTGGTATCGCGAGTTGGTGACCGAGATGCCGCGCATTGCCAATGGATACGTTCACCCGATGGGAGGCCCCGGACTGGGCACCGAATTGCAGCCTGCGTTCTTTGAACGTGGCGACCTGACAACAAGACTGACGGAGTTATGAAATGTCCCTTTCGCTATTTGACCTGACCGGAAAGACCGCGCTGATCACCGGTTCATCGCGGGGCCTGGGCCGCGCCATGGCCGAAGGCTTGGCGGGTGCGGGGGCAAGGGTGATCCTGAACGGCACGAACGCGCAGCGGCTGGAAGAGGCGGCGGTGGCGATGCGGGCGGCGGGCCATGACGTGCTGACGGCGCGGTTCGACGTGTCGAACGAGGACGAGGTCAAGGCGGTCTTTGCGCAATTCGATGCCGAAGGCGTGGCGGTCGATATCCTGGTCAACAATTCCGGCATCCAGTTCCGCAAGCCGATGCTGGAACTGGAAACGGCGGACTGGCAACGGGTCATCGACGTGAACCTGACGGCAGCTTTCGTGGTGGGGCGCGAGGCGGCAAAACGCATGGCGGACCGGGGATACGGCAAGATCATCAATATCGGGTCGCTGACGTCGGAATTGGCCCGCGCGACGGTAGCGCCCTACACGGTGTCGAAAGGCGGCATAAAGATGCTGACCAAGGCGATGGCCGCGGAATGGGGTGAAAAGGGCATTCAATCCAATGCGATAGGTCCGGGGTACATGTTGACCGACATGAATGAGGCCTTGATCAACAACCCCGATTTCGATGCCTGGGTTAAGGCGCGCACGCCGATGCGGCGCTGGGGTAAGCCCGAAGAGCTGGCCGGAACAGCGATTTTTCTGGCATCGGACGCGTCGAACTACGTTTCAGGGCAGATCATATATGCCGATGGCGGCATGATTTCGGTGCTTTAGATCATGGCGGCAATCCAGAAGGTCGAAGCGCGGTATTTCCGCTTGCCGTTGGCCGAGGTGTTGTATGACGCCATGCACGGGTCGCATACGCATTTCGAGCTGATCACGGCGGCGGTGACGTTGGCCGACGGGTCGCAGGGGACCGGTTACACCTATACGGGCGGGCGCGGCGGGCGAGCGATCCAGGCGATGATCGAACATGACCTGGCGCCATTCCTGGTCGGCCGTGACGGGACAGAAGTCGAGGCGCGGCACGAGGATATGCGCTGGCATATCCACTATGTCGGGCGCGGCGGGTTGTCTGCCTTTGCCATTGCGGCCGTCGATATCGCCTTGTGGGATGCGCGCGGCAAGCGGACCGGGCAATCCCTGGCGAAGATGGCCGGGGGCGGTGCGGATCGGTGCAAGGCCTATGTCGGGGGGATCGACCTGAACTATTCGCTGGACAAGCTGCTGGACAGCGTTGGTGGGTCCGTGGCGCAGGGGTTCAACGGGGTGAAGATCAAGCTGGGCCAACCGGATCTGACCACCGATATCGACCGGGTCTTGGCGGTGCGCGAGCGGATCGGGCCGGATGTGACCTTTATGGTGGATGCAAATTTCGGCTGGGACGTGGACACGGCGATTGCGGCGGCAAAGGCGATGGAACCGGCGCGCCTGACCTGGTTCGAGGAGCCGACAGACCCCGACGACCTGGATGGATACAAGCGCATCGCAGCAGAAAGCCCGATCCCGCTTGCGGCGGGTGAGAATGCGCATACGGATTGGGATTTCCGGCATCTGGCCGCAAGCGGGGCAGTGCGTTACCTGCAACCGGATGCAGGCACCTGTGGCGGCATCACGACATGGTTGCGGGCAGCGGACACGGCGCGCGACCACGGCGCGGTGATCTGCACACATGGAATGCAGGAACTGCATGTCAGCCTGATGGCGGGCCGGGCCAGCCTCGGATGGCTGGAGGTTCATGCCTTCCCCATCGACCAATACACGACCCGGCCCCTTGTGGTCGAAGACCACCTGGCGGTGGCGCCGGACGTCGCGGGCATCGGCGTGACATTCGACTGGGACAAACTGGAGGCCGCATCATGAAAGCCGTCGTTATACACGACCCGCACGATCTGCGGATCGACCAGATTGCTGATGCCCAGGCGCCGGGGCCGGGCGAAGTGACTGTGGCGATGTCGCATGGCGGAATTTGCGGTTCGGATCTGCACTACTATCACCATGGCGGGTTTGGCACGGTGCGTATTCGTGAACCGATGGCACTGGGTCATGAAGTGTCGGGGCGAATTGTGGCGGTGGGGTCCGATGTGGCCGGGCTGAGGCCGGGGGACAATGTGGCGGTGAACCCGTCGCGGCCTTGCGGGCAGTGTGAATACTGCCTGAAGGGCACGCGAAATCAGTGCCTTGATATGCGCTTCAACGGATCTGCCATGCGGTTTCCGCATGAACAGGGGTTGTTCAGGGCGCAGGTGACGGTGCCGGCGGAACTGGCGCTGCGGTTGTCGGAGGGGACCGATCTGGCGCTGGCAGCGATGTGCGAACCCTTTGCAGTTTGCCTGCATGCGGTCGGCCGCGCCGGGCCATTGGCGGGGCAACGAGTGCTGGTGTCAGGATGCGGGCCGATCGGATGCCTGACGGTAGTGGCAGCGCGACTGGCAGGGGCGAAGGAAATCATCGCCACTGATCTGGCCGACGCACCGCTGGCCACAGCCGCGAAGCTGGGTGCGGACCGGGTGGTGAACCTGTCGGACACGCCAGACGCGTTGGCCGAATATGGCGTGGACAAGGGCCAGGTCGACACAGTGTTCGAATGTTCCGGCGCGGGTCCCGCCATGCGGGCGGCCTTCGGCGTGGCGCGCGCGGGCGGGCTTATCGTGACTGTGGGACTTGGCGGGGATCAGGAGATCCCGATCAGCCTTCTGGTCACGAAAGAGCTGCGCTTGATCGGGTCATTCCGGTTCGACGCGGAATTTGCCGATGCCGCGCGACTGATCGACGAAGGTGCCGTGGACCTGCGGCCATTGCTGACGGCGGTGCTGCCGATGGAGAGGGCGGTCGAGGCCTTCGATCTTGCATCCGACCGGACCAAGGCAATGAAAGTCCAATTGCAGTTCGGGTGAGCGCCCGGTCGTCAACGCGTGATCCATGCCATCAATCATCGTTGCCGGACGCAGGCACAACTTGCCGTCAACGGCGACAAGACGGGGCTTGCGCCGAGACCGAAATCGCTTTTGATCAAATCGCCTTGCCAAACCTTTGGGCGGGGTTCATTACCACGGGCAAACGGAAATTCTGAACGATCGGGAGGACGCAATGAGCGATTTTGGCGGTTATCTGAAGCAGGCAAATTTTGTCGGCGGTGAATGGGTTGGGGCCGATAGCGGCAAGACCATCGACGTGACCAACCCGGCCACGGGCGAGGTCCTGGGCACAGTGCCGAATTGCGGCGCGGATGAAACCGACCGCGCGATTGCGGCGGCGGGTGCGGCATTTGCAGATTTCGCGGCGACCGACCTGAGCTATCGCGTCGGGCTGCTGCATCGCATGTACGAAGCGATCATGGACAACCAGGAATCGCTGGCGCAATTGCTGACGGCCGAACAGGGCAAGCCGTTGGCCGAAGCGCGTGGCGAAATGGCCATTGGTGCTGCCTATGTGCGCTGGTTCGCCGAAGAAATCCGGCGCGCCAAGGGTGAGATTGTGCCCGCGCCGATGAATGACCGTCGCCTGCTGGTCACCCGCCACCCGGTGGGGGTTGTCGGCATGATCACGCCCTGGAACTTCCCGTCCTCCATGTTGGCACGCAAGATTGCGCCAGCACTGGCGGCGGGCTGCACGGTGGTGGCCAAGCCTGCAACGGCGACGCCCTATTCGGGTCTGGCATGGGCCAAGCTGGCCGAAGATGCGGGCTATCCCGCTGGAACCGTCAACATCCTGACAGGTTCAGCGCGCGCCATTGGCGGGGCGATCATGGCAAGTCCGACGGTGCGCAAGGTCACGTTCACCGGGTCGACCGAGGTCGGCAAGGAACTGATCCGCCAGTCCGCAGACACGGTCAAGAAAGTGTCGATGGAACTGGGCGGCAACGCGCCCTTCATCGTGTTTGACGATGCCGATCTGGACGCGGCCATCGCGGGTGCCATGGTGTCGAAATACCGCAATATGGGCCAGACCTGCGTCTGCGCGAACCGTCTGTACGTGCAGTCGGGCATTCATGATGCCTTTGTCGAAAAGCTCGCTGCCGCCAGTGCGGCGCTGAAAGTCGGCGACGGGTCGGCCGAAGGGGTCGAACAGGGACCGCTGATCGACGAAGCCGCCGTTCAGAAAATCGAGGAAATGGTGGCCGATGCGCTGGCCAAGGGCGGCGCGATCGCACAGGGCGGCAAGCGGCACACGCTGGGGCGGACGTTCTTTGAGCCGACGGTGATCACCGGGGCGACGCAGGACATGGCCTTTGCCACCGAAGAGATTTTCGGACCGCTGTCGCCCGTATTCAAGTTCGACACCGAAGCGGAGGCCATTGAGATGGCGAACGCGACCGAGTTCGGTCTGGCATCCTATGTCTACACCCGCGACGTGGGCCGGGTGTTCCGGCTGAACGACGCGCTGGAATACGGGATGATCGGGGTCAATTCGGGTCTGATCACAACGGTCGAGGCACCATTTGGCGGTGTCAAGGAAAGCGGCATGGGCAAGGAAGGCGGCAGCCAGGGGCTGGATGACTACCTTGTCACCAAATACGTGGCCGTGGCCGGGATCTGAGGCACGTGAAACCGGCACGCCCCAACCACGCCGCCCCAGCCGATGCAGGTGTGCGGCAGGCGGTCGAGCCGGTGGTGTGCTATCCACCCGACAGTTTGCCCGCGCCAGACCTGGCGCGGCTTTCGGCATTGCGCGACGGGGCGCTGCTGGTTGAAACCGTGGTCGTGCCACCGCGCGACGGGCGCTGCATGGCGGTGCCGGCAGGCGCGTTTTTCCGGATCGTGTCGACCGAGGGAGCGCAGGTGGGCGATCTGAACCTGTGGAACGCTGCCGATCTGGGTGAACGGTTCTATTCCGGCAAGACCAGGGCGCTGCACGGTACGCATCTATCCACGGGTGACCGGATGTGGTCATCCTTCCCGAACCTTCGGCCCATGGCGGTGCTGACCGACGATACGCTGGACTGGTACGGGTTCGACGCGTTTGGCTGTTCGGTACATGACGTGATCGGCACGCGGTGTGATCCCTATACCGGGCGGCTGTTGTCGGGTGGTGACTATCACTATTGCTGCCATTCCAATCTGACACGCGCGCTGGCTGATTTCACCGGCCTGTCGCTGGCCGAGGCAGAACCCCATGTCCATGACGTTCTGAACGTGTTCATGTGCACGGGTTTTGATCGCGCGACGGGGCAATACATCATGAAGGCGAGCCCCGTGCGGCCGGGCGACTATCTGGAATTCCAGGCGCAGATCGACCTGATCGTCGGCCTGTCGGCTTGTCCGGGCGGCGATTGTTCGGCGGGCCATTCGTCTGATGATGCACGGTGCCATCCGCTGTTGATGGAAGTCTGGGACCCGGGCGAAGATGCCCGAGCCGCGCATCTGGTCCCGCCTGTGTCAGGCTACGACCGCAGCCACGGGCGGTGATCCTTCGGGGGCGAAAGCCCGCCCCTCAGATACCATGCGGATTTTCAACAAAAATCCGTCCCTGCGCGACGGTGGCGGGGGCTGCCGCCCCCGAACGCCATCGGCCCCATAGGCCAATGACGATCCCCGCAGGTATTTGAAAGCCAGGGAATGGTCGGGCACGGAACGGAGGAACGTAATCTAACGTCGTTCTTCCTGACGCAGGCGGGCATGGGCGACCTCTTCCTTGCGGGTGGCGCGCAGGCGTTCGTTCAGGGCCTGTTCAACGAAATTCAGGTGCTGTTCGACGGCGGCGCGCGCGGCGTCGGGGTCGCGTGACTGGATGGCGGCGTTGATGGCCGCATGCTGGTCGAGCAGGGCCTGCCGGGTGGTGCGCTGATCGAAGATGACCTGCCGGTTGTAGAATACGCCGCGCTGCAAAAGGTCATACATGGACCGCATCATGTGCAAGAGCAGGATGTTGTGGCTGGCCTCGACGATCGCCATGTGGAAACCGGCGTCAAGCTGGGCCTCTTGTTTGCCGTCGGCCTTGGCATGCGCATCGACCATGCGGTCAAACACCTTTTGCACCACGGCCAAGTCGGTGTTGCTGCCGAACCGGGCAGCGCGGGCGGCGGCTATGGCCTCGATATCGCGGCGAAAGGCGATTGTGTCGAAAAGCGCGTCTTCGTTGGTGGCAAAAAGCCCTATGAGCGCGTCAGAGAAAGCCGAGCCCAACACGTCGGCAACGTAGACGCCAGACCCCTGCCGGCTGACCAGCAGGCCGCGTTCCTGTAATTCCGACAATGCTTCGCGAAGCGAAGGGCGCGATACGTCGAGCTGTTCGGACAGTTCCCGTTCGGGGGGCAACCTGTCGCCGGGCCGCAGGATGCCGCGCAGGATCAGCAGCTCGATCTGGCGGATGACCGAGGCGGAAATCTTTTCCGGTTTGATGGGCTGAAAGGGCGTCGATGGCATTTTCGGGGTCTGAAATGAAAGTTCCGGCCAAGTGGATCAGACCACCGGCCGGAACTCAAGCCGTTTCAGGAACCCCGTGATCAGGCCTGCGGGATGATCACGATATCGACGCGACGGTTCTGCGCGCGCCCTTCCGGTGTCAGGTTGGTGGCGACCGGTTCGTTTTCGCCACGGCCGACGGTCACGACACGACCGGCTGAAACGCCATTGGCGACCAGGATATTGGCCACGGCGCTTGCGCGCTGGACCGACAGGGATTGGTTGTAGCCTGCGTCACCAGTGGAATCGGTGTGGCCGATGACCTGCACCAGCGAGCCGGGATAGGTTTGAAGGTGACTTGCCAGTGTGCGCAGATCGGACCGTAGGGCCGGCGCGACAGATGCGCTGTCAAACGGGAACAGGATGTCATTGGGCATCCGCACGATCAGCGAGGATCCGGTATTGATCACCTGGATGCGGCCGTCGGACAGGTTCGAACGCAAGGCGGCGGCCTGTTCGTCCAGGTTCTTGCCGATCGAACTGCCAGCCAGTCCACCGGCGATGGCGCCGGCGATGGACAGGTTGCGTTTGGAATTCGGGTCATCGGCGATCTGGCGGCCAAGGAAAGCGCCCGTCAGTGCACCCAGAACAGCGCCTTCTTTTTGGCGGGCGTTGGGGTCGTCGGTCGGCGTGTTGATATCCGTACAAGCGGTTGCGGTCATCAACGCGGCAGCCCCCGCGAGAATTGAAATACGGGTCAGTTTCATACTCGACAATCCTTTCCTGTCTCGAGCCTTTGGCCGCTAGGTAGTGGATTGTCGGGTGTTATCAAATATCAATCGTCTTCGTGCGTCGGAACCGGCGGAAAACCGACGAGATCATGTAGCCTAGCCAGCTTGGTCGGCGCGCGCGCCTTCCCAGGCGAGCAGTGCGCGCTTGACCGGCAGGCCCCAGTGATAGCCGCCCAATGCCCCCGATTTGCGCAAAGCGCGGTGGCAGGGGATAAGCCAGCTGACCGGGTTGCGGCCCACGGCAGTGCCCACGGCGCGCACCGCACGCGGCTTGCCGATGGATTGCGCGATTTCCGAATAGGTCGTGACGTGTCCAGACGGGATTTGCAGCAGAGCTTCCCAGACTTTGATCTGGAAAGGCGCGCCGATCAGGTAAAGCGGCGCCTTGTCCACGGTGTTTTCCGCGCCAAAGGCCGTCAACACCCAGGGGCGTAGGAACATCGGGTCTTCGACATAGGTGGCGCGCGGCCAGCGGCCTACAAGGTCCTCCATGGCCGCCTCTGGCCCGGTTTCGGATGAAAACCCGATGCCGCAGATGCCTTTTTCGGTACCCATGACCAGTGCGGGGCCGAAGGGGCTGTCGAACCACCCCCAGTAGATCGTCAGACCTTGCCCGCCCTTGGCGTATTCGCCGGGGCTCATCGCTTCCCAACGCAGGAAGAGGTCGTGCAAGCGACCCGATCCGGACAGGCCGGTTTCATGGGCGGTGTCGAGCGTGGTGAAACGGTCAGCAAGCAACGCCTTGGCATGGTCGAGCGTCAGGTATTGCTGGTAGCGTTTCGGGCTGACACCGGCCCAGCGGGTGAAGATGCGCTGAAAATGCGCGGGGCTCATGTCGAGCCGAGAGGCCAATTCGTCCAGCGACAGGTGGTGGGGCATGGCGGCATCGATTTCGTCGATCGCGCGGCGCATGACCTGAAAATGGTAACGGGTATCGTCGGACATCGGCACAGGGCTCCTTTCGCCGATCTTCATAGCGGGCGCGGATGGTCGCGGCGACCCGGATGTTGCGCTATCCGTCCCCCGTGACCGGCAATTGCTTGTCGTCGTCTGCGTCACGGGTCATAGAGCGTTTCATGGTCAAGCAAATGGATTACATGACCCTGAAAGAGGTGTTCACGCGGTTTCAGGCTGCGGAACCCGAACCCAAGGGCGAATTGAACCACGTCAACGCCTATACGTTGGTGGTGGCGGTTGCGTTGTCGGCGCAAGCGACCGATGCGGGCGTGAACAAGGCGACGGAGGCCTTGTTCAAGGTCGCCGATACGCCCGAAAAGATGCTCGCGCTGGGCGAAGAGGGGCTGATCGAATACATCAAAACGATCGGGCTGTTCCGCCAGAAGGCCAAGAATGTCATCAAGATGAGCCGAATCCTCGTCGATGAATACGATGGGCAGGTGCCGTCAAGCCGGGCGGCCTTGCAAGCATTGCCGGGAGTGGGGCGCAAAACGGCCAATGTCGTCCTGAACATGTGGTTCCATTTTCCCGCGCAGGCGGTCGACACGCATATCTTTCGCGTCGGCAATCGCACGGGCATAGCCCCGGGTAAGGATGTGGTGGCCGTAGAAAGGGCCATAGAAGATCATGTTCCCGTCGAATTTCAACAGCATGCCCATCACTGGCTGATCCTGCATGGCCGCTATATCTGTGTGGCGCGCAAACCCAAATGCGGTGCCTGTATTATCAACGATCTCTGCCCGTTCGAGGAGAAGACAATATGAGTAAGCGTTTCCAGGTTGTCGGTATCGGCAATGCGATGGTCGATGTTCTGTCCAATTGCGAAGATGCCTTTCTTGCCGAAAACGGCGTGGAAAAGGGGATCATGCAGCTGATCGACATGGATCGGGCGGTGGAACTGTATTCCCATGTCGGACCAGCGCGGGAAATTTCCGGCGGGTCGGCGGCCAACACGATTGCAGGCGCGGCCCATCTGGGCGGACGCGTGGCCTATGTTGGCAAGGTCAAGGACGACCAGCTGGGCCGGATTTTTGCCCACGACCTGCGCGCGCAGGGGGCGGTCTACGAAACCGAACTGGCTGACGCGGACAGTACGGCAGAGACGGGCCGCTGTATCGTGTTGGTGACACCCGATGGCGAACGGTCGATGAACACCTATCTGGGCTGGTCGGAATTCCTTGGCCCGTCGGACGTGGACGAGGCGATGATGGCGGATGCCGAATGGCTGTTTCTGGAAGGTTACCGTTTTGACGGTCCCGACAGTCACGCGGCCTTTGCCAAGGCGATCAAGGCGGCCAAGGGTGCAGGCGGCAAGGTTTCGATCACGTTGTCCGATCCGTTCTGCATAGACCGGCATCGGGATGCATTCGCCAAGATGCTGCGCGAAGATGTGGACCTGTTGTTCGCAAACCGGTCCGAAATCCTGTCGATGTATGCCGGCGAGTTCGACGAGGCGATCAACAAGGCGGCAGGCGAGGTGGGTACGGTGGTTGTCACCGACAGCGGCCATGGCGCGCATATCATCAATGGCGGCGATCGTTGGCATGTCGCGGCGGTGCCGACGAACATCGTCGACGCGACCGGCGCGGGCGACCTGTTTGCGGGCGGGTTCCTGTGGGGCCTGACCAACGGGTACGAACTGGAAACCTGCGGAAAAATGGCCAACGTGGCCGGGTCCGAGATCATCAGTCACCTTGGCGCACGGCCGGAGGCGGACCTGAAGAAGCTCTATCAGAAGCACGGATTGCTCTAGGGCGGAACCCCGACTGCCGCGGATCGCCAACCGATTTTCGACCTAGCGCCTGAGCGTGTCGCCAGGTTCAAGTTTCGGGGTCAGCGTGATACGTTCCGGGTCGGTCTTTTCGCCGCTGACATGGTCGGCGATGATCTGTGCGGCTTTCTGGCCGATCTCGGTCCGGCAGGCATCCATGGTGGCAAGGCTGCGCGGCAGGCCGTCCAGCAATTCGACACCGTTGAAACCCGCCAACCCGATCTTGCCGGGCACGTCCAGCCCGTTATCCAGACAGTACAACAGCCCGCCCGCGCCGATCATGTCATTGGAATAATAAATGAAATCAATGTCTGGCGTTCGCTTCAGTATGGCTTCGGTCATCTCGCGGCCCTTGGCCAGCGCCGAGCCGCCGGAATAGAATTCCTGATCTGCAATTTCCAACCCGGACTTGGCCAGCGTTTCGGTGAAACCTTCAAACCGTTTGCGGGCGCGGTGGTCCAAAGGCATCTTCGTGCCAAGAAAGGCGATGCGCTTGTAACCCGCGGCGACGATTTCAGCAGCCATTTCGCGGCCCGCGCGACGGTGCGATATGCCGACCATGGAATCCACGGGTTCACCATCGGTATCCATGATCTCGACGACCGGGATACCGGCATTGCGCAGCATTGCCTTGGAGGCTTCGGAATGTTCGAGCCCGGCGATGATCACGCCGGACGGCCGCCAGGACAGCATTTCATACAGCACTTTTTCTTCGCGTTCCGGTCGGTAGTTCGTAACCCCGACAACCGGCTGCAATTCCGTCTCCTCCAGCGCGTCGGAAATGCCGGTCATCACCTCGGGGAAGACCATGTTCGACAGCGAAGGGATGATGACGGCCACAAGGTTCACACGTTGGCTGGCCAGTGCGCCCGCGATCTTGTTGGGCACGTAGCCCAACGCCTTGGCTGCTTCCAACACCTTCTTGCGCGTGCCCTCGGACACATCGCCCCGGTTGCGCAAGACACGGCTGACCGTCATTTCACTGACGCCGGAAGCTTCGGACACGTCACGCAATGTCAGCGGGCGGGGCGGGGTCTTAGTCTGGCTGTCGCTCAATATCGGCTCCCGGAAATGGTTGAGGTCGAGTGTTTACCAAAACCCCAGCGGTTTCAAGCATGAGCCGGGTCAAAGCCGCCCGACAGGCGCACCTTTCGCACCCTTGGCTTCGGCCAGAAGGCAAAGCCAGTCATGGGCGACCGTGGCTGCGGCGATGGCGGTGATTTCGGCGTGGTCATAGGGGGGCGAGACCTCGACCACGTCCATGCCGACAAGGTTCAGGCCCTTGAGCCCCCGGATCAGTTCCAGCGCCTGCCAGCTAGCCAGACCGCCCGAAACCGGTGTGCCGGTGCCCGGCGCGAAGGCCGGGTCCAACACGTCGATGTCGAAGGAGATGTAGACTGGTGCATCGCCGGCGCGTTCACGGACCACGCCCAGCGTCGCGTCGAGACCATTGCGGTGAACCCAGGGCGCCGTGACGAATTCAAGCCCAAAGCTGTCGCCGCAGACAGTGCGGATGCCAACCTGTGTCGACTTAGTCGGGTCGATGAGGCCTTCGCTGATGGCACGGTGGATCATCGTGCCGTGGTCAAGCGTCGTTCCGTCATCGGGCAGCGTGTCGGAATGGGCGTCGAACTGAACCAGCGCCAGCGGTCCGTACTTTTTCGCATGCGCTTTCAACAGCGGATAGGTCACCGAATGGTCGCCGCCAAAGGACAGCAGGCGCGTGCCGTTTTCAAGGATCGCATTTGCATGTGCTTCGATCGCCGGGCGAACCGTTTCAGGGTGATGGGGGTCGATCATGCAGTCGCCGTAGTCCACGACCGAAAGCAGATCGAACGGATCAAAGCCGAACGGAAAAGCATCGAGTTCCGCCAACTGAACAGACGCTGCGCGAATGGCCCGTGGGCCAAGCCGCGAACCGGGGCGATAGGTGGTCGCCGCATCATAGGGAATACCGGTCACCGCCACGTCGACGCCGGTCAGATCGCGGCTGTATCGGCGGCGCAGGAAGGAAAGGGCACCACCATAGGTCATTTCAGGCCACTTGCCCAGGTTGCCTTCGGCGCGGAAGGCGAAATCGCCAAGCTCGTCGGTCATGCGGCGGTTCCTTTCTTGCGGGTCAGAACCCAGTCTCGGACGCGCGCGGCCATGTCCTGCGATGACGTTGGGTCGGCGATGCGGGCCTGTCCGGCACGGGCGGTATCGGGGTCGATGACCGTGCCGGTGCGGATGGTCAGAAGGTCGGATGCGAAGTCGGGCTTGTATTCGGGGTGGCCCTGAAAGGTCACGGCAAAACCCGGATACCAGAGCGCCGCGTAGTCGCAGAACGGGCTGGAGGCGAGAACCTGCGCGCCGTCGGGTAATTCCTCGACCTGATCCTGATGGAAGGCATGGAGCCGCAGATCGGCAGGGGTATCGCCCAGTTCGGCGGGCCAATTGTCGATGCTGTATTCGTGCACACCGACGCCCCAGCCCTTGGCCGATTTGGCGACCTTGCCGCCCAACGCCTGCGCCATGATCTGGTGGCCGAAACAGATGCCGACCATAGGCACGCCCGCCGCGCGGCAATCGCGGATGAATTGTTCAAGCGGCGGAATCCAGGGGTGGTCTTCATAGGCGCCGTGGCGCGATCCGGTGATCAGCCAGATATCGGCATCTTCGGGTCTGGCGGGCAGCTCCATGTCCACCACGGCATAGCCGCGCGGGGTCACGTCGGGCAGGTTCAGCCAGTTGCCGACCATCTCGACATAATCGCCATAGTTGGTGGCCAATTCGTCGGGCAGGCGGCCGGTTTCAAGGATGCCAACGCGGATGGGGTCTTGGGTCATTTTCTAACGTCCTATCGGTCGCGGATCTGATACCAGCCATAGGCCAGTGACAAAAGGGTGCGCCGCGTGCGGCCAAACGGGTAGCGGCGCAGGGGTTGGGACAGGAATTGCGGGGTCGGGCGCGTGGGCGCCCGGCCCAGCGCGGCATCGGCCACCAACCGCCCCGAATAGCTGCCCATTGCAACGCCATTGCCGTGATAGGCAAATGCCGCATAGGCCCCGTCCAGCCCGTCGAGCGCCCCGACGAAGGGGGTCAGTCGTGGCGTCAGGCAGACGAAGCCCGACCAGTAATGCGCGGTTTCGACATGGGCCCAGGCGGGGAACATTGTTTCAAAATTGCGTCGGATCTGGCGTTCGACTTTGGCCTGCGATGCGGCATCGGCGCGGATGGCGCCACGCATGCCCAAAAGAAAGCGGTTGTCGGGGAGCAGGCGGAAATAGTGCAGCAGGATGCGCGTGTCGGCACTCATTTGCCGCGATGTGAAACCTTGGGCCTGCAATTCGGTGCCGGTCATGGGGCGCGTGACCATGATCGAGGATTGCGTGGGCATGTAACGCGCGCGCATCCAGTCGGGCAGGTTTTCGGAACTGTAGCCGTTTGTTGCGATGATGACCTTTGCTGCGCTGATGCGCGCCCGTGGGGTGGTCAGCGACCAAAACGCGCCCTGCCGGTCCATCGCGGTGACCGGCGACTGACCAAAGATACGGATGCCGGCATCACGGGCGGCGCGGGCCAGCCCGGTGGCGTATTTCAGCGGGTTCAGGGCGAACCCGATGGGCGTCGTCAGCGCGCCGTGAAATTCCGGGCTGGCAAGCCCATGTTCGGCCAATGCCTCGCGGGGAATGACGGTCGCTTTCAACCCATGCGCGGCCTGAAACGCGGCGGCGGCGTCTTTGAACCCGGCAGCATCGCTCGGCCGGTGAGCCAGCAGCGTTTCGCCATCCGAATGCGTATCGGCGTCAATCCCGTATTGGTCCAGCATGTCGGCCACGTGATCCACGGCGGCGCGCTGGGCGTGGCGCCATGCCCTTTCATCTTCAGCGCCATAGCGGCGGCGCATCGTGGCCGATGACAGCTTCGATCCGCCATCGCAGCAGAACCCGCCATTGCGCCCCGATGCGCCCCAGCCGGGTTTTTCGGCGTCCAGCAGGATCACGTCCACACCCGCAGCCGCCAGTTCCAGCGCGGCGTTCATACCGGTGAAGCCTGCGCCGATCACCGCGATGTCGCAGGTCAGGTCGTCTTCAGCCGCAGGCCAGTCTTCGGGCGCGTCAACGGTGGTGTTCCAGTAGCAATCAGCGACCGGATCGGGACCGTAGGCGCGTGCTTCGTAGATGCGGTCGAGCATGGGTCAAAGCCGGGACAGATAGAACGTGTATTCCTGCGGTGTGATCTGCGTGGTCAGTTCGGCGATCTCATGTTTGCGCAGCGTCACATAGACGTCGCGGAATTCTTCGCCCAGAATGTCGGCGGCCAGTTGGGATGTTTCCAGCCGTTCCACCGTGCGCACCCAGTCATGGCTCAATCGTTCGCCATCGCCCGAACTTTCACTGTCCAGCGGCGGGCCCGGATCGATGCGGTTTTCCAGCCCGTGCAACATGCCGCCCAGGATGGCGGCCAAGGCCAGGTAGGGATTCACATCCGCTCCGCAAATGCGGTGTTCCAGCCGCGCGCCCATGCCTTGCGTCTCCGGCAGCCGGATTGCAGCGCCACGATTGTCATAGCCCCATTCGGTTTTTGAGGGCGCAAAGGAATTGATCTGAAAGCGGCGGTAGGAATTCATGTGCGGGGCAAAGATCGCCTGCAATTCGCGCATGGTGGACAAGACGCCACCAACCGCGTGTTTCAGGGTTTCGGATGCCTCGGTGTCGCCGCTGTCAAAGACGTTTTCGCCTTTGCCGTTCAGCATGGATATATGCGCGTGCATCCCTGATCCGGGGCTGTCGGCGTAGGGTTTGGCCATGAAGGTGGCTTCGAACCCGTGGCTGTCAACGACCCCGCGCACCAGCCGGCGGAACACCAGCGCCGTGTCGGCGGCAGCCAGAACGTCGTCTGTGTGGTGAAAGTTGATCTCGAACTGGCCCGGCCCGTATTCGGCGATCAGCGTGTCGGTCGGCAGGCCCTGCTTGTCGCAGGCGTCCAGAATGTCATCGAGGATTTCGGATTTGCGGCTCAGCACCTCAAGGTCGTAGTTCTGCGCCTCGGGCAGTCGGTCGGGCGGTTCGGGCGGGGCCGCCGCGTCGTCGCGTGCCTTGACGATGTAGAATTCCAGTTCGGTCGCCACGACCGGAAAAAGGTCCCGTGCGGCGAGTTTGTCGAGCATCCGAGCAAGGATCTGGCGCGTCGACAGCAAGCTGATTTCGCCGGTCTCATCGGTCATTTCCACGACGATCTGGGCGACAGTGCCGTCGGCCCAGGGCACGGGTTTCAGCGTGGACGGCACAGGCGTCAGAACGCCATCGGGATCGCCTACGACAATCCCAAAGCCGGTTTCTTCAACCTCCCAGCCAAAGATCGAAGGGGCGTAGGTGGACAGCGGCAGGCAGACATCGCCTTTCAGCAGCTTTTCAACCTCTTCACCGGGCAGCCATTTGCCGCGCAGCACGGCGTTGACATCACACAGCATCAGTTCCAGCCGGTCAGGCACGCCAAACTGGGCGCAATGCGCCGTCCAGGCGTTTTGGAAATTACTCATTGTATGGCCGCCTCTTGTTCGTCTTTCATCCGCTTCACAGCGGTGCGTTTTGTTATGAGCGATGCGGAAACCACCCCTACGGCCACAATGGAGATTAGGATTGTCGAAAGTGCGTTGATTTCGGGGCTGACGCCCAATCGGATCGACGACCAAACCTTGATCGGCAGAGTGGTCGAGGATGGCCCGGAGGTGAAGCTGGCGATGACGAGGTCGTCAAGCGACAAGGTGAAGGCCAAGAGCCAGCCGGAAATGACCGCAGGTGCGATCACCGGCAGGGTCACGGATTTGAAGGCGTCGAACGGCGTGCAGCCAAGATCAAGGGCTGCCTCTTCCAATGACCGGTCGAAACTGGTCAGGCGTGACGACACGACGACTGAGACGTAGCACATCGAAAAGGTCGTATGCGCCAGCATGATGGTGGTGACGCCGCGATCCAGCCCGATCGCAATGAATAGCAGAAGAAGCGACAGGCCGGTGATAACCTCGGGCATCACGAGCGGTGCGTAGATCATGCCGGAAAACAGCGTGCGGCCCGGGAAACGGCCCATGTTGACCAGCACATAGGCGGCCATCGTGCCCAGCACCGTGGCGATGGTGGATGATATTACCGCAACACGCAGCGTTACCCAGGCGGCGTCCAGGAACGCTTCGTTCGACAGCAATTCGCCGTACCACTTGGTCGAAAACCCGGCCCAGACTGTCACCAGTTTGGACGCGTTGAACGAGTAGACGATCAGGATGATCATCGGCAGGTAAAGGAACGCGAAGCCAAGCGTTAGGGATGTAGCGTTGAACCAGGAAAACCGCCTCATCTCTCGGCCTCCTGTTGCAGCAGCTCGTTGCGCTGGAACAGCACGATCGGCACGACGAGAATGAGCAGCAGGATAACCGCCACGGCCGATGCGACAGGCCAGTCGCGGTTGGAAAAGAACTCTTCGAACAGAACCTTGCCGATCATCAGGGTTTCGGACCCGCCCAACAGCGCGGGAATGACGAATTCACCCATCGTCGGGATGAAGACCAGGAACGACCCGGCAATCACGCCCGGTTTCGACAAGGGTACGGTGACCAACCAGAACGCCGACAACCGCGAACATCCCAGATCCTCGGCGGCTTCCAACAGGCTTTCGTCCAGCTTTTCCAGCGTCGCGTAGATGGGCAGGATCATGAAGGGCAGGTAGGTATAGACAATGCCGATATAGACCGCCTTGGTGGTGTTCATCAGGATCAGCGGTTCGCTGATTATGCCTGTCCACAGCAAGAACTGGTTCAGCAGGCCTTCGGTATTCAGGATGCCGATCCATGCATAGACGCGGATCAGGAAACTGGTCCAGAAGGGCAGGATCACCAGCATCATCAAGGTTGGCCGCCATTCAGGTGCGGCCTTGGCCATGCCATAGGCGATAGGAAAGCCCACCAGCAGGGTCAGAAAGGTCGCCACAACGGCGATTTTCAGGCTGGACAGGTAGGATTTCCAATAAAGGTCGTCGGTGGTCAGGAACCAGAAATTTTCAAAATCCAGATCAGACAGGAATTCCTTGAACGACGCCCAGCCGCCCGACAGGTCAAGCGTCGGCATATAGGGCGGGATCGCCAGCGCCGTGTCTGACAGCGAGATTTTGAAGACGATCAGGAACGGCACCAGGAACAGGGCCAGAAGCCATAGATAGGGGACGCCTATGACGAAAAAGCGTCTCATGATGTCAGCACCACCGAGGCCGTGTCTGTCCAGGACAGGTAGACCTCGTCATCCCAAGTGAATTCTCGCCGTCCGATGCGGCGGGTATTGGCCGTCTGCGCCTTGATGACTTTGCCGTCCGGCAGTTCGACATGATAGGTCGAAATGTTGCCCAGATAGGCGATGTCCAGGACCTTGCCGCGCAGCACGTTGTTGCGGTCAGCTGGCTTTTCGGACGAGATCGCCACCTTTTCGGGGCGGATCGCCATGTAACAGGTCGCGCCCTTGTCGATGCCGCCATTGGCAGGGCCAGTCAGGTCAGGCTGACCTTCGGCCCAGCTCACCTTGATGCTTTCGCCATCCGGCGTTGCCGTGCCCTGGATGATGTTCACGTCGCCGATGAAATCGGCCACATAAACCGAATTGGGGCTTTCATAGATGCGGTCGGGCGTATCGACCTGCATGATGCGGCCATTGTCCATCACCGCCACGCGGCTTGCGACGGTCATCGCCTCTTCCTGATCGTGGGTCACGATGACGAATGTGGTGCCGGTCTTTTCCTGAATGTCCATCAATTCAAACTGCGTGTCCTGCCGAAGCTTCGCGTCTAGCGCACCGAGCGGTTCGTCGAGCAACAGCAGTTTGGGTGCCTTGGCGAGCGAGCGGGCGAGCGCAACGCGCTGGCGTTGGCCGCCGGAAATCTGGTGCGGCTTCCGGCGGGCGAACTGTTCCAGCCGCGTCAGGCGCAACATTTCCTTCACCCGGTCGCCGATCTGGTCCTTGGGCATGTCCGATCGTTTCAGGCCAAAGGCGATGTTGTCCCAGACCGACAAGTGCGGGAACAGGGCATAGGACTGGAACATCATGTTCACGGGCCGCTTGTTGGGTGGCACGCCGGCAATATCCTGGCCGCCCAACGTGATGGTGCCCTCGGTCGGCGTTTCGAACCCCGCCAGCATCCGCATCAGCGTGGTCTTGCCGCAGCCGGACGGGCCCAGAAGCGCATAGAATTCGCGGGTATAGATGTCGAGGTCGAGATTGTCGATCGCGGTAAAATCACCCCAGCGCTTGGTCACGCCACGAAAGGTGATCAGCGGCGTTTCGTTCGGATCTTCCCACGGCGCGAAGCGCGTGCCCGGCTTGCTGTTGGTCATGTCCCCACCCCGGATAAGGTAAGGCCGCCCGGATTGTCCGGACGGCCAGATTTCATGGCTTGGGCTTTAGGTGCCCGATTTGATCTTGGTCCAGAGTCGCGTGACGACCCGCTGCACCTTGGCGTCATCCGGCGTGGTCGTGAACAGGTTGTCCAGCGTGGCCTCATCCGGGTAGATCGCCGGATCGCCGATCACGTCTTCAACCAGGAATTCCTGCGATGCCAGGTTGCCGTTGGCGTAATAGACGTAGTTCGATGCGTCCGCCATGTTGTGGGCGTCCATGATGAAGTTCAGGAACACATGCGCGCCATCGGGGTTCGGTGCGTCGGTGGGAATGGCCATCTGGTCAAACCACATCTGCGCGCCTTCGGTGGCGGCATTGTAGGCTATTTCGACGCCATTGTCGGCTTCCCATGCGCGGTCACGGGCCTGCAGGATGTCGCCGGACCAGCCAACGGCCACGCAGATATCGCCATTAGCCAGCGCGTTGATGTATTCCGAGCTGTGGAACTTCTGAATATAGGGCCGCACTGCCATGAACACGTCTTCGGCCTTAGCGATGACGTCAGGATCGTGGCTGTTCGGGTCTTCGCCGATATATTTCAGCGCCGCCGGGATCATTTCAGCCGGGGCATCCAAGAAATGCACGCCACATTCGGCCAGCTTTTCCATATTGGCCGGGTTGAACACCAGCTCCAGCGAATTCATGGGCGCATCTTCGCCCAGCAGTTCGGTGACCTTGCCGACATTCACGCCGATGCCGGTCGTGCCCCACATGTAGTTGATCGAGTAATCCCCGTTC
>JBNKYL010000244.1:0-10434 GCA_050300875.1 Paracoccaceae bacterium
AACATCGGCCTGCACATGACGGGCGGGCTGACACTGGCAGGCACGCCGGACCGTTGGGAATGGCTGCAATCCAACTACCGCGTCTTTCAATCCATTGGCATCGACGATTGCGAATTGCTCACACCAGAAGAAGCCCAAAAACGCTGCCCCATCATGTCCACCGATGGTGTGTTGGGTGCGATGTGGGCCGATCGCGAAGGTTACATCGACACAACCGGCACGGTGCAGGCCTATGCCACGGCGGCGAAAAAACGCGGCGCGGAATATTACGAGGAAACCAAGGTCGACCGCCTGACCCAGACCGCAGAAGGCTGGATCGTCCATACCGACAAAGGCGACATCACCTGCGAACATGTCGTCAACGCCGCGGGCCTTTGGGCCAAACAGGTAGGGCGCATGGCAGGCATCGAACTGCCCGTATCGCCACTTAAACACCACTACCTGATCACCGACACCATCCCCGAAGTCGCAGCTTGCGACTTCGAAATGCCCATGACCGTGGACCTCGAAGGTTTCACCTACATGCGGCAGGACCAGAAAGGCGTGCTGGTCGGCATCTACGAGATCAACCACGAACACTGGGCCATGGACGGCGCGCCGTGGAACTATGGCGAAGAACTGTTCCAGGAACAGCTGGACCGCATCGAAAACGAACTGATGCTTGGTTTCGCTCGCTACCCAGCCATTCAGGATGTGGGCATAAAGACATGGGTCAACGGCGCCTTCACCTTCAGTCCCGATGGCAACCCGCTCGTCGGCCCCGTCGCGGGCAAACCCGGCTACTGGTCGGCCTGTGCGGTCATGGCGGGCTTCCTGCAAGGCGGAGGCGTGGGCAAAACGCTGGCCGAATGGATGATCCACGGCGAAACCGAAGCCGACGCATGGTCGATGGATGTCGCCCGCTACGGCAAATACGCCGAAAACAAACGCTACATCCGCGAAACCACCGGCCAATTCTATTCCCGCCGCTTCGTGATGACCTATCCAAACGAACAATTGCCCGCTGGCCGCCCCCTGAAAATGGCGCCGGCCCATGACGCGATGACCGCCGCAGGCTGCAAATGGGGGACCAGTTGGGACCTCGAAACCCCGCTCTATTTCGCGCCCCAAGGGTTCGAAGAAACCCCGACGCTCAAACGGTCCAACGCCCATGACATCGTGGGCGAAGAATGCGCCGCAATCCGCACGGGTGTGGGCCTTCTCGACATCACCGGCTTTTCCCGGTTCGAGGTCACCGGCCCGAATGCCGAGGCTTGGCTTGGCACCCTGATGGCCACCAAACTGCCCAAGCCCGGCCGCGCACGTCTGGCCGTGATGCTGTCCGACAGTGGCAAGCTCAAGGGAGACCTTACGCTGCTCAACTGGGGTGACGGGCGCTACTGGATCATGGGGTCCTACTACCTGCGCGCCTGGCATATGCGTTGGTTCATGGATCACCTGACCGATGGTGTGACAGTCCGCGATCTGGGCGAAGAGGTCTGCGGCTTCGCCCTCGCCGGTCCCAAATCCCGCTCAGTGATCGAAAAACTTGCCGAACAGGATATCTCCACCCTGCCTTTCATGGGCTGCGGTCAGTTCGACATCGGCCTGATCCGCGCCCATGTCGCGCGGATGAGCGTGACCGGCGAGATGGGCTATGAAATCAACTGCCGCTACGGTGACCATATCGCACTGCGCCGAATGCTGCTGGAGGCAGGTGCCGACGAATCCATCCGCGAATGCGGTTTCAACGCGATGCTGTCGACCCGGCTGGAAAAATCATTCGGCATCTGGTCGGCCGAATTCACGCAGGACCGCACCCCCGGCATGGTCGGCATGGATCGTTGGATCGACTGGGACAAAGGTGACTTCATCGGTCGCGCCGGCGCCATGGCCGAACGTGACGGCAACGGCCCGGCCCGGCAATTGGTGACGCTGGAAATCGAAGATGGCGATGCGGATGCGTCGGGCTATGAACCTGTCTGGTTCGGCGGCGATCTGGTGGGCTTCGTCACCTCCGGTGGCTATGGCCACCACCTGCAGAAATCGCTGGCTCTGGCGTTGGTCGACACCGCCCTTGCAGGCGTTGGCACCGACCTATCCGTCCATGTCGTCGGCGTCGAACGAAAAGCGCGCGTTGTGGCCCCGTCGCCATATGACCCCGCAGGCAAGGCGATGCGCGGCTAGCTCACGTCCCGCAAAAGGTCGTGTAGGGCCCGAAATCCTCCGGCGCTGGCCCGGCCAGCCCATCCATCCCGTCGCGCGGGTCAAATGGGTCGCGCAGCGCATCCAGCAGCGCGTCAAACGGTGCCAGATCACCTGCATTCGCCGCCGCCAACGCCGCCTCGACCATGTGGTTTCGCGGCACATAAACCGGGTTCACCCGGTCCATTGCCACGGCCCGCGCCTCGGCCGCCACGCCTTCGTCAGCCTGCCGCGCCACATAGCGCTCTAGCCACGGGCCCACGGCCTCGCCATCGGCAAAGGCCGCCCGAAACGCACCATCCTCGCCACGCACAACGTCTGCCAACGCCCTGAAAACCCGCGTGAAGTCCGCCCCCTGCGCCTGCATCAGCCCATGCAGGTCATTGACCAGATCCAGGTCGCCCCGCAGCGCCACCGCCAGCCCCAGCTTGGCCCTCATCCTGTCCAGCCAGGCTTGCTGATAAAGCGCCGGAAACTCCGCCAATGCCGCGCCCAGTTCGCGCGCCGCGCCATCCGGTTCATCCGGCCCCACCAAGGCGATCAACGCCTCGGCGAACCGCGCCAGGTTCCATTGCGCGATGTTGGGCTGGTTGCCGTAGGCATAGCGCCCATTCCGGTCGATCGACGAAAATACTGCCGCCGGGTCATAGCCGTCGATGAAGGCGCACGGCCCGTAATCGATGGTTTCCCCCGAAATCGTCATGTTGTCGGTGTTCATCACGCCATGCACGAACCCCACCGACACCCATTGCGCCACCAGCGCCGCCTGCGCGTCGCGCACCGCACGAAACAGGTCCAGATGCCGCCCCGGCCCGTCGCCAATCGCCGGATAGTGCCGCGCAATCGCGTAATCGGCCAACGCCCGCAGCTTTTCGACTTCGCGCCGGGCTGCGAAAAACTCGAACGTGCCCACCCGCAAATGCGACGCCGCGACACGCGCCAGCACCGCTCCCTGTTCCGGCCCATCGCGCATCACCGTTTCACCAGTTACCGACGCCGCCAACGCCCGCGTCGTGGGAATGCCCAGCGCATGCATCGCCTCGCCAATCAGATATTCGCGCAACACTGGCCCCAGAACGGCCTTGCCATCCCCGCCGCGCGAAAAAGGCGTCTGGCCGGAACCTTTCAAATGAATGTCACGCCGCCGCCCGGCCCGGTCGAGCACCTCGCCGACCAGCAAGGCCCGCCCATCGCCCAGCTGCGGGGAAAACCCGCCAAACTGATGCCCGGCATAGGCCATGGCAATCGACGCCGCCCCCTTGGGCAGCTTCGCCCCGGTCAGCATCGCCGCCCCTTCCGGCCCGGACAGTTCATCCGCATCCAACCCCAGCTCATCCGCCAGCGCACGGTTCACCCGCAAAACCTGCGGCGCAGGCGCATCCGCGCCCTGCCAGGGCAGATACATGCCCTGAAGGTCACGGACGTAGCTGTTGTCAAAAGCAATATCGCGCATGCCCATCAGATGGCATGCCGACCCGCCAAGAACAAGGCGGCGCACCAAAACGTCAACGGCAAGGGCGCGACCAATCCTGTCGCTTTGCGCCTTGCCCGCACCGCGCGCCCCGTGCAGGCTCAAAACCAAACAACAGGGACAAAACGCGATGAAACTCGCCGATCTGGAAATCTTCACCGTCGCGCCCCCCGCACCCGGCTGGGGCGGGCGCTACTGGACCTTCGTCAAACTCACCACCGATACCGGCATCGTGGGCTATGGCGAATGCTACGTGTCCACCGTCGGCACCAAGGCGATGGATGCCGTCATCCGCGACGTATTCGAACGGCACATGGCAGGCGAAAACCCCGAAAACATCGAAATCATGTATCGCCGGGTCTTTTCATCTGGCTTCACCCAACGCCCGGACCCCACGGTCATGGGCGCATTTGCCGGGCTGGAAATCGCCTGCTGGGATATCATCGGCAAGGATCGCGACCGGCCCGTCTGGGCTTTGCTGGGCGGTATGGTCAACGACCGCATCCGGTCCTACACCTACCTCTACCCGCAGAAAAACCACCCGATAAACCAGTTCTGGGTGTCCCCGGAAATGCACGCCGAAGCGGCAGAAGAAATGGTCAAACTCGGCTTCACCGCCGTAAAATTCGACCCCGCTGGCCCCTATACCATCCACGGTGGCCACCAGCCATCGATGATGGACATCCGGCAATCTGTCGACCACTGCCGTGCCATCCGCGAAGCGGTCGGCACCAGGGCCGACCTCTTGTTCGGCACACACGGCCAGTTCACCACATCGGGCGCGATCCGGCTGGGACAGGCCATCGAACCCTACAATCCGCTCTGGTTCGAAGAACCCGTGCCGCCAGACAACCTGCTGGAATACGCAGAAGTAGCCCGCGCCGTCCGCATCCCCATCGCCACCGGCGAACGCCTGACCACCAAGGCCGAATTTGCCACCGTCCTGCGCAGCGGCGGGGCCAAGATCCTGCAGCCCGCGCTCGGTCGGCTGGGCGGCATATGGGAAGCCAAGAAACTGGCCGCCATCGCCGAAGTCTTCAACGCTGAAATGGCCCCGCACCTTTACGCAGGGCCGGTTGAATGGGCCGCCAATATCCACCTCTGCGCATCGATCCCGAATTGCCTGATCGCCGAAACCATCGAAACCGGCGGCGCCTTCCACATGAAGCTGATCAAAAACTCGATCACATGGGACAATGGCTACATCATCCCGCCAACCGCGCCGGGGTTGGGCATTGACTTTGACGAAGACGTGGCCCGCGCCCATCCCTACGCCGGTAATGAACTTCACCTGCAAATGCAGGACGCACCCTGCGACTACCAGAATCCCAACAATTTCTCAGGCGGCGCCCCGGTAAAGGAAGACTAGCGTGGCACTTTTCAAACTCTTGCAGGCCCGCGCCGACACCCCGCTGCGCATCGGCGTGATCGGGGCGGGCAAATTCGGCACCATGTTCCTGGCCCAGGTTCTGCGCCTGCCGGGCATCCACGTCATGGGCATTGCCGACCTGTCACCGGTCCGGGCGCGATCCAACCTCGCGCTGGCTGGCTGGCCCGCCGGACAAGCCGACGCTGCGACCCTGGCCGCCGCCCTGCAATCAGGAACGACCCATGTCACCGAAGACGCCGCAACGCTCATCACCCACCCCGCCATCGACATCATCGTCGAGGCCACCGGCGACCCGCTGGTCGCCACGACCCACCTGATCGCCGCTTTCGAGGCCGGCAAGCATGTCGTTTCCGCCACCGTCGAAGCCGACGCGCTCTGCGGTGCGGCGCTTGCTGCCCGCGCCCGCAAGGCCGGCGTCATCTATTCCATGGCCTATGGCGACCAGCCCGCGCTGGTCTGCGATCTGGTCGACTGGGCGCGCACCTGCGGCTTTCACGTCAGCAGCGCGGGACGCGGGCACAAATGGAACCCTGAGTATCGCTTTTCCACACCCGACACGGTCTGGGATCACTGGGGCCTGACCGCCGAACAAGCCGAACGCGGCAGGCTCAACCCGAAAATGTTCAACTCTTTCCTCGACGGCACCAAACCCGCCATCGAAAGTGCGGCCATCGCCAATGCCTGCGGGCTGGACGTGCCGTCTGGCGGACTTGCATACCCCGCCGGGTCCATCGACGACCTGCCCGAGATCATGAAACCCCGCGCCGATGGCGGCGCGCTGGAAAGCGACGGGATGGTCGAGGTACTCAACAGCCTCGATGCCGCCGGCCAGCCCATCGACTATGACATCCGCATGGGCGTCTTCGTGGTGCTCAAGGCCGTAACCGACTATCAGAATACCTGTTTCGAGGAATACAAGGTCAAGACCGACGGCACCGGCCGCTATTTCGCAGCATACAAGCGCTGGCACCTGATCGGGCTGGAACTAGGCATTTCGGTCGCCAATGTCGGACTGCGCGGCGAAGCCACCGGCACGGCCGATGAATTCCGCGCCGATGTGGTCGCCGTGTCCAAACGGGCCCTGACCCCCGGCGAATCGCTCGACGGCGAAGGCGGCTACACCGTTGCCGGCCAGTTGCGCCCCGCCGGGGTTTCGCTCGCCGCTCGCGCCCTGCCCCTGGGGCTGACCGGCGGCGCGAAGGTCATCCGCCCCGTGGCCGCCGACACGATTCTGACTTGGGATGACGTCGACATCGACCAGGGCCACATAGCCCTGACGCTCCGCCGCGAAACCGAGGCTTTGGCGCCCTAGGTCGCGCACCCTAACCTTTCGGCCGACCCTGCAATTTCTGGTAAATCCGCCGGTTCAACTGCACGAACTCCGCCAGCGCCTTGCCCAGGCCGCCGAATTGCTGACCCTTCAGGTACAGATACCCGGTCAACGCACCCAACGCCGCGCCCAGCGTGTCCACCACAAGATCGAACATCGTGTCGACCAGCCCTGACTTCTGCATGTTCATCCCGAATGCCCGGTCCATGAAAAACTCGAAGATTTCCCAGACCACCCCCACGGTGATCGCCACGCAGAAGGACAAAAACGCAATCGCCAGCGGAGGCGCGGCGTAGCGATCGCCTTCGAACAGCATGAAAATGAATAGGAAACCGAACAACCCGAATGTCACCGCCGACCCGAAATGCAGCGCGATATCCCACCACCAGTAACGATTGTAGAAGTCGAACACCTCGCCCAGGAAGATCGTCGCAAAGACGAACACCGCAATCGCCGCCAGAAAACTCTTCGGCAACTGAATCCCCATCCAGCGAGCGAAATAGACCGGCAGGAAAGACAGAACCAACGTCGCCAAAGACACCATGACCAGTGACCAACGCGCCTCGACTACGCCTGCCACAGCCGCCACGGCCAGCAGGACCTGGATCAACCTGCGCAAGATTTCGGCCCGACCGGCCATGCCCGACCCCTCAAAATCGTCGCAATCCACCCCTATATCTGGGCACATGACCACACATGTCCAGCCCGGCCTGCGTCTGGCCAGCTACAATATCCGCGCCGCGCTTGGCACCGATCTGCGCCGCAGACCGGCCCGGATCGTGCAGGCCATCGCCGACCTCGCCGCCGATATCGTGGCTTTGCAAGAGGCCGACCGCAGGCTCGGCGAACGCCCCGCAGCGATCCAGGCCGATGCGATCCGCACGGCGACGGGGCTTGCGCCCCTGCCGCTTGGCCAGTCCTCCGCAAGCCTTGGATGGCACGGCATCGCGCTCTTGGCGCGTCCCGACATCACGCTCGAACATGCGCATCGCTTCGACCTGCCCGGACTGGAACCGCGCGGCGCGGTGATCGCCGACCTGGCCAGCCCGATCGGCCCGCTCCGTGTCGCAGCGCTTCACCTGGGCCTCTTGCGCAGCTCGCGCCGCGCCCAACTTGCCCATGTGCATGCCGAATTGACGCGCCTGGCCACGCGCCCAACCGTCATCATCGGCGATTTTAACGAATGGCGCGCCGAAGCCGGACTTGAACCGCTGAAGGCGCATTATCAACTGGTCACGCCGGGCCGCACCTTCCCGTCGCGCCGCCCCTTGGCCGCGCTGGACCGCATCGCTCATTGTCATCGCCTGACGATTCACCCCGAAACGCCGCGCGCCCAATCTCATCCCGCCCCGTCGGATCACCTGCCGATCGTGGCGCAAATCGCACTTTCGCGTGAATTGGCGACCCCAGAAGGACTCGAACCCTCAACCTGCTGATTAGAAGTCAGCTGCTCTATCCAGTTGAGCTATGGGGTCGCTGACCCGCTTTTGCGATATGGGCGCGCGTTAGGCAAGCGGCTCAACCACGCAGGGCCGCCAACAGCACCACGCAAACCAGCGCCGCGGCCATGCCGTAGTTGATGCGCCGCTGGATATGGTCCGGCAGATCCAGCCGTTGAACCGCCACGCCCGCATATAGCCAGGCGAAATGGATCGGCACCCAAAGGACGTTGATGATCACCATCTTGACGGCCACTTCCAGCCACCAGTTGTCGGGATACATCGGGAAGTTGGAAAAGAAGATCGTGCTGACCGCATAGGCCTTGGGATTGACGAATTGCAGGAACAGCCCGTTGCGAAAGCGCGGTGCACGATCCGCCGCGCCAAAGCCCACCTTTGCGCCCGCCAACGCGATCTTGGCGGCGAGCCAGCCCAGATAGGCCAGTGACACGATCCCCAACGCCACACGCAGACCCGGCACGGCCGAGGCCGCTGCCCAGACCCCGCTGGCCACGATCAATCCGACCAGCAGATTGCCCAGCCACAACCCCGCGACATAGGACAGCCCGGGCCGAAACCCGTATCCCGCGCCCACGCCCGCGGTCGTCAATACGCCGGGCCCCGGCGTTGCCACCATGAAGAAATAAGCCCCGGCGAAACTCAGCATTTGGTATGGCGGGCCAAGGACCTAGTGGGTCCAGGTCTGGCGTCGACCCGTGGCGAAGTTTTCGCCATAGCCGCCGGGCCGGATATTTACCTTGCGCGACTTCGGCTCGACCACCACCGCGTCGATCCCGTGCCGTTCGGCATAGGTCAGCGCCGCATCCTTGCTTTCGAACCGCAGCCGCACCTGGCTTTGCGTGTCGCCGCTGGATGTCCAGCCCATCAGCGGGTCGATGCTGCGCGCGGCCTCGCGCGGAAATTCCAGCACCCAGTCACGGGTCTTGGCCGTGCCGGACGACATGGCTGTCTTGGCTGGCTTGTAGATACGCGCACGCATGGGCTTCCCCTTGGGTTTCGGCAGTGTCCTTATCGGCAAAACCGCCAGCAGAGGCAAGCGGCCAAATCACTCGATCTGACCACTGCCGCCTTGCTGTTCTGTGAGTGAATGCGAGTTGGCGCCGATCGGGGTGCAAGGGAGCGAGGGGTGGGGTGGGTGCAGCACCCCGATCGGCAACCAGTTCTGCTGCTTGCACGACCAACCTAGCGTCTGAACGCCCGGCAAACAAGAAAAATAATCGCATAAGTTGCAAGTATTTTCCGTATATTCTCCCTATGGTGGTAACTTTTTGTTTACGTTTTCCGGCTACCGCACGGGATATTTCGCGCCGTGCCACCCAGCCCTTGGCCAGATCCTAGTTTTGGAATGCGACTGGCGACTGAACGGCTCGATTCACATTCAGGGTGAATACGTCGGGCCGAGCATAATGACCGGCCACGTCAAACTTTCGGCGCGAAGCGCGCGCATCAGCCACGTCTATCTCGGCGATCAACAATCCCTTTTCTTTGCGCATCGGTCCGGCCAGAACGCCGCCAAAGGGCCGATATATGACCGCATCCCCCGGGTTGATCCACTCATCTGCATTGGGAAACAGTTCATCGCGGTGGGGCAAATCCGCGGGGATATCTGACGCCTCCAGCGACGTCGCACATCCGACGACCCAACACCCACCTTCTCGGGCAACATGCTGCATCGTCGCCAGCCAAGTGTCACCACTATCCCATGTTGGCGCGACGTAGATGTCAATGTTTTGGGCATACAGTGCATAGCGCGCCAGCGGCATGAAATTTTCCCAACAGATCAAAGCGCCGACGCGACCGACCGCCGTTTCGACGACTTTGAGTGTTGAACCATCCCCAAAGCCCCATACCATGCGTTCCGGATTGGTTGGCATCAGCTTGCGATGGTTGTTCAGCAACTTTCCGTCGGCATCGATAATGGCAACGCTGTTGAACAACGTGCTGCCGCTTACGGACCCATCGACTTCCTGATGACCTATGATCACAACCACCCCGTGCTCGCGCGCGGCTTCCTTCAGTGGCGCCAGATCATCCTTGCTCAGATCAATGGAATTGGCCTGCGCAAGCGCGAATAGTTCATCAGTCGTGGCCATGCCTGCGCCCGGCTTGAGCCGCCAGACAAAAGTTGGATACCCGGGTAACCACACTTCGGGAAATGCAATCAGTTCGCATCCGTTGGCGGCTGCCTCGGCAACCAGTTCAACAGCGCGTTCAAGCGACGCCGCCTTGTTCAGATAGACCGGCGGTTGTTGTACAACGGCGGTTTTCATGTTGCTTCCTTCCCCATTTGAAGTCGTCACCCTAGCCGCCGAAGGCAAATACGCAAAACGTAAAGTCGCGTGCTTGGTTTGGGATGCGATCCGCGGATACTGACAACCCGGTGTCAGCACAGCATCGGACTGGCCCTTGAACACCGCTCAAAAAAGAACAAATCTGGAACTCTGCCCAAGGACCAGATCACAATGCCCTACGCCCATTCCGACAGCCAGCCACCCATGATGCACGCCCCCGCCCCGGACGTGGCCAACCGCCCGAAACTCGAAGGCGGCAAGCGGTTCGTCATGCACACCGAATTTTCTGCCGCCGGCGACCAGCCCAC
>JBNKYL010000245.1:0-3109 GCA_050300875.1 Paracoccaceae bacterium
GCCCCGCTCATCATCGGCGGCGGCCAGCGCACCGCGCACCTCGGCCCCGTAGAGCGTCAGGACATGGCGCATCGCGGCGAGGAAAATCTGTTCCTTCGATCCGAAATAGTGATGCGCGAGGGCCGAAGACATGCCAGCACGTTTCGCGATCTGGCTGACCGTCACGTCGAGCGAGCCCGTGCGACCGATCTCGGTGATCGTCGCCTTGACCAAAGCCGCCTTGCGAATCGGCTCCATCCCAACTTTCGGCATGACTCGCCCCTTTCCAACGATTCCCTCGCTATCCGACCTTTTATTGACTCGTCAATCAAGAAAAATCGACCCGGGAACGTCGTTTCTTTCAGAATCCCCATCTCTGAACTAGGCTCAGGGTCACAAAACGCCGGATTCTCGGCTGGGATCGAAAAAAATCCTTGCCAGAAACGGTGAATTGAAAGTTTATTGACCCGTCAATCAAGAAAACAGGGAGCAACCAATGACCTTCACCAAGACCCTTCGGGCGACGCTACTGGCCTCTGCCGCGCTGACCGTCGCTGCCCCGGCCTTCGCCGCCGGCTGCGACACTGTGACCTTCTCGGATGTGGGCTGGACCGACATCACCGCGACCACGGCGGCCACGGCCGTGGTGCTGGATGCGCTGGGCTACGACACCGACATCAAGGTGCTGTCCGTGCCTGTGACCTATACCGCGCTGGCCGAAGGCGACGTTGATGTGTTCCTGGGCAACTGGATGCCGACGATGGAAGCCGACATCGCGCCCTATCGCGAAGCAGGCACCGTCGATACCGTTAAGGCCAACCTGCATGGCGCAAAGTATACGCTGGCCGTCAACAAGGCCGCAGCCGATCTGGGCATTGGCAATTTCGCCGATATCGCCGCCCACAAGGACGCGCTGGAAGGCAAGATCTACGGGATCGAGCCGGGCAATGACGGCAACCGCCTGATCATGGATATGATCGCGGCAAACGAATTCGGGCTGGAAGGCTTCGAGGTTGTCGAAAGTTCCGAACAGGGGATGCTGGCGCAGGTCGCGCGTGCCGACCGTGGTGGCGATCCGGTCGTGTTCCTGGGCTGGGAACCCCACCCGATGAACGCCAATTTCGAGCTGACCTACCTGGAAGGCGGCGATGACTGGTTCGGCCCCGACCTGGGTGGGGCGACGGTCTATACCAACACGTCTGCCGGTTACGTGGATGCCTGCCCGAATGTGGGTGCGTTGCTCAACAATCTGGAATTTTCGCTGGCCATGGAAAACGAGATCATGGGCGCGATCCTGGATGAAGGTGAAGACCCGGCAGATGCGGCCAAGGCTTGGCTGGCGGCCAATTCCGGCGTGCTGGATGCCTGGCTGGATGGCGTGACCACAATCGATGGTGGCGATGCCAAGGCTGCCGTCATGGCAGCGCTGAACTGATAGTAAAGGCGCGAGGGGGCGCTGCCCCCTCACGCTCCCCCGAGGTAATTGAAAACCGAAGAAGCAGGGGGTTGGGCAGGACCCGTGATCGAGATCCTATACCATAGTGCGGCGGGCCACACCGAAAGGCTGGCCCAACTCATCGCCGAAGGTGCCGGGGCGTCTGCGGGGCTGATGCCCGTGGCGGCGGTGGATTGGGATCGTTTGCACCGGGCTGACGCGATTGTTTTTGGCACGCCGACCTTCATGGGCGGGGTCGCCGCGCCAATGAAGGCCGTGATGGATGCCAGTTCGGATATTTGGGGCGACCAGCCTTGGGCCGACAAGATTGCCGCCGGCTTCACCATCGGTTCGCGGTTTTCAGGTGACAAGCTGGCGACGCTGCAATCGCTGTCGGTCTTTGCCGCCCAACATGGAATGATCTGGGTGGGCCAGGGGATTGTCGGCGAACGTGGGCAACCGGACGGGCCACGCGGGCAAAATGGTGATGGATCCTGGCTGGGCCTGATGGCGACTTCGTCGCCCGACAAGGCCGTGATGATCGAACCGGAAGACGCCGAAACAGCGCGGGCCTTTGGCGCGCGGATTGCCGGGGCAGTCAGGCGCTGGAATGCAGGCGCATGACGGGGTCAGCGCGTACCATAGAACTTGCGCCGGGCTTCGACCTCGATGTCGAGGCGCAGCATCAGATCGGCCAGCCTGGCCATTTCCCGCTTGCGTTCGGCGGCATCGGTGATGGTCGCCATCTTATGGCGTTGGGCCTCGATCGCCTTGCGCAATTCGATCTCGCGCGGCAAGGCACCTTCTTCGTGCATGATGCGATATCCCGCCTCGGACGCGGTATCGCCGGCGGTTTCGGGCAAAGGCTTGCCCGCGCCTTTCAGGTTGCTCAGTTCACCTTTCGCCTCTGCGGCGCGGATGCGTTGTTCGGCGATCTTGTTTAGTTTCATGGTGACGGTCCGGGTTCTGCCGTCAATATAGGATGACAAGGCGCGACTGGGAAGACGCGCGGCAAAAACGGGGGGCCGGGCCATGGACTGGTTGACGGACAACAAGATACCGGTGGGCAAATGGGCCAAGACCATTTTCGACTGGTTGCAGGACAATGGCGCGTGGTTCTTTGACGGGCTCGCCGATCTGCTTGAGGCGCTGATCGAAGGCATCCTGTGGGTCCTGCAGACGCCGCACCCGCTGATCGTGATCGGGGTATTCGTGGCACTGACCTACTACCTGCAACGCAACTGGAAGACCGCGCTGCTGGTTACGCTGGGGTTCCTGTTCATCCTGAACCAGGGCTATTGGGAAGAAACCACCGAAAGCCTGACGCTGGTCTTGTCATCCTGCGTCGTCTGCATGGCGGTGGGCGTGCCCATCGGCATCGCGGCGGCGCACAGGCCGCGGCTCTATCGTTTCATGCGCCCGGTGCTGGACCTGATGCAGACACTGCCCGCCTTCGTCTATCTGATCCCGGCGATCGTGTTCTTTGGCATCGGCATGGTGCCGGGCCTGCTGGCCACGGTGATCTTTGTCGTCCCGGCCCCGATCCGGCTGACCCATCTGGGCGTGTCCTCGACCCCGATGCCGCTGCTCGAAGCCGCGCGCGCCTTTGGCGCCACCCCAAGCCAGACGCTCTGGAAGGTCGAGCTGCCCTATGCGCTGCCGCAGATCATGGCCGGGCTGAACCAGACGATCATG
>JBNKYL010000246.1:0-12398 GCA_050300875.1 Paracoccaceae bacterium
CAGGTTCGGATCATCGGGGATAAGAGGTGCGCCGACCAACATGTTGACGAGGCTGGTCTTGCCGGATCCCGGAAGGCCCAGAATGGCCACACGGACCGGACCCGATAGCCGCCGCAACAGGCCCAGGCCAGCCAAACGTGCGCTTTGCGGCATACCACCACGATCCAGAATTTCCTTGAGTTCTGAAACAGGTAACGCCGAAACCTGATCTTTCATGTTCTATTCGCCCAGGAACATATTGTCGGTCGTGCGGCCCGCAGACACCACACGCAGGCCGGTGGTTGCAGCGGCAGATTGCAGGGCCGGTTGGTAGGGTTCGACCCGGATGACGCAGATCGAGATATTGTCCTGTTGCGGGTCGTCGCAGGTTTCGACGCTGTCAACGATCAGTTCGGCCAGTTCATGCGCGGGGCGGTGATGATGTTCGGCCAGAACGGCCTGAATTTCTTCGTCGTCCAAGGTCTGCAAACCGTCACTGGCGGCAATCACCACGTCGCCCGGCAGCAATTTGATCGGCGTTTCCGGGCAGTCGATCCGGTCGATGGCTTGACCGACAAGAACCGAGGTCAGGCAATTTCGGTCGGGATGAATACGCGCGACGTCATCGGCGATCAATCCGTTGGTGGCCATCAGGTCGATTTGCGGGCCGAGCGAATGATCCTCGTTTACCTGTTTCAGTTTGCCATCGCGGAACAGGTAGAGCGGGCTGTCACCGATCGAGATCCAGTGCAGCTGATCGCCGAGCACAACGGGCGCCAACAAGGTTGCCCCCATGCCGCGGGTTTGCGGATCGCTTTCGGCATGCGCGGCGACGCAGGCATTGGCGCCCAAGGCCGCGTCGGTCAGGACATCACGGATTTTTTCGCGCAGATGGTCCAGATCACCGCTTTGAAGTTTAAGTTCGCTGAAGACTTCGGTGACCACGATCTTGCTGGCAATCTCGCCGGCAGCATGGCCGCCCATGCCGTCGGAAAGCACGGCAAAGGACAGATCGCCCAGATGTGGGAAATCCGTGACCAGGGCGTCTTCCTGATGGTCGCGCTGGCCAATTTTCATGACCGCGCTGGCATCAAGTCGCAACTCAGGCGATTGCGGCATGGTTATGCGTTCCTTCCTGGTCCCCGCTCCAGCTGAACTCCCGGCCGCACAGGGCGATAAACAACATCCGGGTTTCGCCAAGGCGGATTTCATCATGGCTTTGCAGCTCTTCGGTGGCCAGAACCGGCTTGCCGTTCAGGCGCACGAGGTTCGATTTGCCGCCGTGGCCAAGGTAGAAGCTGTTCTGTTCGTCATCAAAGGCGATCGCGGCATGGTTCTGACGGGAAATGGCATTGTCGCCGAAATCCAGCCGGACGGTCTGATCTTCGCCGCGCCCGATTTGGGAAACGCCTGCGGACAGGGCAAAGGAATGGCCACGTCCGGGTCCGTCGGTCACGACGAGCCAGCCAACCGGGAACATGGCCGACCCCGAAGGTGCGGCGGCCTCGTCATCAAACATGTCTTCTGGGCCACCCTGGTTTTGTTGGAAGCCAAGCAGCCGGGTCTTCACGCGGCCTGCGCCACGGCTGGCTCGGCCGAGCGCGGGGGTCGGAACCTGAACAACCGGTTCGGGTTTAGGGTCCGGGCCGGCGAAGGCGGCTGCCGGCAGGATGTCCGCGTCATCGGCGTCATCGTCATCGGACCAGGCATCCCATGCCGATCCCGTTTCCGGTTCCGGGTCTTCGTCGAACTCGTCAGTGGCCGGAGCCTCCAAAAGCGCAGCGCGAAGGGATTCGGTCGTGCTTCTGGCTGATTTCTGGGGCAATTCGTCGTCCGCATCGTCGTCACTGCCGCTGGACATCCATTGGCTCATCGCCGCCGTTTCGTCCGATGTCGTTTGGGTCTCGTCTTCCATCGCGGGTACGTCGTCGGCATCATCAAGGGCGACCGGTTCGTCAGCGGCTTCCGTAACCGCCATCGGCCGGACCTTGTTGGGTTGCAGGCGCGGCAGTTCGACTTGGCTCAAATCCTGTCTATAGTCATGCTGTTCGGTCGGGTCGGCGGTTGGGTCGCGTCCGACCATGTTCTGCAGTTTCGGGTCCGAACGGGTCGCTGCCGCTGCGGCCTTCATCAAGGCGATGGCCTTGCGGCGGCGTGCGCCTACATCTTCGTTCAGGATCGAATCCGTCGCCGCCAATATGCGCCCGTCGGTGCCGTCTTCGTCGCCCAGAAGGTCGCGGGCCGTGGCCACGCGGGACAGATCACTGTCGGACCGGATGTGGCGCACGGCTTTGATTGCACGGCGAATTTCGATGATAAGGGCTTCTTTCTCATCATCGCTCAGCCCGGCTTCGGTTTCCACTGCTTCCAGGGCTGCAGCTTCGATATGAACGGATTCTTCTTCATCGAAACTGAATTCGTCATCGAAGTCGATATCTGGCACCTGTTCTTGCGCAACCGGCTGGAAGGCCGGGGCGGCGGTGTCGGGTTCGCTGAAGGCGCTCGCGAGGTCCCCGATGTCGAAGTCTTCGTCAACGCTCTCGGGCTCTTCAAAGGGCTGCTCGATGCGGCTCGATGCGCGGGGTTCCGGCATGTCGTCGTCAAGGCCGATGTCCCATTCTTCGGGTTCATCGTCATCTTCAAAGTCCAGATCGAAATCCAGGTTGGCTTCGTCACCATCAAGGAAATGTTCGATGTCTTTCAGGTCCGCGTTGGCGTCATCGACGGCCATCGCGGGTTTCGGTTCGCTGGCCAAAGGGGCCGATGCCGGTATTGCTTCCATAGGCTGCGTCAGGCGGGTTTCATCCTGTTCCGGCAGTTTCGACGGCAGGCTTGCCTGTGCCAGCACGTCCTCGTGTTCCGGCCAATCGTCTTCGTCGACGGCATGGGCCTTGCGCGCAACAAGCGGGCTTTCAAAGCCACCTTCCTGAAGGTCATGTTCGACCGCTTCGCGGTCCAGCGGCTCGCTGTTCCAGTTCTTGTTTGCAATCAGCTCTTTGATGAATTTCATCTCAATGCCCTCAGACGTGGTTCGTTTCGTGGCCGGGGTCCATGTCCCCCGGCGGCTTGCGTGTGAAGATCCGCGATATCAGCCTGCGGCGCAGGATTCGCGTGATCGGTTTTTCTTTCTTGGCGGCGCGCTGGCGGGCCGGACGGTCATATTCGGAAACCTGAACATGCATCCGCTCGCCTGACTTGCCGGGTTCAACCTCGACATTGGTCGATGCGACGAGGTCGTGGATCGAGGCTTCGATTTCCATGTCCTTGGCTGCTTCGGCCAAGGCCTGGCGCTGCCGCTTGACGGTGTCGATCTTGGCCACCCAGTCATCTGCGGTCTGCAAGCGGTCGCGCGGGAAAGGGGCGAGCGCCTGGTCGATGGCCATCAAGAAATGTTCATCATAGCCACGCGCGCGGTTGATCAGCGGCTTGTAGGGGTCGTCCTTTTCGGCGGCGATGGCGGCCACGCGTTCCTGGCTGGACGGTGGGGCGCTGCCCGTGATCAGGTGATACATGGTCGCGGCAAGCGAATAGAGGTCGGACCAGGGCCCCTGATCGGCGCCCTGAACATAGAATTCCTGCGGTGAATAGCCATCCTTGACGACATGGATCTGCGACAGGGCACGCGAGGCACGGCTGGCTTCGCCGCGGGCCGCCCCAAAGTCGATCAATACAGGGTTGCCATTGGCCTGCAACAGGATGTTGTCGGGGGATATGTCGCGGTGCAACACGTTGTTATCGTGAATGTATTTTACCGCCGCCAGAAGTTTCTTCAGGATCGAACGAACGTGTTTCGGGGTCAGTTTGACGCGCGGGTCTTCGATGATGTCATGCAGGTCGCGCCCCCGCACGAAATCCAGTGCCATGTAGGCCGTTCCGTTGTCTTCGAAGACCTGATGAATGCCCACGATATTGGGGTGTTCAAGCGCCGACAGGCGCCGGGCTTCCTGACCGAACAGTTTTACGACTGTTTCGAATTCTTTTTGCGACGAACGGTTGCGGGCGCGCACGACCTCGCGGGTGCGGCAGCACATCGACGAAGGAAAACATTCCTTCAGCACGACCAGCCGTTGTAGGCTGTCGCGGGCCAGATAGGTCACGCCGAAGCCGCCGGCATTCAGGAAACTTTCGATGGTGTATTGGCCGCGCAGCAGCTTGGTGCCGGGCACAAGCTCGTCAGAGAACTCGGCCTCGGGCAGCATGGCTGAACCATTTTGCACTGCGCTCATCACTCCGTCACCCTTCGCGGCGCCGGTTGTCACCCCATTGGCGGTTCCTTTTCCCAACCGCCGTCTGCGACCCCCGACACGACATCACCCGCCATTGTTCGCACAACGGCAATTGTCACAGGATTAATGGCAGATTTGGCCGATATTATGGCGCATCAGGCCCGGATCAGGGCAAGGGGAAGGCTAGCGCATCCAAAGTCCGGCGGATTTTATCTGGTTCCGGATCATCTTTTCGCGCGGCGGCAGGTCGGCCCGGTCGAACATCTGGCGCACCTTGGCGCCGCGGTTCTGGTAGATGAACCGTTTCATCGGCTCATAGGATTTGAGGTATTTCTTGACCTTGTTTGGGGCCGCGCTGGTTTTCAGCGCCTCGATGGCCAGATCGCTTTCGCGCGCAAAAAGCAGCGGCATGGTGCGGTAATGGCAACTGACCGAGCCGTCCAGCAGCCCGGGCGGCAACATGTTCGGGCCGCCGCCGAATGAGTGGATCACAAGCGGCAGAGCGATCTGGTCGAGCCAGGGGTAGAGCGATTGCGCGGCAAGGGCCTCGCCTGGATCGTCGCGGACTTGCCGGGCATAATCGGCAAAGCGTTGGCCGAATTCTTGCGGACAGCGAAAATAGAACCAGCCCGCGTTGTAATAAGGGTATCGACGCCAATATTCGTCAGGCTGAGACCGGTCTATCGCGGTTTCGATATCCAGACCGAAGCGGTCATAGAGCGATTTCCAGATCTGGGCATAACCCGCGCCGTATAGCTGTGGTTCGGGCCAGGTGCCTTCCACCCGGGTCGATGCCGACGGGCGATCGAAGTCGAATGGCACCTGGCTGAGCGGACCCATGATCAGCGTGTCGGTATCGAAGAAAACAAAAGGTTCGCCGGGGGGCAGTGCGGTCAGCGCCTCGATCTTGTTGCCATGGGGATAGGACTGGCCGAACAGTCGGTTTTCAAAGGGCAGGAATTCAGCGCCGAATTCGTCGGTCAGCAGCGTTCGTGCGTCCTTGGACCGGATGCGCGGGTCTTCGGACCATTTCGGGCCGGGCTGGGGTTCGGCGATGATAAGGCGACCGGAAAAATCGGCATCATGGGCGCGCAATGACGCGCAGAACAGCACGGCTTCATAGCTGAGCCGACCGGCCTGCGCGACCAGCACTACGTTGAAATGGCCCGGTTTTCTGGCTTTCTTTGCCATGTTTGGTGATGTCTGCCCGTTTTGGCGCACCTTAGCCGTGCGGCACGCCGCGCTGCAAGCGCTTAAGGGGTGGCGGTGGTCACGGCAGGTCCAGCGCTTCGATGTTGACGGGCTGCCCGCTCGTTGCCGATTGCTGAACGGCTTCAACCACTTGCAGGGATCGCAGGCCTTCGGCTCCGGAAACGACCGGGGGTTCGCGGCCTTCGATGACGCGAAGGAATTGTGCGATTTGGTGGTGCAGCGGGTCGCCCCCGCCTGCGTCCAGGACCTGCGACCGGATCGGGTCCCACCAATCCGGCGCGCCGTCATAGGTCCACAACCGCAAGTCAGGGACCGAAAGCGCCCCGGTCGACCCGCCCAGAAGGTAGCTGGATTGATCGGTCTTGGGATAGGCCGGGTTTTCGCCTGACGTCATTTCCCAGTTCCACGGGGCGGCGATGGCGTCCGATACCGAAAGCGTGGCCACCACGCCCGAACGGAATTGCAGGACCGCGGCGGCCAGGTCTTCGTTTTCAAAGCCTCGGATGGCGGGCGAGGCGACGGCCCGGACGCTTTCAACCTCGCCACAGAAATGGCGCATCAGATCGACATCATGGACGAGGTTGACTGAAATCGGTCCCGCCCCCTTCTTCGTGCGCCAGGGGGCGGCAGCGAAGTAATGGTCGGGCTTGTAGAACCAGCAGGTACATTGGGCCGATCTGATCTGCCCGATGGCACCGTCATCCAGCGCGCGCTTGGCGGCCCGCACGATGGCGTTGTGGCGGCGGTGGTGGCCCACCAGCAGCGGCACGCCACGCTCGGCGGCGCGGGTGACGACAGGGATCGCGGCTGCGGCGGCGTGTGTGATGGGTTTTTCGATCAGCACAGGCAGGTCGCGGTCGATGCAGGCCATGGCCTGTTCGGCATGAAGAAGGGTTGGTGTGGCCAAAATGACCGCGTCGGCCAGACTTGCGGCCAGCATGTCGTTGATATCGTGAAAAGTCTTGTGGCCCGCTGCTTTTGCTGCGTCATGGCCTGGGCCTGCTGGTTCGACCACGGCGGCCAGCGTGGCGCCGGGCACGGCCGCAATGGCTTCGACGTGGCGCCGCCCGATGAGCCCGTAGCCCACGACAGCAATTCTTGTTTCGCGGTCCATCCTGTCCCCCCGGGTTCGCGCGCGGCAGAAGCCTTCATAACCGGGTTCAGACGGGCTGTCACGGCAAGGCGTGGCGGCGCAGAAAATTTCAAATTTGGGTCTAGAGGTTTGCGCCAATATCCACTAAATGACCGGAGTTCGCAGCGACGGTCCGCGTGGCGCGCCGGTGCGACGCACAAAGTTGTGCCGCCTTAGCTCAGTTGGTTAGAGCGCTGGATTGTGGATCCAGAGGTCCCCCGTTCAAGCCGGGGAGGCGGTACCATTTTTCCGCAGCAGAACGCACACCTGTATCGGCAGCCCTAGGATGCTGCTTTGGCCAAGTCTGAATAACGCACCATGGCGCGATCAAGCAGCGCGGCGTCGAATGTACTGCGATCCGCCCGTGGTGGAACAGGCCGGATGATCGTGGTGAAATCCATGTCACCAATGTCCAGCGCGACGCGCTGGCACATGTCGGACATAACGCGTTGCGGGTCGGCTTGCAGCCGGTTTTCGGGCAGGATGATAAGCTTGTCGGCGCGCGCGGCGGCATGGTCCATCGCGGCGACCCAATAGGCCAGCCAATAGTCTGGATCGGTGGGCGTCAGTCCGGCGGCCAATTCGGTCAGACCTTCAAAGGCAACGGGCCGATGCAATTCGCCGAATTCGTAGTGCCCGACATCGCGCATGTAGCGTTTCACGAAGCGGTCGGCGGCGTGCTGGGCCAGAAAGTTCTGATGTTGGCGCAGAAGAGAAGCCGCATGTTCGGCCGGATCGCGCAGTGGCAGGATCACGCTGGCATCGGGAAACATCGCGCCCAGCAGGTCAAGCCGGGCGATATTGCCGTTGTTCTTGGACACGTAGCGCCCGGTCTTGCCCGTGCGCAGCGAGATGATCTTGCGGAAATGCTTACGGAAAAAAGCGGTGGCTTCGGCGTCCTTTTCAGAGGCCGTCCAAAGATCGATGCGGTCGTCGTGGTAATGTTTGGGCCAGAAATGGCGCCAGATCACCTCTTCAAACGCTTCTGGGCTGTCATAGCCCACCTTGATCCCGTCGCCATGGGCGCGTTCGGCCAGTTCGCCCGTTTTCTGGTCGGCGCCGGACAGGCGGGACCAGAAGAGCGGGGCCATGACAAAAGGCATGTCGCGATAGAGGTGCGTGGCCACGCCGGGCAGGGGGTGCAGAGCGTTCAGCACGATCGTTGTGCCCGCACGCGGTAGCGAGGTGATGAAGATCGGCGGACTGTCTTCGATGCCCTCGATATCCTTGCCGAAGACCCCATCTTCGACATCGGCGGCGGTGGCCTGCACGAAGGGAGCGGCGAAGGCGAGGCGGTGAACGAAGCGATCCATCGCCGTATACTGGCTGCCGGAGCCCTGCCTTTGCGGGCGCTTTGACCAAAGCCACAGTCCGCCCATGACGATCACGGTCGCGCCGATGATCACGTCGATGCGCGCGAGAAAGGCGAAGACGGCGTTCGCATCCACCGCGCCAACCCAATGCAGCAGATAGACCGGCAGCACGGTGACCAGAAGGGTTGCCGCGACCCGGAAGAAGATTGAAAATGCACTGCCCATCATGGCCAGAGCGGATTTCTGGATCGCCTTTTCCTTTTCGTCATCCGACAGCGATTTGTCGGCCATGACTGCACCGGCCCCGCGTGCAAGCGCGACGATGCGCGTGGCCGTCGGTATGATCCCGGTGATCTGAAACCCGACCAGGAAGGCCGCGACAGCAAGCGCGGCCGCAAGGATGATCATTGTTCGTCGGCGCTCGGTTCGGTTTTCTTGCCGCGCTTGAGCAAACGCTTGACCGGATACCAGACGAATCCGACGATCATCAAAAGGATCGCGCCGATCACGGCTATGACCGTGCCGATCGCACCCAGCCCCGCACCTGGCCCGATATAGGCGGCTGCAGGGGTTGCCAGAACACTGATCAACAAAGTGGCGGTCAGTAGGTATTTCAGCATGGGTCTGCCTCGTAAATTTCTACTCTAGATTTTTTATCATTTCCCGCATTGGTTGCGAAGCCCTGCAAAAAACGCCTTATCCATGGATAATGGCAGAAGATGGGCCCAGGTCACAATGCCATTGTGATCCTCGCTTATGCGGTTGCCGACTTCGATGAAGGACCGGCGGATTTTTTTTTTGAACCTGTCCGAAATGGCCAACGGAATTGCGTTGCGGCAAAGCGGAAGACGATGCCCAGCATCAGGTGAGGGTGCCGATGCGGGGTGTGCCAATAGCGCTGTTGAAACTGCGAATTGGTGTTTGCCCGATCCCGGTTCACTTCCAGGTGCCGGCTTTTCCCCCGCGAGAAGTCGGAAACTGCGGGTTCGGGCAACTGTTGAGCGGCACATCGAGTTAGATTGCGCCGTGAACACGACAATTATGGAGCAATCGTCACGGTCTGGCGGATCGCGCCGGTTTCGGCATCGAAGATCAGGATGCGGTTATCGCCGGTCACGACCGCATACCAATCGGACCCGCGGGTGAAGGCCGTGGCCGTTGCGCCCTCGGGCAGGGTGATCAGATCTGGCAAGGGCAGGGGGCGCGCCGCACCCAGCCGGATGACAAGCAGCGCGACGATGGTTAGAAGGCCCAGGATCATCACCGCGGTCAGAACCGTCACCAAACGGCGCAGAAAGCGCAGGTTGGCCGGTTCGGCACCGTTCTGGGAGCTGTCGTCAGGGACCATGCGCGAAATAACCGTCATCATCGGGGCAGACCCGCCCGCACGGCTTGATAAGGCACTGGCCCGCGATGTGCCAGAGGCCGAAGCCCTATCGCGGTCGCGTATCGCCGCACTGATCGCCGAAGGTGCGGTCAGCCGCGGCGGTGCGGTGCTGGACAGCCCGCGCGTGAAGGTGGCCGAAGGCGAGCCGATCACGATACGCGTGCCTGACAGTGCCGAAGTTGATGTGGTAGCGCAGGATATTCCGCTGGATGTGGTCTACGAAGATGCGGCGCTGATCGTGGTCAACAAGCCGGCGGGCATGGTTGTGCACCCGGCGCCGGGGTCGCCCGACAACACGCTGGTCAATGCGCTTTTGGCCCATTGCGGCGACAGCCTGGCGGGGATTGGCGGCGAAAAGCGCCCCGGTATCGTGCATCGGATCGACAAGGAAACGTCCGGTTTGCTGGTCGTGGCCAAAACCGATGCCGCACATCACGCGCTGGCAGCTCAGTTTGAAAAGCACAGTGTTGAACGCGTTTACCAGGCGGTTTGCTATGGCGTGCCGGACAGGGCGGAACCCCGGCTAAAGGGGTTGCGTGGCGTCAGTTTCGAGCCGGGTAATTTGGTGAAGATAACTTCGGGGCTGGATCGGCACAGGACCGAGCGGCAGAAACAGGCCGTGACGTTCACCGGCGGGCGTCATGCCGTAACGCGCGTTCGCTTGGTCGAAACCTTCGGCAATCCGCCGGTCGTGGCACTGGTCGAGTGTCGGTTGGAAACCGGTCGGACCCACCAGATCCGCGTGCATATGGCCTATGCCGGGCATGGGTTGGTGGGCGATCCCATCTATGGCGGTCGCCGCGCGTTGAAGGCCGGTGCGTTACCCGATGCGGCCTTGGTCCTGGTCAAGGGGTTCCCGAGGCAGGCGCTGCATGCAGCTGTCCTGGGCTTTGCACACCCGGACGACGGCCGCGCCATGCGGTTCGAGGCTGAATTGCCGGCCGACATGTCCGAATTACTGGCAGCGCTCCGGTCCGGTGCTTGACCGCCGCAACGGGCGCGTGCCTTGGCGAAAAATGCGGCGTCCATGTCCGGGGGCAACACGGCAACGCTGGTCAGGATCGCGACTTTGCCGCCGCGTGTCACATAGGTGATCTGCCCGACGAGCCTGCCATCTGTTGTGACCTCATACGCGCGGGCTTCCAGCGAAGCGGTGACCATCAGGTTGCCGTTGGGCAGCAATCGCCGTTTGCCCATCATGTCGCTGTAGAACGCGGTTTCGCCCAGTCCCGTAAAATAGGGTTCGATGGCCCCGGTGGCGAGATTGGCGGCAATATCCGGCTGCCGGGATCATCGGACCTGCGCGCGGGGCTGAGGTTGATGTTATCGCGGATGACGTCCAACGGGCTGACGTCCAAAAGAAGCTCGCCGGTGGGCGAGAGCCTCTGAAGCAGGTCGTACTGATGCGGGCCGGCGAGCGGCAGAAATGACCGGTGGTATCGCGGGCCAGATATCGAACCAATCTGGCAACCAGGATTGGGTGACCGTGCCGTAACGGTCGATCACCTTGATGAAGTTCATGTTGTCGGGGCCGCCCCTGCAACGGCGATCAGACCGGGTTGTTCCAGCCCGCAACAACATGGTGGCCTGCAATCAACGTCATCGCGGTCAAAGTCGTCAGAGCCCGGAACGCAATTGAAACGATTCGCATGCGACTGCTCAAAACCTCCGCTCAATCACTAATTTTTCGGCAAGTATCGGCGCCGTTCACCTTCAGCTTACGGATTTTTAACGTATTTTTGTGTCATTGATCGCCGTTTGCACAAATGCGTGAGAAACAGGCAACAAATGCAGCTTTGCCGCGCAGGCCGATTTGCCCGGTGTTAGGGTGTCGGCCGGTCTTGAAATGCCCTGATGGCTTTCCTATTTGGAAGTTAAGCCTTGTAACATTGGGGCGCACAGAGAGGACTTGAGACGCCAGATGAGCAACTATGCCAACCTTCCCGCACCGTCCCCCGAACAGGGGTTGAACCGGTATCTGCAGGAAATCCGCAAGTTCCCGATGCTGGAACCGGAAGAGGAATACATGCTGGCCAAGCGCTGGGTCGATCATGAAGATTCGGGTGCAGCCCACAAGCTGGTCACCAGCCACCTGCGTTTGGCCGCCAAGATCGCGATGGGCTATCGCGGCTATGGCCTGCCGCAGGCCGAAGTGATTTCCGAGGCAAATGTCGGCCTGATGCAGGCGGTCAAGAAGTTCGACCCTGAAAAGGGGTTCCGTCTGGCCACCTATGCAATGTGGTGGATCCGGGCGTCGATCCAGGAATATGTTCTGCGGTCGTGGTCTATGGTGAAACTGGGCACCACGAGCGCGCAGAAGAAGCTGTTCTTCAACCTGCGCAAGGCCAAGGCCCGTATCGGCGCGCTGGAAGAGGGTGACCTGCATCCCGACAACGTGGAACGCATCGCCCATGACCTGGGCGTGACCGAGGACGAGGTCATTCCCATGAACCGGCGCCTGTCGGGCGGCGATGCATCGCTGAATGTACAGATCGGCACGGATGGCGATAGTTCGTCGCAATGGCAGGACTGGCTGGAAGACGAAGACGCCGACCAGGCTGCAGCCTATGAAGAAAAAGACGAGCTGGAAATGCGGCGCGAATTGCTGGCCGAAGCGATGAGTGTTCTGAATGACCGAGAAAAGGACATTCTGATGCAGCGCCGCCTGAAGGATGAGCCCGTGACGCTGGAAGAGCTGTCGGGCCAATATGATGTCAGCCGCGAACGCATTCGCCAGATCGAGGTGCGCGCGTTCGAAAAGCTGCAGTCCAAGATGCGCGACCTGGCGGGAAAAAAGGGCGTGCTGGAACCAGCCTAGGCTGCGCCAGATCAATGTTTCCCCGCCGGCGCAATGCTAGAGTCGCACTGTGACGCGAGGAGGGGCGAAACATGAAAGCGATCAAAACCGTGGTCGTCACCTGTGACGACAAACATGCACGTTTCTTTGAAAACCACGGTGTGGGCAAGGGGTTGTCCGAACTTGGACAGCTTGACGCAGCTGAAAAACAAGGGTCGGACTACGCCGACCGCACAGGCAGGGGGCAAGCCGCGCCGGGCGCGGCGCGCCACGCCTTTGAACGCCAAACCGACGAGGCGACACTTGACCGAAGGGCCTTTGCCGCTGAGGTCGGCGCGCGGCTTGTCAGACT
>JBNKYL010000247.1:0-2340 GCA_050300875.1 Paracoccaceae bacterium
CGCAAAGCCTGTCGCGACGGTCCGACGTGGCGCTGCGCCCCGGCATGATCCTGTCCAACGAACCGGGATATTACCGCGAGGGCCATTTCGGCATCCGCATCGAAAACCTGATAGTCGTGCGCGAGGCCGAAAAGACCGGCGACAAACGCGACCAGCTGGATTTCGAAACCATCACCTGGGTGCCCATCGACACCCGGCCTATCGCCCGCGACCTGATGAGCCCGGACGAAATTGACTGGCTCAACACCTATCACGCACAGGTGCTGGCGCTTGTCGGGCCGCTCGTCGAAGGTGACGTGCTCGACTGGCTCAGGCGCGCCACCGCGCCGATCTGACCACTTTGCGCGGGCCTGCCGGGTCTGCTACCCTTCGCCATCGCAACAGGAGTGAAACGCCATGTCTGACCGCATCAAGATCTACGACGCCCCCGGCACCTGGGTCGTGCGCGCCGGCGGCGCGGTCATCGGCGAAAGCGCCCGCGCGCTGGAACTGGCCGAAGGCGACTATCCCCCGGTCATCTATTTCCCGCGCGAAGACCTGGCGATGGCCTTTCTGGACGCCACGGACCACACCAGCCATTGCCCGCATAAGGGCGATGCCAGCTATTTCACCATCGTGACCAAATCCGGCCCGATCGCGAACGCCGCCTGGTCCTATGAGAACCCGTTGCCAGGGGCCGAACGGATCGCCGGCCATATCGCGTTTTACACCGATCGCGTTGCTGTCGAAAAACTCTGACATACCCACAGCGTCGGACAAGCCAGATCAGGAATGTTCCTCGGCCGCCGTGTCGGCCAGAGCCCGGTTATACGCTGCCAGCGCATCAACGTGATAAAGCACGCCGCAAATCACTTCGTCCCGCCCCGGTTCGCCCGTGATGACCGGTAGATAGGTCACTTCACCCCCGGCATTCTCGAACACCGTCAGCGCCGTTTCCAGCGTACTGGATCGGCGCAGCCACATGCCGCGCCCGATCAGGTCTTCGCAAGCGTCTTCCCCGGGGCAACCCGGCGTGCCGATGGCCCGCATCGTTCGCCCGCAGCGCAGAACCGACAACAGATAGGCCTGTGGGCCTGCGGCCAGATGCACGCCGCGCCGTTCCAGCTGTATCAGGAAGAACGACCGCCCGGCCAGTTTCGACGCCAGTGCCGTCGACATCGACACCGCGACCATCACCGCCAACCCCGTCTGCCAGTCGCCGGTCAGTTCGAAAACGATCAAAGTCGTCGATATCGGCGCGCCCAGCACGGCGGCGGCCACGGCCCCCATCCCAGCCAACGCATAGATGGTCTCGGACCCCGACACCTCTGGAAAAATCGGCGTGGCGATCAACCCAAAGGCCAGCCCGGTCAGCGCGCCCAACATCAGCGACGGTGAAAACACGCCGCCGCCCATACGACCCGCCATCGTGATGGCCAGCGCAACGGCCTTCAGGATGGCAAAGACAATTGCCTCCCACAGCAGGATTTCTCCGGTCAACGCGGCGGATATGGTTTCATACCCAACGCCAATGATATGCGGGAACCAGATTGCCAATATGCCCAGCATCAAACCCGAAACCATCGGTCGCAAATAACGTGGCAGCTTCGACTTTGCCTGCACATCGCCCGCCAGATCCTCGGCCCACAGGATCGACCGGATCACAAGTGATGCCACCAGCCCACAGACCAGCCCCAGCATCAGGAAGGCGGGCAGTTCGACGTAGAATTCCAGCTGATTGGCGACCGGCAAGGTGAACTCGGTCACATCGCCAAATTGCCAACGGCTGACAATCGTACCCGCGACCGAAGCAATCACGATGGGCGCGAAGGCATGCACCGCAAAATGGCGCAGGATGACCTCCAGCGCGAAAAGCGTGCCTGCAATCGGCGCGTTGAAGCTGGCCGAAACGGCAGCGGCAACCGCGCAGCCCAACAGGTCGCGCCCGGTGATCCCATCGGCCCGGATGCGTTCGGCCACCCATGTCGAAATGATGCCCGCCAGGTGCACGACCGGACCTTCCCGGCCCGAAGATCCCCCGGTGGACAACGTGATCAGCGACGCGAATGCCGACGCAATCCCGGCCTTGTATTCGACCCGTCCTTCGGTCAGCGCCGCGCCTTCGATCACATCCGCGACCGACCGCACCCGCCCGTCCGGCGTAAAGAAATGCAGGATCAGCCCCACGACCAAACCGCCCAGCACCGGCAGGGCCACGATCCAGTACCAGGGCAGCGTTTCGGCGAAGGAATGCAGCCGCGACGGGTCGTCCGTGCCATAGACCCAGCCTTGCAGGGCCGAGATTCCCAGCCGGAACCCCAGCGCCGCCCATCCCGCCGCGATGCCGATCAGGAGCGCGCC
>JBNKYL010000248.1:0-32278 GCA_050300875.1 Paracoccaceae bacterium
ATGTCACATGCCGCGCGGTGGCGCTGGCCGAAGCCAAAATGTGCGACCTGCCGGAACTGTCACTTGACGATATGCAGACGGTGGATCGGCGGATAACGGCCCAGGTTTTCGATGTGCTGACGGTTGAAAATTCTGTCGCCAGCCGCACATCCTATGGCGGAACGGCCCCGGTTCGCGTACGCGAACAGGTGGCGCGCTGGAAAAAGGTGCTGGAATGAAACCGCTGATCCTTCTTGGCTTTGCCCTGACGCTTGCCGCCTGTGGCGTCGACGGGCAGCCGCTGACGCCTGATGTCAGCGCATCGCAGACTGTCGGCTACAGCTCGACAAGCGGGACGTTTTCGAAAACTTCCATCGGGTTCACGTTTGGCGGGTAGGTCCGTCAGATGATCCGCCGTGTGGCAACGTTGGCCATTGCGCTTGCTGGCCTTACGGCCTGCGACGCGGAATTGACCGGCACTGCGCAGGCAACCGACATTGATCCGGCCGGTGTGAGTTTCACCGGGCAGGGCAATGAACCGGGCTGGACCGTCACCGTGGCCGATGGGCAGATTGCGCTGGTAACCGACTACGGCGAACATCAAATCACGCGCGCCGCGACCGCCGCAAGCCGAACCGATGCCAGCCGCAGCGTGACCGTCACCGACAACGGCGCGCCGTTGATCATCGTCACCCAGACCTTCGAACCCTGCCGGGACGATATGTCTGGTGAACTCTTTCCCTATATGGTCGAGGTCCAATATGGCGAACGCAAATTGACCGGCTGCGGTGGCAAAAGTGCTGCGGAGCTGACGCGGTTCGTCTGGTCGGTCATGGCGATCGGCGACGATGCCATTCATGAACCCGAAGGGCCGTCTATACGCTTCATGGTTGACGGAGAGATTTCCGGTTCGACCGGATGCAACAGCTTTGGCGGCAGCTATGAGCTGATCGACGACAGGTTGCATGTTGGCCCGTTGCGCATGACCCGTCGTGCCTGTGTCGGGGCAGGTGCAGAACTCGAAGCCAAGATGATTGCGTTCCTTGGGGCACCTATATCGTTTGACCTTGAACCCGGCGGTAACCTTGTCCTGTCGGGCGAAGGTGGCGCGCGTCTGACCCTGGTTGCCATTATGGAAGACTAGCCAATTTCGGCTTCTTTCACCGTCAGAATCCCGCTATGCACCGCCCGCCGGGCATATCCGGCGCAAGGGTAGCGACGACGATGGACCATTTCCTTTTCCGCGACGGGCAGCTTCATGCCGAAGACGTGCCGGTGTCCGAGATTGCGGCCAGCGTCGGCACGCCGTTCTTTTGCTATTCTGCCGCGACCCTGACCCGCCATTACCGCCTGTTTCAGGAGGCGCTGGAGGGCACCGATCACCTGATCTGCTATGCGATGAAGGCCAATTCGAACCTTGCCGTGGTCAAGCTGCTGGGCGATCTGGGCGCGGGCATGGACGTTGTGTCCATGGGTGAATACCTGCGCGCGAAAGCGGCTGGCGTTCCGGGTGAGCGCATCGTGTTTTCCGGCGTCGGCAAGACGCGTGCCGAAATGCGCGTGGCTCTGGAAGGCGGCATCCGGCAATTCAACGTCGAAAGCGAACCCGAACTGCTGGCCCTGAACGAGGTCGCCGGGTCGCTGGGCGTGACCGCGCCGGTTACCGTCCGCGTTAACCCCGATGTGGACGCCAAGACCCATCACAAGATCGCCACCGGAAAATCCGAAAACAAGTTCGGCATCCCCATTTCGCGCGCCCGTGAAGTCTATGCCGAGATTGCCGCCCTGCCACATATCCGCGCCGTCGGGATCGACGTGCATATCGGCAGCCAGCTGACCGACCTGGCCCCGTTTCAGGCCGCCTATGCCAAGGTCGCCGACTTGACTGCCACGCTGCGCGCCGATGGCCATGACATCACCCGGCTCGACCTGGGTGGCGGGCTGGGCATTCCCTACGAACGGTCCAACACCGCCCCGCCGTTGCCCATCGAATATGGCGCAATGGTGAAGGAAACGCTGGGCCATCTGGGATGCGAGATCGAGATTGAACCGGGTCGGCTGATCGCAGGCAATGCAGGGATCATGGTCACGCAGGTGATCTATGTGAAACGCGGCGAAGACCGCAATTTCATGATCGTTGATGCGGCGATGAATGACCTGGTCCGACCGGCCATGTATGACGCCCATCACGATATCGAGCCCGTGGTCGAACCTGTGCCGGGCATCGAACCCGACCGCTATGACATTGTCGGCCCGGTCTGTGAAACCGGCGATACCTTTGCACGTGGCCGGGTCATGGCGCCGGTCGCGGCAGGCGATCTGGTGGCTTTCCGGTCCGCTGGTGCCTATGGCGCGGTCATGTCCAGCGAATATAATTCCCGGCCCCTAATCCCCGAGGTGCTGGTGAAGGGCGATCAATTCGCTGTCATTCGCGCGCGTCCAAGCTATGAAGAGATGCTGAAACGCGATAGCATACCGGAATGGCTCTGACGCCAAGGCGCCGGGGCATTGCAGACGGAAAGGCATGGCCCGGCACAACCCCGACATAACCGACGAATTCCCAAGGCTCAGGCGCCCCGTGCGGCTGACCAGTTGGGCGTTTCGGCTGGAACGTTTGTTGCAGGCCTATTGGCCGTTTCTTTCCCTTTTGGGCCTAACTTTCGCTGCCGCGATGTTCGGCGCCGCAGACCTGATCCCGGGAACATGGCGCATCTGGATCGGCGGCGCAGTGGGGCTGGTGCTGTTGGTGGCGCTGACCTTCGGCATGGTCACCCACCGCCCAGCCCGCCGGGACGATGTGCTGGACCGCATCGATGCGCAATTGCCCGGACGACCCATCGCGGCGCTGCGCGACAACATTGCGCTCGGCGCCAAGGACGACGCATCACGTCGCCTGTGGCGCGCGCACCTGACCCGGATGAAGGCGCGTTTGACGGGTGCGCGTGCGGTTGGACCACGCCCCGACCTTGCGCGCCGCGATCCTTTCGCCATCCGGCTGGTGGCTGTGACCGCCCTGACCATGGCGCTGCTTTTCGGGTCATTTTCGAAACTGGCCGAAGCCACCAAGCCCGCCGCAGACGCGCCGATGCTGGCCAACGGCCCGGCCTGGGAAGGCTGGGTCGAACCGCCCGGCTATACCGGCAAACCGGCGCTTTATCTGGCCGATCTGGGCGACGATGCCGTGCCGGTCCCGGTCGGCAGCCGGATTTCGGTTCGACTATATGGCGAAGCGGGCGCGTTGAGCGTCAGCCAGACCTTTGCCGACACACCGGCGGCTGACCTGACGGACCCAACCCTGTCCTTTGATCTGGCCCAATCCGGCACGCTGACGATTTCCGGGCCGAACGGTCGGGTGTTCGACTTCACCGCATTGGGCGATGCCGCCCCCGAAATCGCACCGTCCGGTGATCTGGAAACCCGCATATCCGGCGTCTGGCGCCAACCTTGGACGGCAGGTGACGATTACGGTGTGACGACGGGCTTTGCCCGGATCGAACTGGACCTGCCGCGCGTCACGCGCGCCTATGGCCTGACCGCCGAACCCGAACCGCGCGCGGCGATTGAACTGGACCTACCCTTGCCCTTTACCGGCGACCGGCGCGAGATCGAAGGCATTCTGGAGGAGATGCTGGTCAAGCATCCCTGGGCGGGCCTTCCGGTGACACTGACCCTTGGCGCCAATGATGCGGCCCTGCAGGTCGGCTATTCGCAACCTGAACCGATCATCCTGCCAGCGCGCCGGTTCTTCGACCCGGCGGCGGCGGCGATCATCGAACAGCGGCGCGATCTGCTTTGGACCCGTGAAAACGCGCGGCGCATCGCGCAGATCCTACGCGCCGTATCCTATAATCCGGGCGAAGATTTCGAACGGGAAACGGACCTGTTGAAGATGCAGCAGATCATCCGGCGGTTGGAAACCTTTCAAAGACTGAACAGCTTGTCCCCGGAAATGCAGGACCAGTTGGCCGAAGAGCTTTGGGCGCTTGCGGTCGGGATCGAGGAAGGCAACCTGGCCGATGCGCTGGAACGGTTGCGTCGTGCAGAAGAGCGGTTGGAACAGGCCATGCGCGATGGCGCGTCGCAGGATGAGATTGACGAATTGATGCAGGAGTTCCGCGAGGCCCTGCAAGACTACATGCAGCAATTGGCCGAACAGGCGCCCGAAAACGATCAGCAGCAATCCGATCAGGACAGGCAGCAGATAACCGGGGATCAGCTGGAACAATTGCTGGACCGGTTGCAGGAACTGATGGAACAGGGCCGCATGGCCGAGGCGCAGGAACTGATGGAGATGCTGCGCCAGATGATGGAAAACATGCAGGTCGGTCGCGGCGAACAGGGGCAGCAAAGCCCGGGCGAGCAGTCGATGAACGACCTGGCCGAAACCCTGCGCGACCAGCAAGGTCTGTCCGATGACACGTTCCAAGGTTTGCAGCAGCCCGGCCAGCAACCCGGCCAACAAGGGCAGCAGGGCCAACAGGGTCAGCAAGGGCAACAGGGTCAGCAAGGGCCGCAAGGGCAAGGTCAGACCGGGCAGCAACCCGGTGAAGGCGACGGGCAACTGGGCCTCGCCGAACGCCAGCAGGCGCTGCGCGATCAACTGGGCCGCCAGACACAGAACCTGCCGGGATCGGCGGGCAACGGCGTTCGCCAATCACTGGAAGATGCGGGCCGCGCCATGGACCGGGCCGAAGACGCGCTTCGCGATGGAGACCTTCCCGGCGCGCTGGATGAACAAGCTGATGCGATGGAATCCTTGCGCGAAGGGATGCGGGATCTGGCGGAAGACATGGCGCAGCAGCAGGCCGAAGGTCAGCAGGGCCAGGCCAATGGCCAGAACAACACGCAAGGCACCCGCGATCCGCTGGGCCGGGACGCGGCCAATGGACAGGAAGTCGGCACCGATCGCGAAATGCTGCAGGGCCAGGACGTTTACCGCCGGGCCGAGGAGTTGCTGGGCGAATTGCGTCGCAGGTCCGGCGAACTGGAACGCCCCGAGGCAGAGCTCGACTATCTGAAGCGGTTGTTGGACCGCTTCTGAACCCAGTGAATACGAAGACGCGGCAACCCGATTGCGATGCTGTCCAAGCTTGGACAGGCTGGGGTCAACCGTTCGAGTTTATTGATGTCAGAAGGGCAGTCAGCCGTTCGGCGGTTCGGGCCATGAAGCCGTTGACGGCTTCGCGCAAGCCATTCACCCAATCGACATAGGCCGCCATCGCGGGTTCGGTCTGCGGGTTCATCTGCACGATTTGCGGCGCGTACAGGTATAGCAATGTCATGATCGCGAAGATGATGATTGCCAGCGCAAAGCCACGTCGGAAACCCGCCCGGCGCGCGCGTTCGGCGACGACCGGTTCCGGCAGTTCATCGGCGTCCGCGCCGTCATCGTCCGGTGTCAGGCTGGAATTGATCTCTTCGATATCGGGCAGCAAATCCTTGCGACCACCGGCCACAGGCGCCGCAGCGGCAGCGGTGACCGCCAGTTCGTCATCCAGTTCGCGCAACCGCGCCATCCGTTCCTTGACGTTGGGCGGGGTTTCGCCGTCGGTGGCATCAAGCCCCAGTCCGGCATGCGTTTGGGTCGCCAAGGACTGTTCGGCGGCGCGTTCGGCCTGCTCGCGCTGCGCTTCTTCCTGCAGAATGCCGCTGACTTCGGGATCCAGCGCGCTACGCGCCGAGGCAGGCGGGGTTTCGGGTTCGATTTCGTCTTCGTCCGCGTCTTCGGCAAACTCATCGCTTGCGCTGGCAGCCGCCTCTGGCGCCAAATCGGCGTCTTCGTAGTATTCCTGTTCCGTTTCAGCGGCTTCTGCGGTTTCGACGTCGGCGTGTACTTGTTCCGCTTCCGCCGCCTCGACCGGGCGCGACGGCGCACGTTGATACCAGGTATGACCGCAATTCGAACATTGCACATCGCGCCCGCCAGCGGGAATGACGCTGGCGTCGACCTCGTACTGGGCGCCGCAATTCGGACAGATCAAACGCATCCGCAACCTCAATCTAGCCCGTTGTTTCTGTCCGCCTGCCGAAATCCCCAACAGGACGAATTGGGCCTTATTGCGTCGAGCCTTAACAAAGAATTGTCCACAGGCCAAGCATTAGGCGCGCGCCGATTGAAACCGCCGGTAAGCTGAGGCAAAAGAGTCGCGGCAGGGCAGGGCGGATCAATCCGGTGATAAATTTCGAAAAAGTCAGCTACGGATATGGCGACCGGGAGCTGTTTTCGGCCCTGACGCTTACGATTGCGCCAGGATCGTTCCATTTTTTGACCGGGCCATCCGGCGTGGGCAAGACGACCTTTCTAAGGCTGTGTTATCTGGACCTGGCGATTGGATCCGGGGGCTTACAGATTTTTGGGAAGCAGGCACCCGCCATGACCCGCGATGACATCGCCAGGGCCCGGCGCCGGATCGGTGTCATCCACCAGGATTGCCAGTTCCTCGACCACTTGTCGGTCGAAGAAAACATCGCGTTGCCAGCGGTGGTTGCAGGGCGGACCGTCGTACCGGAAGACCTGGAATCCTTGCTGGGCTGGGTCGGGTTGGAAGCACGCCGCCACGCCTTGCCGCCTGAACTGTCGGGCGGCGAACGTCAGCGCGCGGCCGTGGCCCGCGCAGTAATCATGTCGCCGGACCTGATCATCGCCGACGAACCAACGGGCAATGTCGATTGGGAAATGTCCGAACGCATCATGAACCTGCTGGTGGAGCTCAACAACATGGGCAAGACAGTGATCTTCGCCACACATGATCTGGGCCTTATCCGCGGGGCCAAATCGCAACTGGCCGCACGCGTCCTGCGCATCCGCGACCGGCAGGTGCAACTGGCGGGGGCCGAACTGTGACATTGGTCGATCAGATAGCCGCCTGGACCCGCAAGACCGCGCCTGAACAGGTTGTTCCGCCATCGGGCCATACGGCATGGCTGACTTTCCTGACCTCGGCGGCGATGGGGTTTCTGGCGGTCTTTGCGCTGGCGCTGTCGCTGGCCACGGCGCGGCTGGCGGATCGCTGGTCATCTGAACTGGCGCGCACGGCGACGTTGCGGATATCGGCACCTGCAGGGCAGGCAGATGCACAGGTCGCCGCGGCGTTACGTGTGTTGGACACGACGCCCGGCGTGCAATCGGCGCGCGCGATCGATGAAGACGAAGCGCTGGCGCTGCTCGAACCATGGTTCGGGCCGGACTTGCCCTTGGACAGCCTGCCCGTGCCGCGACTGGTGGAAATCACCGAGGACGCTGAAGGGTTGGACCCCGACGGGCTGCGCCTGCGCCTGCAGGCCGAAGTGCCGGGTGCCGTATTGGATGATCATACCCGCTGGCGACAACCGCTGGTCGATGCAGCGACCTGGCTTCGTCGGCTGGGGCTGTTTTCACTGACGTTGATGGTCCTGACGCTGGCGGGCATGATAACGCTGGCCGCCAATGCTTCGCTGGCGGCCAATGGGCAGGTCATTCGCGTGCTCCGTCTGATCGGGGCGCGGGACACCTTTATCGCGCGGGCTTTTGTGCGGCGGTTTACCCTGCGCGTGTTGGCCGGGGCGGCTGCTGGGGTCGCGGTGGGGCTGATCGGAATTGCCGCGCTCCCTGCCAGTTCGTTGCAGGGCGGGTTCCTGACCGGCCTGGGTTTTCAGGGTTGGCACTGGGCCTTGCCCTTGCTGATCCCGGCCATCAGCGCGATTGTGGCATTCGTGGCGACCCGCATGGCCGCCTTCCGGACGCTCAGGGGCATGACATGATCGGCTATGCAATACAGTGGCTTCGTTCGCTGATATTCAATGGCGCGATGTACCTGGTCATGGCGATTGAGGCGGTGATCTTCCTGCCCTTCGCGCTGGTGTCGCGGGATTGGGCGTTCAAGGCTGTGCGCACCTATTGCAAGACTGTCATGTGGATGGCTGGGTGGATGATCGGCCTGCGCTGCGAAGTGCGCGGCACGCCGCCCACGGACGAGGTGTTGATTGCGTCCAAGCACCAGTCTTTCCTGGATATCATCATGATCGTCGCGTCGACCCCGCGTCCGCGTTTCGTCATGAAGTCGATCCTGCGTTTCGCGCCGATCCTTGGCTGGTTCGGGATGCGCATCGGCTGTGTGCCTGTCGATCGCGGCAAGCGCGCCAAGGCCATCGACCAGATGGTGTCGGGTGTCGTAAACAACCCCGCTGGACCGGGGCAGCTGATCATCTACCCGCAAGGCACCCGTGTGGCACCGGGTGCGGACCGACCCTATAAGGTGGGCATTTTCGTGCTGTATGACCGCCTGGAACAACCCGTGGTGCCGGCGGCGACAAATGTGGGTGTCTTCTGGCCGCGACACGGGGTCTATCGCAAACCGGGTGTGGCGGTGGTTGAATTTCTGGACCCGATCCAACCGGGATTGGGGCAGGATGCTTTCATGCAAAGGCTGGAAAACGTCGTCGAGACGCGGTCGAACGAGTTGATGGCGACGGCCGGGTTCGCGGTGTCCGAAAAGGCGGCGACATGAACTGGATCAAGAGCGAAGAGGCTCTGGCGGCGCATTATGGTCTGCCCGGCCGCGCGGCGCTGGACAAGGTTGCCGACCGGATGACGCCGCTTTACCGCAAATGGATCATGACGTCGCGCTTTGCGGTTCTGGGGACCATCGGGCCGGAAGGGGTCGATGTCAGTCCGCGCGGCGATGACGGCCCGGTGGTGCGTGAACTGGATGAGAAGCATCTGGCCCTTCCGGATTGGCGCGGCAACAACCGGCTGGATTCGCTTCGAAACATCGTGCGCGATGCGCGGGTGTCGCTGATGTTCATGGTGCCAGGCAACGACAATGTCGTGCGACTGATCGGGCAGGCGCGATTGACCGATGATGCTGAACTGCGTGCAACATTTGACCGCAAGGGTCGCCAGCCTGCCACGGTGATCGTCATCCGGATCGAACAGATATACACGCAGTGCGCCCGCGCCGTGATGCGTGCCGGGCTTTGGTCGCGTGATGATAGCGCGGGTCTGCCGAGCGTCGGCGATATCCTGTCCGAGATGACCGAAGGGGATTTCGATGGCGCGGCTTATGATGCCGAGTGGCCGGAGCGCGCCAAAGGCAGCATGTATTGACGTGAAAAGGCCGGGCACCCAGTCATGCCCGGCCTTGCCAGATGGGCGCGCAGCGTCGTCCCTTGCCGCGCGTCCGGTCAGTCAGTTGGCGCGTGACATGGCCATTGCGTCAGACACCAGTTCGATGCGGCGTTCGCCGGATTTCACGCGGCGCACGGCATCCAGATCGCGCACGCGGCGCGGTGAAACCTTGGTGATGACTTCGGGTTCGGACAGGACGATGCGCGCCTTGTCTTCGGCGGCGGTTACATCGCCGATGGACCGGCGGAAAACCAGAACCTCGTGCCGGGAAACGGCGGCCGCGCGCAGGAACCGGCGGCGGCGGGTCGTCAGGGTTTCCGAACGGATGTAGTCCCAGCCGCATTCGCCCAGCGCATTCATCAGTTCGGTGACAGTGTTTTCAAACCCGTCGCCTTTTGCGCGTGCGAACCACGATGTGGTCTGTTCGACCGGCGCGGGAACGATCTTGTATTCGTACTTCAACATTTTCTGACCTCTGGCATTCAATACAACTGGACAGGTGCCAAGCTATCGAAGGGGAGGCGCCAGCCCAAAGCAAATGAGGCGGAAATGTGGCAATGCTGTGTCAACAATTTGGACACAATCCGGATTTTTGAGCGCCCCAAAGTCACCTAAAGTTTTGATAATATTGTACTTGTATTGCTGGACAGGTGAGGGCCGCAAACCACGCAGACGCGCTTCGGTCCGCCACATTTGCGCCCCAATTTGGGTTTTCACCTGGCAAGATCGGAAACAGTGTTGCCCGTATGGCGCGAATGTTAAGCCGCCAGGCCCTGTGACCCCATCCGCAGATATTTCTGCCGACGGTCCTTGCGCAAGGCGTCGCGCTTCTTTTTGGCCAGATCGCCCAGCAGTGACTGCAACTCGCGCCCGACCGCGTCGATCGTCGCCTTCTTGTCCCGGTGCGCGCCGCCCAGCGGTTCCGGGATTACGCGATCAGTCACGCCCAGCTTTTGCAGGTCCTGCGCGGTCAGGCGCAGCGCCTCGGCCGCTTCGCGCATCTTCTCGGCGTCTTTCCACAGGATCGACGCGCAGCCTTCGGGGCTGATGACAGAATAGATCGAATGTTCCAGCATGGCCACGCGATCGCCGGTGGCGAACGCCACCGCACCACCCGACCCACCTTCGCCGATGATGATGGAAATCAGAGGCACGCCGACCTGCAAACATTTTTCCGTGGTCCGCGCGATGGCTTCGGACTGCCCGCGTTCTTCGGCGCCCTTGCCGGGGTAGGCACCGGGAGTGTCGACAAGTGTGACAATCGGGATACCGAAACGGTCGGCCAGATCCATCAGCCTGATCGCCTTGCGATACCCTTCCGGCCGAGCCATGCCGAAATTGCGTTCGATACGGGTCTTGGTGTCATGTCCCTTTTCATGGCCGATCACCATCACCGGCTGCCCATCGAACCGCGCCAGACCGCCCATCACCGAATGGTCGTCGGCGAAGTTCCGGTCACCGGCGAGCGGTGTGTATTCGGAAAACAGCGCCTCGATATAGTCGCGGCAATGGGGGCGGTCAGGGTGGCGCGCGACCTGGCATTTCCGCCAGGGTGACAGGTTCTTGTACAGATCCTTCAGAAGCGATGCGGCCTTTTTGTCGAGCGCTTCGGCCTCTTTGGAAACATCCATTTCCGAATTGGCCCGCGCCATGGCGCGCAGCTCTTCGGCCTTGCCTTCGATTTCCGCCAACGGCTTTTCGAATTCAAGATAATTGGTCATGTCCCGCCTGTTCGCCCGTTCGTTTCAGACAGTATATGAACGCCGGACATTCCCATTGCAACCGGCGGATTCCCGCCCGGCGGGTTTGAAATCTGCATTCGCGATCCCAATGTTAACCCCAATTACATGAGAGGACGCATTGGATCGTCGACAATTTCACGCAGGCCTTGCTGCAACCATGGCCGCTGCGGCCTTGCCAAGGATGGCGGTCGCCCGGGACTATCGCGGCCCGAACGTCATTACCCTCCGCTTTGGTGGCGGCGTTCGGCGGGCCGAAACCATAGAAGACGCCACCACCTTTGCCCCCTACCTGCGCCGAACGCTGGCGGATCGTGGTGTGTTGATCCCGAACATGGTGATCTCGCAGATGGAAGGCGGCAATACCTCGCACGCCGAAGGCACACTCAACATTCTGACGGGCCGGTACGAAGCATATCGCCATGCCGGGTCGAAATTCGCCACCGACGCGCTGGAACCGGCCGAACCGACGCTGTTTGAGTATTTCCGCAAGGCGTTCGATGTACCGTCCCATCAGGCGCTGCTGGTCAATGGCGAAGACCGCCCGCAGGACGAATTTCTGACCTATGGGGCGAACGGGCATTACGGCATCAATTTCCGATCCGAAGTGCTGAGCCTGCATCGGTTCAAGATGCACAAGTTTTCGAGGATGATCGAAGGTGGCGGGCTGGACGAGGCCGCCGAACGCGCGGCGCGTGCCGAATTGGCGAAACTGAACGCGCAGGACCCGCGTGACTATGCGCCAGAACAATCGGCTGAACTGCAGGGTTTCTGGGACCGCTGGCGGGCCCATTATGGGGACGACGGGTTCCTGAACCCGCGTGGCGACCGGTTGCTGACCGCCTTGGCCCTTCGCGCCATGACCGAATTGCAGCCACGCCTGATGATGGTAAACTATCAGGACCCGGATTACGTGCATTGGGGCAATGCCAGCCACTACACGCGGGCGATTTCGATCATCGACGAAGGCATTCGTCAGCTGGTGGACTTTGCAGACCGAGATCCGTTCTATGCCGGCAATACCGTATTTGTGATCAGCCCCGACTGTGGGCGCGATGCGAACCCGCTGATGTCGGTTCCGTTCCAGCACCATTTCAATTCGCGGTCCGCGCATGAGATCTGGGCGCTGGTGATGGGGCCGGGGATTGCGCAGGGCAGGGTGATGGATCGCAGCGTCGAACAGGTGGCGCTGGCCCCGACTATCGGCGCGATCATGGGGTTTGCCACGCCCAATGCCGAAGGTGACATCTTGTCCGGGCTGTCGGCATGACCGCGTTCGCCGCCACCCCCGCCCGGCGTGCCCGTACCCTGCCGGGCCTGCGCAACCTGGTCCTTGGAACGATTGCCGGGCTGACGCCGGTGACGGCGGTCGTCCTGCTGGGCTGGATCATGCGGATGATGGGACGACAGGCACGGCTGGCCGCTGGGGTGGAGGCACCACCGCCGCCGGGCTGGGTCATGGGGCCGCCGGGGCAGGGGCGCTTCGCGCGCGCGCTTGGTGGATTTGCGGCCAATATCCGTGACGGGGTCACGGCATTGGTGGCATTGGCCATCGGCACCGCGCCCTTCGCCGGTCTTTGGGCGGTCAGCTGGTATGCTGGGTGGAACAACTCTTTCACCAAGGGATACGAGCAGGCCGGTTTTGGCCCATTGGTGGGCATTCTGGGCGTGTTAGCCTTTGCCATCCTGATGATCTGGCTGCCGACGGCGCAGGCGCATATGGCCACCGAACGCCGCTTGTCTGCTTTCTTCGATTTCGCCCGCATCCGGTCCGCCGTGCGCTATTCGGGCTGGTCTACCGTGGGATGGGCGCTCGCGCTAATGGCGCTGGCCCTGCCGATCCTTGGCGCGCGCGCGTTGCCGGTCTTTGCCGAAGACATCATCCCCGGTTTCGCCAGCTTTGGTCCGGAAGAGGTGCAGGCATTGCGGGGTCAGATGACGCTGGCCATGGCCGCCTATGTCTTCGTGGCCGTGGCCCTTCTGCGCCGCTGGCAAGCGCGCATCTATGGGCGGGCTGCCGCCCGCGCGATGACCGGGCAAGATGCGGATATCTGGACCGGCAGCGCGCTGATCCCTGCAGGAACGTCCAAGCTTGGACAGGCACGTGCGCCTTTCCCACCTTTCCGCTTGCTTCGCGCGGTTCTGCAAATGGCGATCTGGATCATCGTGGCCTTCGTGCTGTTCTTTGGCCAGTTCATGAACCATGACTGGCTGCTGTGGCTGAACCACCCGCTGATCGGCCTGCCCTGGATGGTGTGAATTTGGCGCTGGACGCTGGCCCCACACGGCCCTAGCGTCCAGCCCATGCAACACCTTACCCATCACGAAAGCCGTTACAGCTGGATGCGCCTTGCGATGACGCTGGCGGTGGCGATGGTGGGCAATGTCGGCATGTGGTCGATCATCGTCATCATGCCTGCGGTTGAGGCGGAATTTGGAATCGACCGGGCTGATGCGTCGATCCCATATACCATCACCATGATCGGTTTCGCGCTGGGCAACGTGCTGGCAGGGCGGATCGTGGACCGCTACGGCATTTCGATGGCGCTGATCGGATCGGCGCTGACCATCGCGGCGGGCAAGTTCCTGGGGTCGTTGGCCGATGGCATCTGGATGCTGTCGGCGATGCAGTTTTTCATCGGTCTTGGCACGGCGACCAGTTTCGGGCCGCTGATCGCCGATATATCGCACTGGTTTTCGCGCAGGCGAGGCATCGCGGTGGCGGTGACGGCCAGCGGCAACTACCTGTCCGGCGCAGTCTGGCCGATACTGCTGGCGGGAATTCTGGAAAATCAGGGTTGGCGCGCGGTCTATACCAGCCTTGCCGCGATCACCCTAGTCGTGGTCATCCCTATGGCGATCCTGCTGGGTCGTCAGGTCATGACCATCGAAGCCAAACGCGCGGGTGGCCCGGGCACCGGCAGCCGCCCCAGCGATACCGGGTTTTCCAACAACGCGCTGACGCTGATGCTGGGGCTTGCGGGCATCGGCTGTTGCGTTGCGATGGCGATGCCGCAGGTCCACATCGTGTCCTTCTGCGTCGATCTGGGATACGGCCCGGCCGTCGGCGCGGAAATGCTGTCGCTGATGTTGATGGGCGGGGTCGTGTCGAGGCTGATCTTCGGGGCCATCAGTGACCGGCTGGGCGGTCTGCGCACCATTCTGGCCGGCGGTATCCTGCAATGTCTGGCGCTGTTCCTGTTCCTGCCGTTTGACGGTATGGCCTCGCTCTACGTGGTCAGCCTTGTCTTTGGCCTGTCCCAGGGCGGCATCGTGCCCGCCTATGCGATGGCCGTGCGCGACCATATGCCTGCCGAAGAAGCCGCCACGCGTGTCGGCATCGTCATGATGACCACCGTTCTGGGCATGGCGCTGGGCGGGTGGATGTCGGGCTGGATCCACGATGTGACCGGCAGCTACCAGATGGCCTTCCTGAACGGTATTGTCTGGAACGTGTTCAATATCGGGATCATTGCCACGATCCTGTGGCGGTCGGCCGGACCGCGCCCGGTCAGCGCCTGAGCGACGGTAGGCCGATCCCGGTCGCCTCGAACCCGCCATCCACGGCGATTATCTGCCCAGTGACATAGGATGCACGAGGCGAGCAGAGGAACGTGATGACCTCGGCAATCTCCTGTTCGGTGCCGTATCGGTTCAGCGGGATCGCGTCGTGATAGGCGTCGATGATGTCTTGGGTGTGCACCGCCATCGCCAGTTTCGTCGCTACCGGGCCGGGGCAGACGGCGTTGGCGCGGATGCCGTATTCGCCCAGTTCTGCGGCCTGTTGCAGGGTCAGTTGCATGACGCCTGCCTTGGACGTGCCATATGCCACCCGCAATGTGGATGCCCGCAGCCCGCTGATGGATGCGATATTCACGATCGCCCCCCTGGCGGCTTTCAAGGCCGGGGTTAGCGCCTGCGTTGTCAGGAACACGCCGTCGAGGTTGGTTTCCATGACGGTGCGCCAGCGGTCGAAGCCTGTTTGTTCGATCGGTCCGAAATCGGCGACACCGGCATTGTTGACCAGCGCATCCAGCCGGTCGAAGCCCTTGGCCATCGCAGCCACCTGATCGGGTTGCGAGACATCGCAGACGACCGGAATCGCGCCGGGCAGGGTGGCTGCGGCCTTCATCAACTCGGGCTCATCCCGGTCCAGCATATGCACCTGCCAGCCATCGGCATGGAACAGCCCGGCGGTCGCCAGCCCGATCCCGCGCGCGGCGCCAGTGACAAGGGCAATCTTCTGGTCGGTCATGTCGGGCACCTCAGATCAACGGGTCATAGGACCATTGCAGCAAGGCCTGCCGCTGGCGCGGTCGGCAAAAGATGTCGCCCGGATCGCAATTGGCGCGGATCTGGCCCGCGTGGCGGGCGAAGCCCTTCCAGCGGGCGATCTGGCGGGCATCGGTGTCGGGTAGGCGGCGGCCCAGCCAGTAGCGGCAATACCATTGAAACCACCCGCGCGGGTCCGGACCGATGATCCAGCCCTTTTCCTGCCAGACCGACAAGGGTTGGCGGCTTTTCACGGCAAAGTAATTCACAGACGGGTCGGGTTTGTCGGACAGCTTGGCACGCTCGAACCATTCAACGGGCAATTCGTCGGTGCAGTCATTGCAGTACTTGCCCTCGAACACGCCCATCGCCAGCATTTCGCCGGGGTCATAATGCGGCTGGAACGCGGGGTCGAAATCCGCGCCGGGCATGGCCTCGAGCGTGTAGGAATAGCCCTGTTGCATCCGGTCGTTCACCCGGATGTCCACGCTTGGACGGTAGTCGGCAAGGCTCAGACCCATTTTGCCATCGGCGGCAGGCTCATCAGCACCGCATTGGCGTCATGGCCCGTTTCCAGCCCGAATTTGGTGCCGCGGTCGTAGACGAGGTTGTATTCGGCATAAAGCCCGCGATGCACCAGTTGCGCGTCCTTGTCGGCATCCGACCAGTTTTGACCCATGCGCTTTTCTGTGATCGGCAGGAAGGCAGGCAGGAAGGCCCGGCCGATATCCTGGATGAAAGCGAAGTCCGCATCCCAGTCGCCGGTACAGTAGTCATCCACAAAGATACCGCCCACGCCGCGCGCCCGACCACGATGGGGGACGAAGAAATAGTCATCGGCCCAGGCCTTGAGCCTAGGGTAATGGTCCGGCCCGTGCTTGTCGCAATACGCCTTTTGCACGGCATGAAAATGCGCGGTGTCTTCGGCATATTCGATGCAGGGGTTCAGGTCCGACCCGCCGCCGAACCACCAGCCATGGGGGGTCCAGAACATACGCGTGTTCATGTGAACGGCGGGGGTGTGGGGGTTCTGCATATGCGCCACCAGCGAAATGCCCGAGGCCCAGAAGCGTGGGTCATCGGCCATGCCCGGCATGCCCTTGCGCGCCATCATTGCCGCCTGCGCACGTTCGCCGAGCGTGCCATAGACCGTGGACACGTTCACGCCGACCTTTTCGAACACCCGGCCGCCGCGCATGACGGACATCAGTCCGCCGCCGGCATCGGTGCCGTCATCTGACGCGCGTTTCGTTTCAGTCACCTCGAACCGGCCTGCGGGCAGTTCGGCAAAGGGGCCGTTGGTCTGGCTGTCTTCAAGCCCTTCGAAAGCAGCCACGATCTGGTCACGCAGGTCGCGAAACCAGGCCGAGGCCGTAGCTTTCTGAGTCTTCATGTCGTCGGTCATCTGTCTTGGGTCCCGTCGTTATTTGATAACAAGCGCAGCAGGGTTACAAAGGCAATGGCCGACACCCATTTTCCCAGTGTGCCGTCAATTGAAAGGTAACGAAATGCGACCTGTTTTCATCCTTGCCCTCTTGGGGCTTGCCGCCTGCGCCACGCCGCAACAGGCCTGCATCGCCAATGCGGGCAAAGAGATCAAGGTCATCGACGGGCTGATCGCCACGACACGGGCCAATCTGGCGCGTGGCTATGCGGTGGATACCAAGCAGGTGCTGGTCAATACCGAACAGGTTTGCGGGGTGACACCGGAAGGTGACGAGATTTACTGCGATGTCGCGGTGGCGGAAAAGAAACGCGTTCCCGTCGCCATCGATCTGGACGCTGAGAAACGCAAACTTGAATCGTTGCTGCAACGCAGGGCCGAAATGGAACGCCTGTATCAGGCGCAGGTCAACCAGTGCATCGCGCAATATCCTGAAAGCTGATCCAAACGCGCCGCGGGTGGTGCTGGCTACCTGCCACCACTGCGCGGGTTCGCGCCCCGGAAATTTCGCGGTCAATGGGCCGGGATGCAGACACGGTCCGACAGGGTCCGTCCGCCGTCCACTGTCAGGATCTGTCCAGTTATGAAACGTGCGGCGTCCGACGCCAGAAACTGTACCGCGTCGGCCAATTCGCTGGGTGATGCGATGCGTCCAAGCGGGGTGCCTTCGGCGATCTCCTCACGCATGTCTTCGTCGGCTTCTGTCGCGTTGCGCAAGCTGTCGCTCATCACCGATCCGAAGGCCACGGCATTTACGCGGATGCGATCCGGCGCCAGGGCCAGCGCCAGCGACCGCGTCGCCTGGTCAAGTGCTGCAGCCGATACCGAATAGGCCAGCAATTCAGGTTGGCTGCGCTGGGCCGCGATTGAGGACAGGTTTACGATCGCGCCTGCGTCGCCGTCTTCGCTTTCCTGCGCCTTCATCCGCGCCGCCACGGCCAGTGACAGGCGATACCCGGACGTCAGATTCTGTTCCAGCAAAGTGGTCAGGCTGTCATCTTTTTCGTCTTCGACATCTGTTTGCACGATCTGACGACTGCCATTGATCAGGATGTCGATGCGGTCGAAGGCGTCGACGGTCGCCGACAAAAGATTTGCTCGGGTCAGATGTTCGCGCAGATCGCCCGCGAACCAACGCAGGTTGCCGCCTTCCAGGTCGGCCTCTTCGCCGATTTCCTCGATAAGGGCGGCTTCGTCGATATCGGCCATCATCACGTTGGCGCCCTGCGCGGCGAAATGGCGGGCTATGGCCAGGCCGATGCCATGGGCAGCACCCGTGACGATGGCGGTCTTGCCGGAAATAGAAAAGGACATGGTTTCCCCTTAGCCGATCCGTTTCGACGGGCGGTCTGCCCGCAATAGCTTAAAGCCCGCGCTGCCCGCAAGTTCGGTGACTGCGCCAAACCGTGCATTCAGGGCATCTTCGTAGGGCAGGTGGCGGTTGGCGACCAGCCACAAGCTGCCCTTGGGCTTCAACAGGCGCTGGGCCGCCGAGAAGAAGGCAAGCCCCAAGCCGGGTTCGGCGCGGCGCCTGGTGTGAAAGGGCGGGTTCATGACGACATGGTCAAAGCTGCCCTTGTCGCCCCAGTTCGTAGCATCGGCCCAGTGAAACCGCGCGCGTGGGTCGGTGACATTGATGCGCGCCATATCCAGGGCATCATGTTCTGCTTCGACGAGATGGATTTCGGTAATGTCCGTGTTCGCGGTCAGCGCGCGGGCGGAAAGGTAACCCCAGCCCGCCCCAAGGTCCGCGACCGTTCCGGACAATTTGCCGTTGAGCGCGTCGGCGAGCAGGGCCGATGCCGGGTCGATCGCGTCGGCAGAAAAGACACCCGGTGCAGTCAGCCAGCCCCCGGAGATATTCCGGGACTTTGAGCGCCAGTCCTGCGGGGCCTGCCCGGTCAGGGTGGCCAGTTTGCCGTGCCGCATCGACAGCACAGCTGAGACTTCGACCCCGGCTTTGCGAGCGGCCTTGATCAGGCTTTCGATGCCATCAGTCTTTTGTCCGTCCACGATGACCGGTCCGCCATTCGTTGCGGCCAGAGCGGCGGCGACCAAGCCGTGGGCGTGATCGCGCGCGCGGGGTACGAAGACGACGGCGCTTGTTGGTTTGCTGTCCAGCGCGCTTTGATCGGCCAGGCAGGTGTAGCCGCGCGCGCACCAGGCGTCGAAATCCGGGCGGAACCCTTGAACGATGGTCACGCGTTCGCGTTCGATGGCAGACAAATCGGCATCCGAGGATGGGCGGAAGACGACAACCGGCCCGTCAGGCAATACGGCATCACCCGATGACAGGGCGTGGGACAGGCGCGATCCGGTCATGGCAGGCGGCTGCCTATTCCTTTTCCATGGTGCATTGCAGCGGGTGCTGGTTCTGGCGCGCGAAATCCATCACCTGCGCCACCTTGGTTTCGGCAATCTCGTGCGCGAACACGCCCACCACGGCGACGCCCTTGCGATGCACGGTCAGCATGATTTCCACCGACTGCGAATGGTTCAGGCCAAAGAACCGTTCCAGCACATGCACGACGAATTCCATCGGCGTGTAGTCATCGTTCAGCAACAGCACCTTGTACAAGGGCGGCCGTTGAGTGCGCGTACGCGTCTTGGTGGCAACGCCCGTGTCGTTGTCGCCGTGATCATCGTCACCTGACATGTTCCAGGGCATTCCAGCCATTCCCAGTCGCGACTCCGCACTGTCATGATTTGTCCGTCGGGACTATATATTCGCCTGATCCTTGGTGAAAAGAGTTCAAGCTTAAAACTTGGTTAACCGCAGGCTATGACCCAAAAAATAACGACAATCGGCTTCGATGCGGATGATACGCTGTGGCAGAACGAGCAGTTCTTCCGAATTACGCAGGATCGATTCGCCGGGTTGCTTGCGGATTTCGCCGAACCTGATCATCTGTCTGACCGGCTTCTGGCTGCCGAAAGGCGCAATCTTGGACGCTACGGGTTCGGGATCAAGGGTTTCACTCTGTCGATGATCGAAACCGCCATCGAGGTGACGGATGCCCGCGTTCCGGCATCGGTGATCTCGGAAATCATTGCGGCGGGTCAAGATATGCTGGAGCATCCGATCCACCTGCTGCCCCATGCCCGGGAAGCGATCGAGGCGCTGGCGGGTGATCATCGAATCGTGCTGATCACCAAGGGCGATCTTTTGGACCAGGAACGCAAGCTGGCGCAATCCGGGCTGGGCGATCTGTTCGACGCGGTCGAGATCGTGTCGGATAAGTCGCGTGGAGTTTACGAATCCATTTTCGCACGGCACGGCCACGGGCCCGACAGGGCGGTGATGGTAGGCAATTCGCTGAAGTCGGACGTGATCCCGGCCCTGGATGCCGGGGCCTGGGGCATCTGGGTGCCTCATGAACTGACATGGGCGATCGAACATGCAGAACCGCCCCTGTCGGCGGCGAAATTCCGCGAACTGCCGGATCTTGGCGGGTTGGCGGAATTGCTGGCGCATATCTGAACCCGGATGCCACCGGCCGCTGGCCGGTGACGTTGTTTCAAACGCTCCGTGCGGGCGCGTTATTGCTGCAGGTCGACGAAGATCTGCGAATCCACGCCTGCTTCGAACAGCGACTGTTTCATCTGGTCGATCGCAGTCACGTCGGCCGAGCTGACGATCACCACGTCATTGACGACCAGCGAATAAAGCGGCTCTTCGGACTGGTCGCCAGCCTGAAGGTTCGCCAGGTATTCTTCGGCGGCGCCCTTGGATTTCGGGCCCCATTTTCCGTCATACCCGACGCCGATGGTGTATTGCACATCCATCGTCATCTCTTTGCTGACGGATTTGCCTGCGTTCAGGTCCAAAAGGACCTGCTGCAACTGAGCCTGGTCGGTGATGCGTTCGGGGATGAAAACGTTGGCGCAGGTTTCGACATCCTTGTAACGGGTGACGGTCTGTGTGCCGCTTTGGTTCGCGACCGCGCCGCCGATGACGGCACCGGCCAGTGCGCCCGCATTTTTCTTGGTCGCGGCTTTGCCGATCAGACCGCCGACGATGGCGCCGCCGATAACCTGTTCAGGTTTCGCGCCATTGACGGTCGCCTGATACGGCGTGCTGACGGTTTCGCACCTTGTTTCGTAGGTGCCGGCGGATGCCTGGGATGCCAAAAGGGCCATCGCGGCGGCCGTTGCCAGAATTCTCATTTTCGTGCTCCTTCTTGCCGCAGGTCGCAGCGTAGTGGCCCCCGGCCCAATGTGACTGTCGTTCATGTGCCAGGCCACTGTGAAATCGCATTCCGCAATTGGCCCGGTCGGTTGTTCGGACTTTGTGGCTAACTAGCTGCGTTCTCAAGTGTTATTCAATATCACGGCAGGAATCCGCTAGCGTCCAACGCATTTGGACCTGCCAGTTTGTCAACATGTTGCGGCGCGCGGCAGCTCGCCCCCCATATCTTCCTTTGGCTGATCCTTGCCACACCCGAAAACCCCGCAAAATAAGGGGATTTCCACGCAAAGGCCTTTCTGCTAGCCTTTGTGCAAATCAACGAAGCACGGGCCACCAAAGAGCCCGGCTCATGAGGCAAAAAAGGTTTCGGCGTGGACCGGCGATTGGGGCAGTTTGCCCGCTACGGACTATTTCTGCTCGCGCTGACGTTGTTGGCGCTGCTGCCGCCCTTGCGGGCGCATTCAGCGCCGTTTGCGGCGATGGTCATGGATGCCCGCAATGGCGAGGTGTTGCATGCGCAGAACGAAGACACGCGGCTTCACCCCGCATCACTGACCAAGATGATGACGCTGTATATTGCGTTCGAGGCCGTCAAGAATGGCGAAATTTCGCTGGACGATACGGTGACGATTTCGCGCCACGCTGCAAGTGAACCACCGTCGCGTTTGGGGCTGAAGGCCGGCCAGAAGATCAAGTTTCGATACTTGATCCGCGCCGCAGCGGTAAAGTCCGCCAATGATGCCGCCACTGCCATCGGCGAGGCTATCGAGGGGTCCGAAGCGGCCTTTGCACGGCGAATGAACCGCACCGCCAAGGCGATCGGCATGACGCGCACGACATTCAAGAACGCCAACGGTCTGACCGAAAGCGGCCATATGTCCACCGCGCGGGACATGACCATTCTCGGCCGGCAGCTCTATTTTGACCACAACGAATACTACAACCTGTTTTCGCGTCGTTCGACGGATGCGGGCGTGCGCGACGTTTCCAACACCAATGCACGTTTCCTGGCATCCTATTCCGGTGCCGATGGGATCAAGACCGGCTACACGCAGGCGGCAGGGTTCAACCTGGTCGCGTCGGCGCGGCGCGGAAACGAACGCATCATCACCACGGTTTTCGGGGCGGTGTCGAGCGCAGCGCGCAATGCCAAGGTCAGCGAATTGATGAATATGGGATTTCGCCGGGCGCCGGGTACGGTGAAGGTTCGCAGGCCAGCGAAACCCGACTACAGCAAAGGCGATGGCGGTAGCAAAATGACCCGATCAGATGGATTGGTTATGGTCAGCCTCGTACCAATGCCGCGCCCAGGATCGAACACCGCGCTGCCCGAAGAAATGCTGCTGGCCATGGCCAGCGAAATCCAAGCCGCGCTGAAGGATGCGCAGCCCGTGATCGAGCCCGCCACCAAAGAAAAGGTGCTTGCTGCCGCCGATGCGGAAGGCGGGTTGAGGTCGTCGCCGCGGCCATTGCCGCGACCGACAGGCGTGTTGATGGCGGCACTGGACGTCACCCCGGAGCCCGTGGAGCCGACACCGCAGCCGGAAATTGTCACGCGACTGTCCACGTCGGGTGGGCGACACTGGGGCATCAGTATCGGCCGCTATGGCACGAGTTTCGAGGCCGAGCGCGAGTTGCTGAAAACCGCATTGGCCGAGATCGGGATGCTCGACAGCGCGTTGCGCAAGGTTGTCCATTCCAAGCGCGGATACGAGGCGAATTTCGTCGGCATGACCGAGGAAATGGCGTCGATGGCCTGCATGAAACTGGAAGCGCGCGGCAAGGCCTGCCAGACCATCGGGCCCTGAGCGGGCTTCACACAAAATAATTTGTGAATCTGCCAAGGATTGACGTCTGGCCTGCGTCCAACCCAAGTGATGCGTATGGAAACCAGCGACGAAACGCTTGCCTGCGCGGCGGCGGATGGGGACGGGGCAGCCTTTGCCGCGCTGTTGGACCGTCGCTATGACGGGTTGTTCGCGCTGGCTTTCCGATTGACCGGCAGCCGCGCCGAAGCCGAAGACCTGACGCAGGATATATGTGCCGCCTTGCCCGGCAAGCTGGCGGGATATCGCGGCGAAGCCAAGGTGACGACCTGGCTCTACCGGATCGCTGTGAATGCAGCCCATGACCGTCGCAGACGGGCGGCCGTGCGGAACCGCGCGGCGGATGGTTGGGGCGACTGGGAAGTGGACCGCCGCGCTGCCGACCGCGAAACGGCGGAACAGATTGACTGGCTGACCCAGGCGATGCGCGCCTTGCCGGATGACTTGCGTGACACGTTGGCGCTGATCGTCGAAGACGACATGACCCACGCCGGGGCCGCGCAGATCCTGGGCATCAGCGAAGGCACCGTCAGCTGGCGGGTGTCCGAGGCAAAGAAAAAGCTGCGGGCAATGGCCCGCGAGGATGAAGCATGACCGACGAGTTGGACAAACTTCGCGCTGCCTTCAAGGCCGCCACGCCCGCGCCGGACGACTCCGCCCGGCAGGCAAACCTGCGCGCCGCGCAGGAAATTTTCGCCGCCCGCCAAGGATCGGCCACCGGCGCGCGTCCTGTATCCGAAAGCCAGCCGAAAACCGGCTGGCTCAGGACAGGAGCCAACACTATGCTGAATACCCTGACAAGCCGCGGCGCGCTTGCCGCCACAACCGCCCTTGTAACCGTGACCGTCGTGCTGATGACGCCCGCGCTACGCGAGATCGTCGTGCCGGATGACCCACTGGTGAAACCCGAACTCGCCGGAAGCACCGCCGAACCGGTCATAGAGCCTGAAATCGATTTGACGGCGACCGACAGCGACGAAGGCATTTTGACGGCCGGACGTGCGCCGACTGCCGCGCCCGTGACAGAACCTCTGGCTGAACCTGCGGATTTAGGGATGCGGGAAGAAGAAGCGATGGTCATGGCCGACAGCTTTGCCGCTGCGCAAGAAGCCCCGAGCGCGTCCATGCTGGCCGCGCGCCCACCGCAAGCCAAGCGTGTCGTGGTGGGCCGCGACCAGATCGACCTGCCCGAGGCCGACACCGAAGCCTATGCCAACGCCGAACCGAACCCGCTGAAAGTCGTGGCGCAGGACCCGGTTTCGACCTTTTCCATCGACGTCGACACGGCATCCTATTCGGTTATCCGATCTTCGCTGACCGCTGGCCAGTTGCCGCCGCGCGACGCCGTGCGGATCGAGGAAATGGTGAACTACTTCCCATATGACTATGCCGCGCCCGAACCCGGCGATGCACCGTTCCGGCCCACGGTAACGGTCATGGATACGCCATGGAACGCAGGCACCGATTTGATCCACATCGCGTTGCAGGGCGAATTGCCCACACTGGACAACCGCCCGCCGCTGGACCTCGTCTTCCTGATAGACACATCCGGGTCGATGCAGGATGCCGACAAGCTGCCACTTCTGATCCAGAGCTTCCGCCTGATGCTGGGCCAGCTGCGCCCTGACGATCAGGTTGCAATCGTCACCTATGCCGGGTCTGCCGGGCTGGTTTTGGACCCGACGCCCGCAGGTGAACGGTCCAAGATCATCGCGGCGCTCGACAACCTGGCCGCCGGGGGTGGCACGGCAGGGCAGCAGGGACTGGAACAGGCCTACGCGGTGGCCGCCGACATGGCCGAACCGGGGCGTATCGGCCGCGTGATCCTGGCGACCGATGGCGATTTCAACGTCGGCATTTCCGACCCTGAGGTGCTGAAGGAATTCATTGCCGACAAGCGCGACAGTGGCACGTTCCTGTCGGTTCTGGGCTTTGGGCGTGGCAATCTGGATGATGCGACCATGCAGGCACTGGCGCAGAACGGGAATGGGCAGGCTGCCTATATCGATACGCTGGCCGAAGCGCAGAAGGTGTTGGTCGACCAGCTGACCGGCGCGCTGTTTCCCATCGCGTCCGATGTGAAGGTGCAGGTCGAATTCAACCCGGCCGTGATCGCCGAGTACCGGCTGATCGGTTACGAAACCCGCGCGCTGAACCGCGAGGATTTCAACAATGACGCCGTCGATGCGGGCGACATTGGTGCAGGCCACACCGTCACGGCGATTTACGAGGTGACGCCAGTTGGCTCGCCCGCCATCCGCAACGATCCGTTGCGCTATCAGGCGGGCGAACCCGTGGCCACGAATGGATCGGATGAACTGGGCTTCCTGCGCCTGCGCTACAAGGAGCCGGGTGAGGCCACGAGCCAGTTGATCGAGCTGCCGATCATGCAGGACATGGCGGGCGCGGGGGGCGAAGCGCGCTTTGCCACCGCTATCGCGGGTTTTGGCGAATTGCTGCGCGGGTCGGATGCACTGGGCAGTTGGGGCTGGGGCGATGCCATCGCGCTGGCCACCGCCAACCGAGGCACGGATGCGTTCGGGTATCGCACTGAGGCGATCACGCTGATGCGGCTTGCGCAGTCGCTCGACCGATAGGGCAGGACAATACAGGCAAGGGCCCGGGCCGGCTTGGCTGGCCCGAGTTTATTCAGCGTCCGGCAGCAGGTTCCAGGTGTAGCCCTGTTCGCCGGCCGCCTTGCGCGCCGCAGCGATCACCGGCCCGGCCTCGCCAGCGGAAACGCGTCGGTTGTGGATCTGCGTGACCCATTTCAGATCCAGATTGCCACCATCGGACGCCGTTGCAGCGAAGTCATGGGTAAACGCCGTATTGGTCATGTGGACCGGATCGGGCGCGCGAAATTCGATCGGCGCGTCGCGGACCAGAATGGTGTGGCTATGGGTCAAAGGCCCGGGAACGTGCAGCGGATCCTTGCGCGCGCCGATCTGCACCTGCGGCAGCCGGTCGAACGGATGCGACGCGTAAAACGGGAAATCCGCCTGCAAATCCGGGTCCATCAGCATCATGCGCGGCAGGATATAGCTTTCGGTTAGCGTAATGCGGTTTTCGACCGGGTCGTCTTTCATGGCCAGTGGCAGGGTGGCGACGATGCCGGGATAGGTTTCGGCGTAATACTCGTTGTAGTTCCGCGACAGGTCTTCGGGCGAGCTATTGGCCCAGACCTGCCGATAGCGGTCGGCCCGTGCGCCGGTCATCACCGTTTCAGCGACCAGGAACATGCCAAGTGGGGTGAAGGTCAGGGTTTCGGTCAGGTCGAAATGGCCCCAGGCGGCATCGCGCGGTTCGATCTTGTGCAGCCCATCGCCCGCTCCGGTGATGGGCAGAACATAGCCGTAATTGGGTTCGGCGGCGCTATTCAGGAAACCGGCTTCGAAACTGCCGGTCGGGTCCATCCAGTACCAGCCGCCGTCGAGCCAGACACCGGTGATCATGTGATTGAAGGCGGAAAGCGCGGGCAGGCGGTCGGCCACGCCATATCCGCGGCCCAGATTGGCAAGCGCCACAGTGGATTTGATTCCCATGCGCTGCAGCATGGTGTGCAGCAGCAGGGACTTGTCCTTGCAGTCACCAAAATGGTTGGCAATCACCGTTTCCGGGCTGCGGGCATAATAGCCACCTGCGCCAACCTCCAACCCGACATAGCGGATTTCGTCCTGCACCATGCGCAGCGCAGCGAAGGCGCGTGCCTCGTCACTGTCGAACTCGGCCAGGATGTCATCGGTGCGGGCAGCCCAGCTGGCGGGCAGGGGATAGGCGGGCGTGTAATGCGGTGCGATGGTGTCGCCCAGCGCGCCCCAATCGGAGAAGGTCGTGGTCAGGATTGTCTGGAACGGATCGTATTCCGGTGGCGTGCCATCGTCGATCACGCGCGGCACGTGCGCGTTCAGCCGCCATTCGTATCGCGTGCTGCCATCGGGTTGGGCCGTTTCGGTCATTACCGCACCGTCCCAATCGCCGCCAAGCCGCAGGCCCAGACCAGCCGGTTCGTGGATTACGATCCGCGACAGCCCGACCGGCACGCTGTATCCCAGCGCGAGCCGGATATCGGCGGCGGTTCCCGGCACGTAGGCGTCGCTTGACCAAATGACCGCCGTGTCCACGATATCGCCCACGGCAATGCCGGGGATCTGCACAAAGGCCGAAATCGTACCGTCGATGATGCCTGCCTCCAGGCTTTCTTCGCGGCGGAAATGGTCGATCGGCAGGTCGTCCCGCAATTCTGTGCGCACGCCGTCGCGGATGACATCCAACTGCACCAGCGTCAGCGTCTCGATATTCGGATCGAAATCACGCACGAGCGTGGCGATGGTTTCAAGGGCCGCACGGTTGGCGGCCTCTGACGCGATGCGCATGTAGAAATCACTGTGATCAGCGCCAGCACGGACCTGCCAGTCGACCAGGTGAAATGCCTCGCCATCGCGGATATGGGGATAATATTCAGGTGCCAGGCGTGGCAGGTCGATCTCTTCGACCCATTCGGGCACCGGCCCGGTTTGCATCGTCTGGCCGGCGGCCGGCGGGGCGGCGAATATCAACGCGAAACAGAAAAGGACGACGAAACTGGCAATGCGCATAAAGAAATCCCGGTCGTTCTGAACCATCAACATGGCGCAGAATTGACCGGGAAATCCAGCGATTTTGCGGCGGTTTTCGGCCGCGCGGATGGAAAGTGCCGGGCTTATTCGGCCTTTACGGCCTTGGCCTCGACGGTGCGACCATTGCTGATCTCGATCCGGCGCGGTTTCAGTGCTTCGGGCACTTCGCGGGCCAGGTCGATATGCAGCATGCCGTTTTCGTGGGCAGCGCCGGTCACGCGCACATGATCGGCCAGGTGGAAGCGGCGTTCAAAGGCGCGGGTGGCGATGCCACGATGCAGATAGGTGCGTTCGGCATCGTCGGCGGCTTTCTTGGCGGCGACATAAAGCGCGTTTTCACGCAGTTCGACCGAAAGTTCGTCTTCGGTGAAGCCAGCCACGGCGATGGAAATGCGCCAGGCGTCATCGCCGGTTTTTTCAATGTTGTAAGGGGGGTAGCTGGGCTGCGACACGTCGCTGGCCAGCACACGATCCATCAAGTCGGCAATCTGATCAAAGCCGACAGTGGCGCGGTATAGGGGGGCAAAGTCAAAGTTTCGCATTGGGGAACCTCCTGTGAGCGATCCGGTATGTGGGTGCCTTCCAGCATGGACAGGCGGATAGAACGGGCCCGGCAATCGGCGCCCGCAGGGGTCAGATGGGGATGGCGTTTCGGCGTTTCAAGGGGTCGGATCAGAGGGCCAACGGCCCGCTGCCACAGCCGCGCGGGGAAAGATTTCTTGTCAAAAAAAACTTCGTGGCAAAGGGGGGACACGCAGCTTGTGCCGCGCGGTCAGGGCCGGACGAACCGCGCGCCGCTTTCGGTGGATTGTCCGATGGTGATGCGCCGTGCCCCGGCGCCGCCCTTGGGCGGGTAGACGCCCGTGCCAGCCGCGAAATCAGCCAGCAGCGCGTCCAGATGGTCCGCAAGGTCCATGCCATAGACGATCCCGGTCACATCAAGCGCCGAAACAACCGACACAATCACCGGCTGCCCGCCTATTTCGCCGAAAACCGGCGACCCGGATGATCCCGGCACGGCCGAGCAGTTGAACGCCGCCACGCCACCGCGGGCGTCCAGCAAGGTGCAGGCCCGTTCCAGCGACGCGGCATCGTTGCGCCCCGCGCCATAGGATACCAGCGAAACCGCCTGCCCCGGCCCGGGCATTCGGCCGGTTCCAAAGGGCGCGGCGGTTTGCGCCGGGATCGGTTGGTCCAGCTGCAACAGCGCCAGATCGCGATAGATCTCTTCGCCGGTCGGATGGTCGCGCCGGACATAGTCAGGGTGCACGAGCGCATGTTTGCCGACCCGCGTGGCAATCGCTTGTCCGTCTCGCCAGGCGGCGCGGAAGTTGATCAGGTGCGGCGCCACAAGCGATCCGCGTCGATCGTAAAGGCAATGCGCAGCCGTCAGAACCATGTCGGGCGCGATCAGCGCGCCGGTGCAGGTGGACTGGTTGCTGACCATCAACAGACCGACACCTTCCCAGCCGCGCGCCTCTGCCCAGTCATCGATCCGATTGAGCGCGCCATCGCCAGCATGGGCAGGACCTGCCAGCAGGCAGGTCAGGGTCAGAATTGCGGACTTGAACGGGATGCGCATCTCAGGGCCTCACGAATTTCGCACCGGAGCTTGCCGATGCAGACAGGCGGCGTACAACCGGCCCGCTCGGTGCCGGTTCGGCTGGCGTCGCAGCGATTTGTTCGCGCAGCAGGGTCAGCGGCTTTTCCAGATCGGTGCCCAAGGCCACGTGGTCGCCCTGAAGGTCCATCATCGATGATATCACACTGACGATTTGCGCCGTGCCATCCGGGCCGATGGTGAAAACCGGTGCGCCGGACGATCCCGCCTCGACCGTGCAATTCATCATCAGCATGCCCCGTCTGCGCGCCAGCACCTGGCAGGTTTCCTGCAAGGCCGGGCTTTGCGCGCGGCTGCCGCCGTAGGACACGACGCCGACCTCGTCGCCCTTTCGAGGGCGTTTGGCGGTGGCAAAGGGCGTTATGCGATTGGGGATCGGCGAGGACAGCCGCACAAGCGCAAGATCTGTGGCGATCCTGTCCGATGTATCTTCACCATGGAGGTCAAAGGCTGGATGTGCGGCCAGTGCACTGGCGCTGACCTCGGCATCGGCCCGACCGCCACGCAGCCCGGCGCGAAAGCGGATGTCGCGGGCAGCGACCAGTTGCCCGGTCTGCGGATGATACAGGCAATGCGCCGCCGTCAGCACCAAGTCGGGCGCAATCAGTGCGCCTGTGCAAAAGGCACGCCCCGCCACGTCCAGCCGCCCCACGGCCTGCCAGTCCCGCGCGTCGTTCAAGGTGCGCAAGGTCTGCAGGGCCGAAGTTTCGGCACTTGCGCCATCGGCGGCGCATAGACAGAAGATCACGGCAAGACGCATAACGATCCAATTCATGCGACCTGCATAGAGGGCGCATCCGGCGAAAATATGGCTATTCTTGCGGAAAACAGGGGGCATGCGTGCGGGACAATGGACAGCTTTGGCAGGGTGAATTCTGGCAGATCAACCTCAACACCGCCTTCGGCATCCCGGGCTACCTTTTCGTCAATTCGCTGGGGGACGCCACCGGCCGGTTCGGCACGCTTGACCCGGCGGGCTTTGCAGAGATGGGACATGCCATCGGCCTGGCCACCCGGGCCGTCGAACGGATTCTGGACCCCGCCCATGTCTTTGCTGGCAAATTCGGCATGGTGCCCGGCCATGCCGTGCATTTCCACGTCATCCCGGTCGACGCCACCCTGCTAGCCGCATTCGAAGCCGATACACGCTGGCACGGGTTTCGTGCAGCCAACCCGGCGGGCTACCCGGCCGTGCCAGATGCCGCCGAACTGATCGCCTTTCTCTGGCGCGACCTGTGCTTCACGGGGAAGGGGGCCGATGACATCGACCACGTGGCGCTGGGCGATCGGCTGAGCGACGAAATTGCGCGGCTGGACCGGCAGGGTGCCTGACAATGCCATGCGCGAGGAGCGACGTTCACCCCGCCACCGCTGTCCGGGCACTTCGCAGTATCCCTGGCATCAACCCACCCAACACCCGGCTGTTAACCTTTGTGCGCTATGCCAGCGCCCGCGGTTTCGGCCCGCCCGTGGCCCAGTCCAGCAGCTCGACCGTGTGGACCACCGGCACGTCCGTGCCCGACCCGATCTGCATCATGCAGCCGATATTCCCGGCGGCAATGACCTGTGGCACCTTGGCCTCCAGCGTCCGTATCTTGCGGGCTTTCAGTTGCCCGGAAATCTCCGGCTGCATCAGGTTATAGGTGCCGGCCGACCCGCAGCATAGGTGGGGGTCGGCGGGTTCCACAACCTCGAACCCGGCACGTTTCAGCAGATCCTTGGGATACGTCTTGATCTGCTGCCCGTGCTGCAATGAACAGGCGGCGTGATAGGCCACGCGCAACCCCATTTCGCCCGCCGGAACGTCCAGTTTCATAAGGATTTCAGATATATCCATGGCCAGTTCGCTCACCTTGGCGGCATCATCGGCCAGCGGGTCGTTGCGGAACATATGCCCGTAATCCTTCACCGTGGTTCCGCAACCTGAAGTGTTGATGACGATCGCGTCCAAATCGCCTTCGGCCAGGAACGCGCGAATGTTGCGGGCGGCGGTGGCGTGAGCCTCGTCTTCCTTGCCCATGTGATGGGTCAGCGCGCCGCAACAGCCCTGACCCTTCGCGATCACGACCTCGGCGCCAAGTCGCGTCAGCAAACGGATCGTGGCATCGTTGATATCGGTGTTCAGCGCCCGTTGCGCGCAGCCAGTCATCAGAGCCAGGCGCATCTTGCGGGTGCCCTTGGCAGGAAAGGTCTGAGCATCGTCGTTGCGGCTGACAGGCGGGACTTGTTTGGGGGCCATTTCCAGCATGGCACGCATGCGGGCATCGGGGATCAGGCGGCGGAAGGGCCTGCCAATCTTGGCGCCCAAAAGCGCCAAGCGGAACCTGCCCGGATAAGGCAGGATGCGTGCCAGAACCCAGCGCAAGGCACGGTCGGTCAGCGGGCGTTTATAGGTCTTTTCGATATGCGCCCGGGCGTGGTCGACCAGATGCATGTAGTGCACGCCAGAAGGGCAGGTCGACATGCAGGCCAGGCAGGACAGGCAGCGGTCGATATGTTTGACGGTCCGCGCATCGGCGGGCCGGTCGTTTTCAAGCATGTCCTTGATCAGGTAGATGCGGCCACGGGGGCTGTCGAGTTCATCGCCAAGGACCTGATAGGTGGGGCATGTGGCGGTACAGAACCCGCAATGCACACAGGCGCGCAGGATTTCATTTGCCCGTGCGATGCCGGGGTCCTGCAGCTGGGCGTCGGTGAAATTCGTCTGCATGTCAGCCCATCAGCCCTGTGTTCAGAATACCCCGCGGATCGAACTGCGCCCGCAGCCCCGCCGTCAGCCGTGCAATCGGCGCGGGTTCGGGTTGAAACCGAGGCTGGCCTTGGCCCCTGATCAACGTGGCATGACCGTCAAAGCCCCCAAGCATGACGCGCAGATCAGTGCCGGGTTCCGTCGCGGCCCAGATGCGCCCGCCACCCCAGTCAAAGAACAGATCGCGCGCAGAAAGCCGGGCCGCCAGTCCTGCCGCGTCGGAAGGCTTGCAGCCGATCCGCCATATGTCGCCAGGTTCACCCTGGAACATCTCCAGATCACGGGCCCAGGCCCAACCGGTGCGTTCGCCGGGCTGTTCGTCGTGCACGGTCCATGTGCCGAAATCCGACAGCATCTTGCCCAGCGCCTCGATCCGGTATGTGACCGAGGCGTCAAACCCTTCCAGCCGGATGGCCGTGAACGGTTCGTGGCCCAGGTGATGAACTGCGCCGGTAACGTCAAAGGGCGACCCCAATGCCCGTGACAATGCCCGAATTGCAGCGTCGATATCCAGGCCATTCAGATGCAGGCTGGCGACACGTTCCGGTTTTGGCAGCACCTTGAAGCTGACTTCGGTCAGGACACCCAGCGTCCCATGCGCCCCTGCCATCAGTTTGACGAGATCGTAGCCGGTGACGTTTTTCATCACGCGGCCCCCGTTTTTCACGATGTTCCCAGAGCCATCGACGAACCGCACACCCAACAGGAAATCGCGGGCCGCGCCGGCCTGCACGCGG
>JBNKYL010000249.1:0-17737 GCA_050300875.1 Paracoccaceae bacterium
TGCGTCCGTCGAACAGAACCGACTGGCCGCTCTGGCTAAAGCCCGCACGCACCAGCGCATCGTTGACGTCCGCTTCCTTGGCGCCGTCGAAAACCGGCGTTGCGATCGGCACGCCACGGGTAACGTTGCCCGCCGCTTCGACCAATGCGTCATCGTCCATGCCTTTGATGCCTTCTTCATAGACATCATCGCCATAGGCAATCCGCATGGCTTCCTTGACCGGCGTCAGGTCGCCCGACCGGCGGTATTCGCCCAGCGCGTCGTCAATCTGGATGCCCAGACCGCGCGCCGCCCAACCCATGTGGGTTTCAAGGATCTGACCCACGTTCATCCGGCTGGGCACGCCAAGCGGGTTCAGAACGAAGTCAACCGGCGTCCCGTCGGCCAGGAACGGCATGTCTTCCATCGGCACAACCTTGGAAATCACGCCCTTGTTGCCGTGCCGACCGGCCATCTTGTCGCCCGGCTGAAGCTTGCGCTTCACGGCCACGAAGACCTTGACCATCTTCATCACGCCCGGGGGCAGATCGTCGCCACGGCGGACCTTTTCGACCTTGTCTTCAAAGCGATGTTCCAGCGTACGCTTCTGAACTTCGTACTGGTCATTCAGGGCTTCAACCTGTGCGGCTTCCTTGTCGTCTTCCAACGCAAGTTGCCACCACTGGCCACGGCTCAGGCTTTCCAGCAATTCCTCGTCGATCTTCGACTTCGGTTTGATGCCCTTCGGCCCCTTCACCGCGGTCTTGCCCAGGATCATGCCTTTCAGACGCGCGTAGATGTTGCGTTCCAGGATCGCCATTTCGTCGTCGCGGTCACGGGCCAGGCGTTCAACCTCTTCCCGTTCGATCTGCACCGCACGTTCGTCCTTTTCGACGCCGTGGCGGTTAAAGACGCGCACTTCCACGATCGTGCCGAAATCGCCCGGCGGCAGGCGCAGCGACGTGTCACGCACGTCAGACGCCTTTTCACCGAAGATGGCGCGCAGAAGCTTTTCTTCCGGCGTCATCGGGCTTTCGCCTTTCGGCGTGATCTTACCGACAAGGATATCGCCCGGCCCCACATCGGCACCGATATAGACGATGCCCGCTTCGTCGAGGTTGCGCAAAGCTTCCTCGCCCACGTTCGGGATGTCGCGGGTGATCTCTTCCGGCCCCAGTTTCGTGTCGCGGGCGGCAACTTCGAATTCCTCGATATGGATCGAGGTGAAGACGTCGTCACGCACGATGCGTTCCGAGATCAGGATCGAGTCTTCGTAGTTATAGCCGTTCCACGGCATGAACGCGACGACCACGTTCTTGCCCAGCGCCAGTTCACCCATATCGGTGGACGGACCGTCGGCGATAACTTCGCCCTTGATGACGGTGTCGCCCACTTTCACCAGCGGACGCTGGTTGATGCAGGTGTTCTGGTTCGACCGCTGGAACTTGCGCAGGCGGTAGATGTCGACGCCCGCATCGCCCAGTTCCAGGTCTTCGGTCGCGCGCACAACGATACGCTGCGCATCGACCTGGTCGATGACACCGGCGCGTTTCGCCTGAATGGCAGCGCCAGAGTCGATCGCGACCTTGCTTTCGATACCGGTACCGACGAACGGCGCCTCGGCCTGCAACAGCGGCACAGCCTGACGTTGCATGTTCGACCCCATCAGCGCGCGGTTGGCGTCGTCGTTTTCCAGGAACGGAATAAGCGAGGCCGCAACCGAAACCAGCTGCTTGGGCGAGACGTCGATCAGGTCGACCGCTTCGCGCGGCGCCATGGTGTATTCGCCGGACTGGCGGGTGTTCACCAGCTCGTTCTCGAACTTGCCCTTGGCGTCCAGATGCGCGTTGGCCTGCGCCACGACATGCCGCATCTCTTCGGTGGCGGACATGTAATGCACCTCGTCGGTGACCTGCGCGTCCACGACCTTGCGATAGGGCGTTTCGATGAAGCCGTATTTGTTCACGCGGGCAAAGGTCGCCAGCGAGTTGATCAGGCCGATGTTCGGACCTTCCGGCGTTTCAATCGGGCACATCCGGCCATAGTGGGTCGGGTGCACGTCGCGCACTTCGAAACCAGCACGTTCGCGGGTCAGACCGCCCGGCCCAAGCGCCGACAAACGCCGCTTGTGCGTGACTTCCGACAGCGGGTTGGTCTGGTCCATGAACTGCGACAGCTGCGAAGAGCCGCAGAATTCGCGCACCGCGGCTGCCGCCGGTTTCGCGTTGATCAGGTCTTGCGGCATGACGGTGTCGATCTCGACCGACGACATGCGTTCCTTGATCGCACGTTCCATGCGCAACAGGCCGACGCGATACTGGTTTTCCATCAGCTCGCCGACCGACCGCACACGGCGGTTGCCCAGGTGGTCGATATCGTCGATATCGCCGCGCCCGTCACGCAGGTCGACCAGCGCCTTCACACAGGCGACGATGTCGTCCTTGCGCAGCGTGCGCACGGTGTCTTCGGCGTCCAGATCGAGGCGCATGTTCATCTTGACCCGGCCAACGGCGGAAAGGTCGTAGCGTTCGCTGTCAAAGAACAAGCTGTCGAACAGGGTGCTGGCCGCATCAACCGTGGGCGGTTCACCCGGGCGCATGACGCGGTAGATGTCCATCAACGCGGTTTCCCGGTTCATGTTCTTGTCCTGCGCCATGGTGTTGCGCATGTAGGCGCCGACATTGATGTTATCGATGTCCAGAACCGGGATCTCGGTGATGCCCGCATCCAACAGCTCTTTCAGCGTGCCGCCGGTGACCTCACCATCCTTGTCGACTTCCCATGTCAGTTCGTCGCCAGCCTCGACATAGATCGCGCCGGTTTCCTCGTTGATCATGTCCTTGGCGGCAAAGCGACCGACAATGCGATCGAACGGCAGCAGCAATTCGGTGACCTTGCCGTCATCCTTCAGCTTCTTGACCGTGCGCGGCGTGACCTTTTCACCCGCTTTCGCGATCACATCACCTGTTTTCGCATCGACCAGGTCATATTCTGGCCGCGTGCCCCGCACGCGATCGGGGAAGAACTTGGTCACCCAGCCCTTGTTCTTCTTCAGCTTGAACTCGACCGTGTCGTAATAGGCATCCATGATCGCTTCCTGATCCATGCCCAGGGCATAGAGCAGGCTTGTTACCGGCAGTTTGCGACGACGGTCGATACGGGCGAACACGATATCCTTGGCATCGAATTCGAAATCCAGCCACGACCCGCGATAGGGAATGATCCGGCAGGCGAACAGCAGTTTGCCCGAAGAATGGGTCTTGCCCTTGTCATGATCAAAGAACACGCCCGGAGAACGGTGCATCTGGGAAACGATCACGCGTTCCGTCCCGTTCACAATGAACGTTCCGTTGGGCGTCATCAGGGGCATATCGCCCATGAAGACATCTTGTTCCTTGATGTCCTTGACCGACTTGGCGCCGGTATCTTCGTCGAAATCGAACACGATCAGGCGCAAGGTGACCTTCAGCGGCGCCGAATAGGTCATGTCGCGCTGCTGGCATTCATCGACATCGTATTTCGGCTTTTCCAGTTCGTATTTCACGAACTCCATCACAGCCGTTTCATTGAAATCCTTGATCGGGAAGACCGACTGGAAGACGCCATTGATGCCCTCACCATCCGAATGGGTGGGCTGGTCGCCGGAATTCAGAAACAGGTCATAGCTGGATTTCTGAACCTCGATGAGGTTCGGCATTTCCAGCACTTCCCGAATTTTCCCGAAATATTTACGAAGACGCTTTTGGCCTAGATAGGACGAAGCCATGCTCGTGATCACCTTTCTTGTTCGCCGGTCATATGCGCTGCCGGGGCCGCAGCGATACGCCGTTGAAACAGAGCCGTTCGGGACCTATTCCTGCATCCCTTCCCACAGGGATGCGCCCGATCTTTCCGAACCTCTCCAACAAAAGACCCATCCGGCCCTTTCTAAGACAGGTTCGGCTGGGCCCGGATTTCCCGGACCCAGCCTGAATTTCCGGGCCATCCGGCCCGACGCGTTGGCTTAGGCCAGCTCGACCTCGGCGCCAGCTGCTTCCAGCTTGGCTTTGATGTCTTCGGCTTCGGCTTTGTCCACGCCTTCCTTGATCTTGCCACCGGCTTCGACCAGGTCCTTGGCTTCTTTCAGGCCAAGACCGGTGATGCCACGCACTTCTTTGATCACGTTGATCTTCTGTGCGCCGGCGTTCTTCAGAACGACGTCGAATTCGGTCTTTTCTTCAGCAGCAGCGCCACCGGCGTCGCCACCAGCAGGACCGGCCATCATGACAGCGCCGCCAGCAGCGGGCTCGATGCCGTATTCGTCCTTCAGAATGGTTTTCAGTTCCTGGGCTTCGAGAAGCGTCAGACCAACGATCTCTTCAGCAAGTTTCTTCAGATCAGCCATTTTACTGTTTCCGTTCGTTTAAGTGTGTTCCAACGGGCCGTATTGCAACCCGCAGACCTCAAGTCGCTTATGCAGCCGCCTTGTCCTCGATTGTGGACAAGATGGACGCGATGTTCGAAGCAGGTGCGCCAATGGCCCCGGCGATGTTCGCAGCAGGCGCGGCGATGCAGCCCACGATGGAAGCGATAAGCTCCTCGCGGCTGGGCATCTTCGCGACGGCTTTGACACCATCGGTATCCAGCGCCGTTCCGCCCATTGCGCCGCCCAGGATGACAAGCTTGTCATTGGACTTCGCATATTCGTCGACGACCTTGGCCGCAGCCACGGGGTCTTCAGAAAAGGCAAGAACGGTCATACCCGTCAAAAGATCGGCGATCGAAGCGTTCGGCGTTCCTTCAAGGGCGATTTTGGCAAGCCTGTTCTTGGCAACGCGTACAGACCCGCCCGCATCACGCATTTTCGCGCGCAGGTCCTGCATTTCGGCAACCGTGAGACCTGCGTAGTGTGCAACCACAACCACGCCAGAGCTTTCAAAGATCTGGCCGAGTTCTTCGACCACTTTCTCTTTTTGTGCTCTATCCACGAGTTTACTCCAAGAAATGGAGGGCGAACCCTCCGGCTCAGTTTCGCCGGGCAAGTGCCCGACAAGTCGGGTCCTTTTTACGGGTCCTGCTCAATCGCCCCCGGGGCCGAACCCCAGGAATTCATTGTCATTTCCCGTCTCAGGCAGGACTTATGAAACCTATGTTTCACCCACCGTCTCGGACGAAGCGAACGGGCCACCCGAATCTCTCCGGGGACCTGAACGGGCGCGTCTTAATCAATCAAGGGGTAGAAGGAAAGAGCAAATGGCGAAAAACCGTACCTTTGCCGTTCACGGTTTCGCGGGCGGATCTGGGAAATAGCGCGCTATGACTTCATCCACATTCAAATCGAGCCGCTTGACGAACCCGCCCTGTCCAAGCGTGGACAGCTGGTCATCGGTCAGCGAATGCAACCGTTTGTAGATGTCGCGCAATGCGTCTTCGCCCTGGTCGCGCGCTTCCTTCAGGGCGGTGCGCATCCGCATCCGAAACCCGACATTGGTCAGTCGATAGTCCAGCTTGCGCCGCCAGTCATCATATCCGCGCGAAAAGAAATGCAGCAGCCAAGCATCGCGTTTCGGCCCGGCAATCACATCGTGGATCAGGTCGGACTTTCGCAGCTTCCACCCGTGCTGCCGCAGCTTGAAACCACGCAGGCCGGACAGGCCGGTGCGAACGAAAGACTTGCCAACGCTGTGCCCAACCATTCCCTTGTTGCGCACCATCAACGGCGCAAGGTCGCCGTATACGCCCTTGGCCATCCATTTCGGCATGGGCTGGCGGAACAGGCGGCCATTGCCCGTTTCGGCGGTCTGCACCTCCTCTGCGGGCCGGATCAGCACCGAACGGCAGTCAACAGGCATGGCTGCCAGAAATTCCCCGACGGACCGGCCCTCAATCAGCACCAGCTCGTCGGCATCGACATTCAGGACCCAACCATCGGGCGCAGCATTGTAACCGTGCAGGCAGGCGCGATTCTGGCGCATGGTGAACCGGTCATCCGGTGCCGCGCCAAGATCTGCCCAGAATTCCTGCGTGCAAGGGATGGCCGTAACCCGATCCAGATGCGAAACCATGTCGATGCAGGGATCGTCCGGATTGTCGAAGTATAGGAATATCCGTTCGACACCCGCATCAAGATGCCAGGCCACAAAACGCCTGATAACCTCGGGTTCCTCGCGCGCAATGGTCACCACCGACCACGTCTTGTTGCCCACCCGAATACCTGCCTTCCGTCACCCCAAGAAAAAAGGGCAGGATTTTCGTCCTGCCCTTTCCCACTATAATGTTCAGCCGGTCAGGCCAAGCATGCTCAGTTGCCGGTCGCCGATGCCACGTCGACCGAAACGCCCGGACCCATGGTCGAGCTGATCGAAACGCGCTTCATATAGGTGCCCTTGGCACCCGTCGGCTTGGCCTTTTGAACCGCGTCCACGAAGGCGCGGACGTTTTCGGCCAGCTTGGCTTCGTCGAAGGAACATTTGCCGATACCGGCATGGACGACGCCCGCCTTTTCAGCCTTGAACTGAACTTCACCGCCTTTGGCATTGGCAACCGCCGTGGCCACATCCGGCGTCACGGTGCCGACACGTGGGTTCGGCATCAGGTTGCGCGGGCCAAGGATTTTGCCCAGACGGCCGACGATGGCCATCATGTCCGGGGTCGCGATGCAACGATCGAATTCGATCGTGCCGCCCTGGATGGTTTCCATCAGGTCCTCGGCGCCAACGATATCGGCACCGGCCTTCTTGGCCTCGTCCGCCTTGTCGCCACGGGCGAACACGGCCACGCGCACGGTCTTGCCGGTGCCGTTGGGCAGGGTCACGACACCGCGAACCATCTGGTCGGCGTGACGCGGGTCAACGCCCAGGTTCAGAGCGATTTCCAGGGTTTCGTCGAACTTGGCCGACGCGTTGGCCTTGACCAGCGCAACGGCGTCTTCAACCGAGATATCTTCCTTGCCGGCGAAGGCTTCGCGGGCGGCTTTCGTACGCTTTCCAAGCTTTGCCATCTTACTTCACCTCGATGCCCATGGACCGCGCCGAACCCAGAATGATCTGCATTGCGGCGTCGACGTCGTTTGCGTTCAGGTCTTTCATCTTGGCTTCGGCGATTTCACGCACCTGCGCCACGGTGACCGAACCAGCGGTGGCGCGACCGGGGGTGTTGGACCCCGATTTCAGCTTGGCCGCCTTTTTCAGGAAATAGGACGCCGGCGGCGTCTTGATATCCATCGAGAACGACTTGTCCTGATAATAGCTGATAACGGTCGGGCAAGGTGCGCCCGGCTCCATGTCCTGCGTCTTGGCGTTGAAGGCCTTGCAGAATTCCATGATGTTGATGCCGCGCTGACCCAGTGCCGGACCAACCGGCGGGGACGGGTTTGCTTGACCGGCAGGCACCTGAAGTTTCAGGGTGCCAACGAGTTTCTTGGCCATAAGACCAACTCCTTTTCACCTGGGCGAAACTCGCGTGTTCCGCCGTTTTTGGTTTAGTGGTCCGGGTTCCCGACGCGTCAGGTCGCCTCCCACGAATGATGAACAGGGCGACTCGGCAGTCACCCTGAACGGGGCGCGTTTACAGGCGAACCGGTGACTTGGCAAGCGATACGGGTCACACGTCGCATAGGCGAAATCCCGCCAAAACGGCCATCAAAAGGTTTTTCAACATCCGTTTCCACAATCAGGTCGCATTTCAAAAGCAGGTTAACGAAACGGGCCGATCGTGAATCGTCAAAGGCTTACGCGCTGGGCAGGCGCATTGCTGCGACCAAACGGACGGTCCGGGACATTACGCATCTGGCACCGCTTGGCGTCAGGCAAACCTAGGGACGAGGTTAATGCGATATAGATTGACCGCGCTTTTGCGCGACGAAACGGGCGCGTTGACGTCCTTTGGGCTGTTTCTTCTCATGGCAATGCTTGCGCTTGGCGGCCTGGCTCTTGACGTGGCCAACGCCTACCGCGTGCGCACACACCTGCAAGTCACCGCCGATGCCGCCGCCCATGCCGCGCTTTACACCCGCGACACCGCGAACGAAGCAGCGGCAGTCCAGGCGGCATTGACGCTGGCCGAACAGATGATGCCGGCTGCGAAATACGGGGCCACACTCCAGGCGAGCGACATTCAGTTCGGCACGTGGGATCGTGCGAACCAGCGATTTGCCGTCAGCCCCGGCAGCGACGCCGCTGTCTGGGTCAGCACGGCGCGCGCCACGCAACGGTCCAACCCGGTCGCCACATTGTTCCTACGCTTTGCGGGTTTCACGCAGTTCGATGTGCGCAGCGGATCGGTATACGAAACCTACCGACCCGGTTGCCTGCGCGAAGGCTACTACGCCCAGGGCATCGTCGATACGCAGTCCAACAACACATACACCAACGGATTCTGCGTGCATTCGAATGCCCATGTGGAAACCAACCAGAACAACGTGTGGGATCCGGGCACGATCGTATCCATGCCTGACAAGCGCGATGTCGTGCTGCCCGCGTCGGGCTTTGCCCATAACCCCGGTTTGCAGGCTGCCTTGCGTGACGGGTCCTATCGCCCGCGGATCCTGAATGATCTTGCCAAGATCATGGCGGACCTCGCCGACCCCTTGTCCGCCGCACAACCCGGCTTCATCACCGGGGCAACGGTGGTTCCTTTGTCATCGAAGACGGTGGATGCCAGCAATTTCACCACCGGTTCTGTTCATGCCGCGTCGTGCAATGGCAATCAGAAGCTGACGATCAAGGCCGGAACGGTGCTGCAAAACGTGGTGCTGACAACCGATTGTGAAATCAAGATCGGCAACAACGTCGCGCTGGAAGATGTCATCATCGCCACATCCAACACCGGCGCGAAATCGGTCAACGGCAGCCATGTTCGCGTGGGCGTGGATGACGGCTGTGCCACCGGCGGCGGTGCCGTTATCCTGACCCGAGGCGGGTTCGAGCTTGCGTCCGGGCTTGAAATGTATGGTGGACAGGTCGTTGCAGCCAGGGACATCCAGTTTTCGGCCAATGCCAATGGCATCGAAGGCGCGTCTTTCATCGCCGGGGGCCGCATCGACGCGACATCCAACGCCACCATGGGGTTCTGTGGCGGCGGCGGCATGGAATACAATTTCGAGGCCGACTATTTCCGCATGGCGGGCTAGGCACCCTACTCTTCCGGCAACCCCGCGCGACGGAAAGCATCCGCAAAGGCAGCGCGATATGTCGGGTCATGAATGGATGCGGTATCCAGCAGGTCCTTGACGGTGGCTGATCTTCCCAACGCCTCGTATTCCATTGCGATCCAATCGGCGTCATCCGACCGATCCATCATGCCATAGGTCGCCATCAGGAACCGATAGGGAAAGGGCGCTGTCGGGTTCTGTTCGCTGGCCCGGACCAACGCCTGTTCGGCCAGTTCATAGTCGCCCAGAAAGAACCGCGCCATGCCATCGCCCAGGTAATACCAAAATGGCGGCACCGGGTTCCGGTCGAAGGCCTCGGCGATCAGCGGCAGGGCACGTTCGGCTTCGCCATTGAAGATATGGACATTTGCCAGGAACATGTAGGCATCGACATAGTTCGGGTCCAATTCAATCGCCCGTTCATAATGCGTAATCGCCTTTGCCAAATCGCCCGAATAGCTGCGCGTATAAAGCCGCCCCAGCGAAAAATGCGTGAACGGCAGGTCAGGGTCCAGCCGCAAGGCCTCCTGAGCCGCCGAAAAGGCGCGCGCGATGTCCTGTTCCGGCTGGTCCGACCAGCGGTTTTCCACCCGCAAGCTGTAAACCAGCGCCAGATGCGCATGGGCCAGAGCAAAACCCGGATCCCTGCGGATCGCCGTCATCAGCGCCCGTTCAGCGGCAAGGTTGGTGTCCGCCGTGTAAAGGTTTTCCAACTCGCGCGCCCGCAGATAGGCGTCATGGGCCCCGACATCGCGCGTGCCGATCACACCCAGACGTTCGCGTTCCGCCGGGCTCAACTGCACCGACAGGGCGCGCAGCAGCTCGTACAACACCTCGTCCTGAAAGCCCAGGATATCGGCCTTGTCGCCATCGAACTGTGTCGCCCAGACAATGGACCCGTCCCTGCCATCGACCAGCGCCGTCGAGATGCGCAAACCATCCTGACTGCTGCGCACACTGCCTTCGACCAGATAGTCGGCGTTCAGGATCGCCGCCGTTTCGATCGCGTCGCGCGCGCCGCCAAGCGGGAAGCTCGTCGACCGCGACAGAACACGCAAATCGGACAGGCCCGACAGTCGGATGATCAGATCTTCGGCCAGGCCATTGGACAGGTAATCCTGCGAACCGTCTGCATCCGCGCTCACGAACGGCATGACCGCAATGGTCTGATCGGACGATCGCGGTGCCTGCCAAAGCGGTCGCACCAGATAAACACCGATCGCGGCCATAACGGCCAGCGCGACCACGGTCGGCCAATACCGACGACGGCGCGTCGGGGCGGCGACCGTCGCTGCCCCAGATGCTGGCGCGGCCTTCAGCCGATAACCCTTCTTCGGCACCGTTTCCAACAGCCCGCCATCCGGGCCCAGCGCCTTGCGAATTTCGGACACGCACTGGACCAGGCTGTCATCGGTCACATGCACATCCGGCCAGACGGCATCCAGCAAATCCTGCTTGGACACCATGCCGCCTGCCTGCCCGGCGAGCTCGGCCAGAACCTGCCGGGTTTGCGGGCGCAGGCGAATTTCCTGCCCGGACGCATCCAGCAAAACCCCCTCGGCGCAATCGAAGATGAAGGAACCAACTGAGAGGGTTTCAGTTATTTTCGTCATTTTTCGGCGTTGCTTTCGTGACTTTCGTCAACCTCGTCTGTTTCGATTTTGATTGGATCGCACCGGCAAACGCAATCCGACAAACAAGACACCGACATGGAGTTCATTATGGCGAAAACATTGCTTCTGACCATCCCTTTCGTGCTTGCGACAGGCATCGCTCCCGCGCAGGCAAACACCATCGAACAAGAGGTCGATGACCTCATTGCAAACGGCCTACTTCCGGCCGAGGTGGAAATCGGGATTTTCGAGCTTATGAGCTACGGCGACCGGTTCGAACACGTCATCCGCGCCGTCATTGCCGAACAGGCAAGGCCCGCCTGGGGTGGTTCGGATTGCGGCGACACAGGGTTTGAATGGACTGGTTCGTTACCGTCCAGTTGAACGGCATTTGCACCGGGCATCGCGGTCCGGTCAGTTCGCAGCCTTCCCTTGCCGCAAAGAACGACGCGTGGACATGCTGCCCCCCTTTCAGATCGCGAATGCGGCACGAAACGCCTCAAGCGCGGCTTCTGACGCACCCTTGGCGAAGGCTTCCATTGCGACCGGGCCGGCATAACCCACGTCGTTCAATGCGCTTGCGACGGCGGCGCAGTTGATCTCACCCGTGCCCGGTTAGCAGCGAACCTGGATTTCACCATATCCACGGCAGGCAAGCCTCGGACAAGCGCCCACCGATTGTCGTCAGGCCTGAAGCTGTTTTGCCTCGCCAAACGAAACCAGGCGCCGACCCTCTTCATCCCAAAGGTGCAAACTTGCGCAGTGCAGACTTTCGCGCAGCGTCAGTTGCTGGGGCACGTGCTCAAGGGCGTCGTGATCGCGCAGGACTTCCTGGAACCGGTAGAACGGGATGCGGCTTGCAAGATGATGGACGTGATGCACACCGATATCCGCCGTGATCCAGCGCAGCCATGTGGGCAGCTTGTAATAGGAACTGCCGTGCAGCGCCGCATTGTGAACGTCCCAATCTTCTTCGTCGTTCCAGCTGGTGTGTTCGAACTGATGCTGCACATAGAATAGCCACATGCCGATGGCGGCCGCAGGCACCGTCGTTGGAAGCAACACGAAAAGAAGGGCATTCACACCGAAGAACCACAGCGCAACGCCAAGAAGCGCGGCAAGGGCCGCGTCCGTGGCAACGGCCGACAGCCAGAATTTGGGCTGCATAAGGCCCCGCGGAACGCGATATTCGATATAGAAGACATAGATCGGCACGAGGCCGAATAGAACAAGCGGGTTGCGCACCAACCTGTAGCCGAGCCGACCCAGCCAGCCCTTTTCACGGTACTCTTTCACCGTCAGTGTCGGGATATCCCCAATGCCGCGCCGGTCGAGGTTGCCGGTCGCCGAATGATGAATGGCATGGTTTCGCCGCCAAACGTCATATGGCGTCAGGGTCAGAACGCCTATGACCCGACCGGTCCAGTCATTCAGCGCCCGGCTTTTGAAAAAGGACCCATGTCCGCAATCATGCTGGATCATGAAAAGCCGCACCAGGAAGGCCGCGTTGACCAGCGATATCGCCCCGGCGATCCAGGGGCTTGCTTTCAGGACAGACAGCGCCAGGCCGACGAGCAGAACAAAGGGAATGATCGTCACGGCCAATTCAAACGCGGCACGGTCCGGGATCGGATCGCGATAGCGCGCTAGGATGCGAACCCAATCACGGGCCTGGGTGATGTCGGTGGCGTCTGCCGGCTGCAAACCGGTGTCGTTCATTTTGTTCAAATGTCAGGCCGCCTTGCGTTTGGGGCGTCGGCCCTGCTTTGCCAGCATCCGGTCCAGACCGGCGCGATCTGCCCCCTGCTGCGCGCCGCCCACATTTTGGCCCTTGCCGGGTTTGCGGTTGCGGCGCTTCTTGCGGGTTGGGGCCTTGCCGGGCTGTTCTGACGCCTTGGCGTCGCGTGCCGGCTTGCCCGCCGGGCCACCAAAGCTACGGCCCACGAGCTTTTCGATATCGCGGATATATTTGCGGTCTTCGGGGCTGCAAAAGGAAATTGCCACGCCTGACCGTCCGGCCCGCGCAGTACGACCGATGCGGTGGACATAGGATTCAGCAACGCTAGGCAGGTCGTAATTGATCACGCAAGCCACGCCCGGAATATCCAGCCCGCGTGCCGCCACGTCAGTAGCCACCAGCACGGTGACCTTGCCCTCGCGGAAATCGCGGATCGCGCGTTCGCGCTGGCCCTGGCTTTTATTGCCGTGGATCGACGCGGCGCTGTAACCGTCGGCGACCAGCTTCTTCATCATCTTTTCCGCGCCGTGCTTGGTGCGTGAAAATATCAGCGTCGAGGCGCTCATGTCTGCCGACAGGATTTCGCGCAAGCGTTCGGGTTTGTCGCCCGTTTCGACGAAATGCATGACCTGTTCGACCTTGTCGGCGGTCTGGCCATGCACGGCGACCTGCACGCGCTTGGGGTTGGTCAGGTAGCTGCGGCTCAACTCTTCCATCTGATTCGACATGGTGGCCGAAAACAGCATCGACTGGCGCGGCGTGCCAAGGTGTGGGGCAATCTTGCGCAGCGCGTGAATGAAGCCGATGTCGAGCATCTGGTCAGCCTCGTCCAGCACCAGATAACGCACGGTCGACAGGTGCACGGCGCCGCGATCCATCAGGTCGATCAGCCGGCCGGGCGTGGCAATCAGGATATCTGTGCCGCGGCTCAGGACGTTGATCTGGCGGTTGATCGATTGGCCGCCCACGACGGTCGCCACCCGCAGTTTCGTGTCTCTCACCAGTGGCGCAAGGTTGTCGGCGATCTGTTTTGCCAGCTCGCGCGTCGGCACCAGAACCAAAGCCTTGGCGGTTTTCGGGTCCGGTTTGCCGGGTTCGGCCATCAGGCGGCTGACCATCGGCAGCCCGAAAGCCAGCGTCTTGCCGGTGCCGGTCTGCGCAAGGCCAAGGATGTCGTGGCCGTCCAAGGCAAGCGGAATGGATTGTGCCTGAATGGGAGTCGGGCGGGAAAGTCCGGCACCGTCAAGTGCGCGGATTAAGCTCGGCGGAAGGCCAAGCGATTGGAAATCTGACAAGTTTGTCCTTTCTTGGCACGGGTCCGATTGCAGACCGCGTGCGGGATATCTCTTAGCGCCCTGTGAAGGCGCAATTGGGTCCGGCGGCGCCAAAGGGCTGACAAGCGTTTCCTGCCAACTCCGTACCGTCCAAAAGACCCTGCGTGATGGGATCCTGAAGATCGCTGATGCGCCAAATCGTCATGTTACAGACGGGCGGGGATTGTTCACGCGGCATCGCAACGATCACGCCGGACGTGGTGTGTCAGCCGTTGGATGTCAAGCCTATTCGAACAATTGACCACATTCCGACCGCCATTCTGCGGCCGCTTCGACCATAAGCAACAGTTTTGGCTATCTTGCGGCTTTGCCCGAATGACTTTTCGGAGATCGGAAAATAGCCTCACTCATCCGGCGTCATTGAACAACACCGAAGCGGCGACCAGTTGAACCGGCGCAACAATCAGCATGGGTATTGGCCGGATAACCGGCCAACCCACGATCACATCTGCTTGGAAACCTGCGTGTATTCCAGTTCGACCGGCGTCGCCCGGCCGAAGATCGACACCGTCACCTTCAGGTGCTGGTTGTCGTCGTCGGCCTCCTCGACCATGCCGTCGAAACCTTCGAACGGGCCATCGGTCACCGAAATCCTTTCGCCAATCTCGAAATGGATCAGCGTGCGTGGCGCTTCCACGCCTTCTTCGACGCGGTTGAGGATCTGGTTGACCTCTTCGTCGCGCATTGGCATCGGCTTGCCCTGCGGGCCAAGGAACCCAGTCACCCGGTTGATACTGTTGATCAGGTGATAGCCCTTGTTCGTCATTTCCATGCGCACCAGAACGTAACCCGGCATGAACCGGCGCTCGGTCGTCACCTTCTTGCCGCGACGGATCTCGATGACTTCCTCGGTCGGCACCAGGACTTCTTCGATCTCGTCTTCCAGCCCCGCATCGGCGGCGGCCTGCTTGATCTGTTCGGCAATCTTCTTTTCAAAGTTCGAAAGCACGCTGACCGAATACCACCGCTTTGCCATCTGTCCGTTTTCCTTACGTTTTCCGGGCCTGCCTGCGTGGCGGCACCGATCTGAATTCGCATCCCGTCCAGACAGCATCCATCCGTCGAATCAATGGTCAGCGCTGTCGGGGAGTGTGGCGTATCTACTGCCCGACCCGCGCAAGTTCAAGTGAAAAGCCGGATGCCGAAAAGGCTCAGCGGATGTGACCGGCCGCGATGATCCTGTCGGCAAAGGACCGATAGGCCTTGCGCCAGGCCATTTCGGCTTCGGCCGTCAAAGCACCGCCCAGCGCATCGCCCAGCGTTTCGATCAGCGCATCGCCCATCGGTTCGAAATATTCGGCCTTCACGCCCAGTGCGCGGTGCGACCCGCCCAGTTCTGCGCAGCGCCGCGATAGGCCTTCCATATCGTCAAGGTTATCCACCAGGATCCCCAGCGTCGCCATGAACCTCATGCCTTGGCCCGTCAGATCCTCGCGGAACATCGGTTTCAGCTCTGGCGCACGTCGAAACAGGGCCTCGTAAAAGGAAAGCGAACGCGGACGCAGATCCGTGCGCAGCTCGGCAAACCCGCTGCGTATAAGGTCGATTTCGGTATCAGTCAGTGTCATGGGCGTATCCCCCGCCTTTGATCATGCACGAGGAACAGGCTAGATTCGGCACGGTCGGCTGGCTTTGACCTGCCTCAAGTGTCCAACCTTGGACAGGTTTTGACTTGCTTTGCGCCGTGCGCGCCCCAAATGATGACCCAAGACACGGAAGGAAAAGCAAATGACCGGTTCAGACAATCTGCGCAAGATTCAGGCGCAGGGCATTCACCACATCACGCTGACCGGCGCAGACCGACAGACATCCATAGACTTCTGGGAAGGTGTGTTGGGGATGCCTTTCGTGTTCGAACAGCCCAATCTGGACAACCCTAACGAAAGCCATTTGTATTTCGATCCCGGCGACGGGCGGCTCATCACCATCTTCACAAACGAAGACCGCTCACCCGACCCGACCCGGACGCCCACCGACCCCGGCTGCGTGCACCACCTTGCCATCAATGTCAGCATGGCCTCTTTCCGTCAGGCCGCCGAACGGCTGGAAGCGCGCGGCATCAGGCATTCCGGCGTCAAGGATCGCGGATTCATGGATTCGATCTATTTCACCGATCCGCTGGGTTTCCTGATCGAGCTTGCGACCTACAAATTCGAACCGCCCGAAGGCTGCCGCCATGCCGACGTGATGATCGAAGCCCACCGCATCCGCGTTGCCGCCGGCGATTACAACATCCAGGAAAAGCACCTGGCCGATGCCATCGAATTGCTGGTCGAACGCGGACAACAGACCCTGTCGGAAGACCGCAGCGCCAAGAACCCTTACTGATCGGCCATCACGTTTGTGGCCGGTCCGGTGAATTCCATCCGGTCGTTCAGCACTATCAAGTCATCGACAACGCGGCCTTCCATCTGGTCCAGACCCAGCCCCATCAGACTGGACGGCACATGAATGGCCGCCCGCAAAGCGGTTTCGGCGTCGATGCCCACGACATTGACCAGTCGCGCCACGCCATCGGCCATGGTCGTATGTGCGCCTGCCAGCCCACCTTCGGCATTGACCAGCCGCTTGCCATCGCGCCGGATATCCTGCCCGTAAAGGCTGAAATGATCCGGCCCGCCCACCGTCGGCATGGCGTCCGACACCAGAAACATCCGGTCCGGTTCAGGCCGCGCCCGGAAGGCCAAAGCGACCATGCGATCATCGACATGCACGCCGTCGCAGATGATCCCCGCGCAGGCATCCGAGTTGATCGCCGCCCCCGTCACCCCCGGCGCACGATTTTCCATCGGGCTCATCGCGTTGAAAAGATGCGTCACCGCCCGCGCACCTGCCGCGAAGCTGGCCGTTGCGGCATCCGCATCGACATCTGTGTGGCCAATTGACACCACCGCCCCCGTCGCCGCTAGCGCCGCAATCTGCTGCGTATCGGCGGCCTCCGGCGCAACGGTGATCATCACCCGGACCCCAGCGGCGCGCAACCTGCGCACATGGTCAATGGTGTCGTAATCCAGCGCCCGCACATATTCCGCCCGATGCGTGCCACGGCGCGGCACGGAAATATGCGGCCCCTCGATATGCAGCCCTGCAATCCCCCGCCGCCCTTGCGCCGCAATCGCGGCATCGACCGCGTTCGCAAGCACCTCGGACCGGTCGGTGATCACCGTGGGCAGGATCGCCACCGTGCCAAACCGCGCATGGGTGGCCGCGATGGCCTCCATACAGTCGGCGCTGGGGTCGGCATTCACCAGATGCCCGCCCCCGCCATTGACCTGCAAATCCACGAAGCCCGGCGACAGGATGCCGTCCACGGCAACCTGCGCATCGCCCGCCGGGATCGCGCCCACCGGCACAACCGCCACACAAACCCCATCAGCGATCCCCGCCGCATGTCCTTCCAGCAGGTGTTGCCCGTCGAACAACCGCGTGGGGCATAGCCAGGTCATCTGAGGCGTCGCGCGGTTCATGCCGCAACCCCGTTTGCCAGCCAGGCCGCATAGGCCGCACCGCGTGCGCCCGATGCGTCGCCACCCTGTGCCAGCAGCAGTCTCGGCGCCGGATAGCCCGGCCACATGATCGCGCCCAACGCTTCAGACAGTTCCGGCAGCAACCCGTCGATACCAGACAACCCGCCGCCCAGAACGATGGCTTCGGGGTCGATCACAAGAGCGAGCATCCGCAGGTGATCTGCGACCAGCTCCCGCCAGATCGCCCAAACCCCGGACCACTCATCGTGGCGGCCTTCGGCGACCTCGCGCGCGGTCGTGTCCCGCCCTGACAGTTGCTTGGCCAGCCGTGCCAGCCCAAGCCCTGAAATATAGGTTTCGATGCAGCCCGGTCGCCCGCAGCCGCAGGTGAAAACCGGCAAACCATGTTTCATCAGGATGTCGGCAGGCGCCGGCAAATGCCCGAACTCGCCGCCAAATTGGCCGGGCCCAGCGAC
>JBNKYL010000250.1:0-5472 GCA_050300875.1 Paracoccaceae bacterium
GAAATCTCTGGTGCAAATGGCGATGTCTTGACGGATATCCATGCGGAAATCGCCGGCGACGACATCAAGGGCTACATGCTTGTCTGGCCGGCATCAGGCGACCTGGAACAACGTGACATGGTCCTGGCGCGCATGGCCCAAAGTTTCCGACCGGTGGTCGGGACGGTCCTGCCGGAGGATTTTGGCGCGCCTTCGCGACAATCGGTCGATCTTCTATCCGGGCTTGCCATACGCAGGCCGGAATTCACGCGCACAGGGTTCTATGTCTCTGCCGACGGGGCGGTCCTGACCAGCACAGGCGGCGTGGCGATCTGCAACCGGATCACCCTGGGACCTGATGATATCCCGACCGAAATTAGGGCGACAGACGAAGCCACCGGGCTGGCGCTTTTGCGCCCAACGGTCGCGTTGGCGCCTTTGGCAACTGCTGCCTTCGACGCCGAGATGCCGCGCATCGGCGATGAAATCGCTGTTTCCGGCTATTCCTATGGCGGGCGGCTCATGGCGCCGAGCCTGACATTCGGCACGCTGGAAGACGTGACAGGCCTGAACGCGGAACCGGAATTCAGGCGGTTGAGCCTGCCTGCCGAGGCGGGCGATGTCGGTGGACCCGTGGTTGGATCGTCGGGTGCTGTTCTGGGCATGCTCATGCCGCACGAGCAGGGTGCGCGCATTCTGCCCGACGGCGTGCATCTGGCCGTCGGTGCTGAACCGCTGGCCGCGTTCCTGAACCAAAATGGCATCAACCCGCGCACGCCCGAAGTGCTTGCATCCCGCGCGCCAGAGGATCTGGCGGCGATCGCAGGCGACATGACGGTCCTGGTGAACTGCTGGAACTAAGGGCCAGTTTCCGCCCTAGCGCCCTTCAAATCGGGCTTGGCGCTTTTCCAGAAAAGCCATGATGCCCTCGCGGAAGTCACGCGTTTTGTCCAGGTGCCCTTGCAGGCGGGCCTCGAGCAACAACTGGTCATCCAGAGTGTTCGCCGCAGATGCGCGCAGGGCTGTCTTGATCGCACGGTAGGCCTCGGTCGGTCCCATGGCGAGCGTTCGGGCGCGCGCTTTCCAAGTTGCTTCAAACTGGTCATCGGGCACGGCCTGCCAGATCATACCCCAATCGGCAGCCTGCCGGGCGCTCACCGGTTCGGCAAACAAAGCCGCCCCCATTGCACGCGCCATTCCAACCTGCCGAGGCAACCAGTAGGTGCCGCCTGCATCCGGGATCAGTCCGATCCGGGCGAAGGCCTGCAAGAACACTGCGCTTTCCGCGGCGATCACCACGTCGCAGGCCAGCGCCAGGTTGGCGCCTGCCCCGGCGGCGGCCCCGCCGACCGCGGCAATGACCGGGATCGGCGCATCGGTGATCGCGCGGATCAAGGGATCGTATTCTTCGCGCAAAACGCGTTCCAGATCCATCTGCGTCGCCTCTTGCGCATCGCCCAGATCCTGGCCCGAACAAAAGGCACGACCTGCCCCCGTGATCGTCAGAACGCGCGCGGACTGAGCGGCTTGAAGGATCGCATCCAAAATTTCTGCGCGCATTTGCCCATTCATGGCGTTCATGACGTCGGGGCGGTTCAACGTGACAACCGCCTGTCCGTCTGCCAGTTCGAAAAGGATCGTCTGATAGTCCATCCGCGCCTCAAGCATTGCGTTGCCGCACCAGCATAGGCCTGAGATGGAAAAGGGAAAGCCCGACCCTACGTCCGTTCGCGAGTCAATTCGTCCAGGCGCGCCAGTTCTTCGGCCGACAACGTATCGGTTTCGCCGCTGCGCCGGGCCCGGACGGTGGCATAGCCTGCGCCAAGGCCCAGCAGCAACAGCACCGGACCGGCCAGCCAAAGGATCAAGTTGGTGCCTTGTTTCGGCGGGTTCATCAGGACGAAATCGCCATAGCGGACGTGGAACCAGTCCAGCACTTCGGCATCGCTGGCCCCATCCGCCACCAATTCACGGATCATCAGCCGCGCATCCCGCGCCCAATCGGCATTGGACGACGACACGGCTTCAGACTGACATTTCACGCAACGGATCTGGTCATCCAGCGCCCTGGCCCGCTCTTCCAGCACCGGGTCGGCCAGCATTTCGGACGGGTTCACCGCTAACGCCGGACCGGCCAGCAGGAGCAGGATCAAGATCAGGCGCTTCATTCGGCCGCCACCGCGTTTCTGCGCATCCGGCGCGCCCCGGCCGCCACACGCAGGCGCCTGTCGGACAGGCTGACCAATCCACCCAAAGCCATGATGATACACCCGGCCCAGATCCAGTTGGCCAGCGGCTTGAGATAGGTCCGCACTGCCCAGCCACCATCATCCTGCGGATCGCCGATCACCAAGTAGATGTCGCGGAACAGGCCATTGGCAATCGCGGCTTCGGTCGTCGGCATGGCCTGCACCGGATAGACGCGTTTTTCAGGATGCAAAACGGCAACCTGCTGACCTTCGTTCGTCACCCGCATTTCGGCGCGGGTCGAAATGTAATTCGGCCCCTGCACGCGTTCGACGGCTTGCAGTGTGATTTCATAATCACCCACGGCGAATGGTTCACCGATATAGGCCACGCGGATGTCTTCGACCTGCCAGGCCATCAGTCCTGCGATCCCGAACATGGTGATGCCAAGCCCGCCATGGGCAAGTGCCCTGCCCCAATCGGCGCGCGGCAAGCGCGACAAACGCCCAAGCCGATCGGCCCATCCGCCCCGGCCCAGTTTCAGCGAAAGATCCTTGATCGCACCGCCGACCAGCCAGACCCCCAAGGCGCCGCCGACAGGACCAAGCGCCGAATTGCCGGTTTGCATGGCATAGAGCAGGACCCCGAAACTCACGGCATAAACGGCTAATGGCGCAGTCAGTGCCAATGCGCGCCCAAGGCTCGCGCGCTTCCACGGCATGACCACCCCGATGGGCAGTGCCAATGCAAGGATCACGAAGAAGGGCGTGAATGCGGCATTGAAGAACGGCGGACCTACGGACAGTTTTTCGTCGAAATAGATCTCGGCCAACAAGGGCCAGATCGTGCCGATGAACACCACGAAGGCCGCCACGGCCAATAGCACGTTGTTCAACACCAGCGCCGTTTCGCGGCTGACCAGCGCAAAGACACCCTTGGCCTGCATGACATGGGCCCGCGCGGCATAAAGCGTCAGCGCACCGCCCATGAACACGGCCAGGATCACCAGGATGAAGACCCCGCGTTCGGGATCATTGGCAAAGGCGTGGACGGACGTGATAACGCCAGAGCGGACCAGAAACGTGCCTATCAGCGAAAAGCCAAAGGCAAAGATCGCCAGAAGGATCGTCCAGTTCTTCAACGCCTCGCGCTTTTCGACCACGGCGGCCGAATGCAGCAAGGCGGCCGCAAAAAGCCAGGGCATGAAGGATGCGTTTTCGACCGGGTCCCAGAACCAGAAACCGCCCCAGCCCAATTCGTAATAGGCCCACCAGGACCCCAATGCGATGCCGATGGTCAGAAATACCCAGGCCGCCAGCGTCCAGGGCCGAACCCATCGGCCCCAGGCGGCATCAACGTGGCCTTCCAGCAGGGCGGCCACGGCAAAAGAAAACGCCATCGAAAGCCCGACATAGCCAAGGTACAGGAATGGCGGATGAAACGCCAAACCGGGGTCCTGCAGCAGCGGGTTCAGGTCCTGCCCGTTCAGCGGCGGGCGCGCCAACCGCAAGAACGGGTTTGACGTGAACAGGATGAATGCCAGGAAGGCCACGCCAATCGCGCCCTGCACCGACAAAACACGTGCGCGCAGGGTATCGGGCAGGTTGCCGCCAAAAACCGCCGCCGCCGCCCCGAACAACGCCAGGATCAGCACCCAAAGCAACATTGAACCTTCGTGGTTCCCCCAGACGCCGCTGACCTTGTAGAGCATCGGCTTGTCGGTATGGGAATTCAGGGTCACGAGCCGCAACGAAAAATCCGAAACCACAAAGGCGTGCATTAGAACGGCAAAGGAAAAGCCCAGCAAAACCAGCTGGATGATGGCAGCCGGTTCACCGACCCCCATCCAGGTTGCATTGCGGCGCATCGCGCCAATTTGCGGGACGACCATTTGCACGACCGCCACGACAAGCGCCAGGATCAGCGCGAAATGTCCGAGTTCCACCAACATGGGCGCGATCATACCCGTGCCCGCGATCCGCGCCAATGGGATTGCGCGCAATGGTCGCGCAAATTTCCGTCAACGCAATTGCTTGGCCAAAGCGTCCAGCCCGAAGGCCCCGCCTGCAAATGTGAAAATGGGCAAGGTCAGGAAGCGCGCCGCATCGCGTGCTTCGCTGTTGTAGATGCCCCAGACAACCAATCCGGCCAGGAATGCCAGCATCAGAATGGCCAATTCGCGCTTGTAGGTCTTGCGCGGCGCTGGCGCTTCGGCGTCAGACAACTGCGAACCCCCCGCTGATGGCATAGGCGATCACACCCAGCATCATCGCCCCCAGGATCAGGCGAACCAACCATTTCAGCGTGTCTTCAATCGACGCGAGCCGGTTTTCGACGTTGATGCGATGCACCTCTTCGACCGCAGCGAAGGTTTCCAACGTCTGCAGGCGGCTTTCGACCATCCGGCACCATTCATCCGTCATGGGCTGACCTCCAGTCATCAAGCGCCGGGTTGCCGTCTGCCCCGGCTGTCTCGCCTTGATGACCGTCGGTCAAGGCATTCAGGGCGGCAATATTTCCCGCCACGTCACGGGCGCGCGACACGCTTGCGGCCAGCGATGCCTGGAAATCCTGAGCTTTGGCCTGATAACGGGCGCCGAAATAGAAACTGACGATCGCGCCCATCAGCCACCACAGTGGATCAGGCACCAAGGCGATGCCTTGCATCCGCGCCGCGAACCAGACCGGGTCGATCATCGCTGCTGCGAATAGTCCAAGGGTTCCCAGCGCCATCGCCGGTCGCGGGACACGGTTCAGCCCGTCCATGAACCTGTCGAACCAGCCCTTGCGTTCCACGGCGAATTCCGCCGCGAACTGTGCCAGTGCCGCCGCCGCATATTCGGCCCGCCGCTCGGCCGAGGCCTCCTCGTTTTCCCGAAACGCGCCCACGGTTTCGACGATGGCATTGCGCCCGCCACCGAACACGCTCGACAACAAAGCCTGTATCATGCCCATGATGCCACCCTTTGCCGATGCTGCTCCTCGCTCAGACGATAACGCGGGGAAATGAACTCCTCGGCTCTTGTGATCCACCCACCTTTTCCGCCATCGCGCCGGCGGGCATATTTGCGGCTGGCCGGACGCCGGTCGGCCAGGGAGTAATAGTAATTGCGCCGCTCGATCCCATAGGCGTCGGCCAGATGATCGGGCGCCATGTCCATCGCCTGATGCGCCGCCCGCGCTGTCAGCGGGCCAAGCGCACCATCGACGGCCACATCCAGCCCCATGCCCCGCAGCAGCCGTTGCAGAATGCGCACAGCATTGGACCCGGCATTGACATACATGTCGAAAACCGACGCTTGCAGC
>JBNKYL010000251.1:0-5732 GCA_050300875.1 Paracoccaceae bacterium
CGGATGCCGATATCAAAGCGCCACCCTGTTCGGCGGCCCAGATGCTCGCCAGGTGCGTCTTGCCGCAGCCTTTGGGACCCGTCAGCAACAGCCGGTTCATGGCCCAGTCGCCATCCAACGCGGCAAGAGCCGCGGCATTGGCGGGCGCGATGAAAAACTCGTCGCGTCCCAACGCGGTGCGCACGGGCAGGTCAAAGGTCAGTTGCTGGGGCACGTGCGTCAGTCCTTTTCGCGCCCTTCCAGGCCACGGTAGAGCAAGCTGCCCTTGTACTGTTCCAGTGCAAAGCGCACCAGCACCCCGATGCCCGCGGCCAGTGGCACTGCAACCAGCATGCCAACAAAGCCGAACAGCGCGCCAAAGACCGATAACGCAAAGATCAGCCAAACAGGATGCAGGCCCACAGACCCGCCGACAAGGTTCGGGGTCAGAATGTTGCCTTCGATGAATTGTCCGGCGAAAAAGACGCCCGCGACGGCGGCCAGCCAGACCCAATCCCCCCAGAACTGAAAGATCGCCAGCCCAAAGGCCAGCGCGCCGCCAACAACTGCCCCGACATACGGGATGAAGGAAATCAGCCCGGCGGTGAAGCCCACAACCAACCCGAAATTCAGCCCGATCAGCATCAGCCCGATGCCATAGTAAGTGCCCATCAACAGCACCACGGTGCCTTGCCCGCGGATGAAAGCCGCCAATGTCTGGTCAATTTCACCAGCCAGTTTGCGGATGATCGGCGCATGATCGCGCGGCAGAAGCTTGTCGACCTCGGCCACCATCCGGTCCCAGTCCATCAACAGGTAGAATGCGACCACCGGAACCAGCACCGCAATGACCAACACGTTGACGATGGACCCGACCGACCCCAACGCGGCCTGCAACAATTCGCCTCCGCGCGCTTGCACCGTGTCGCCGACCGATACCAGCGACTGGTACAACCGGCTGTTTTCATCTGCGAGTTCGGGGAAACGTTCGGTCAGAAAGGCGCGCAGGCTGGCGATCAGGTCCGGTGCGGTTTCGACCAGTCCAACAAGCTGATGGACCAATGTCGGAATGACCAGCAGCGCCGCAAGGATGAAGATGATCGCGGCGACAATGGTAATGGTGATCGTCGCCATGATCCGAGAAAACCGGTGCCGTTCCAGCCAATCGGCGACCGGGTCCAGCATATAGGCCACCGCCCCGCCCAGTACGAAAGGCAGGATCACATCGCCCAGGAACCAAAGAGTGACGAAAAAAACCGCCAGCGCGGCGCCCCAGTATCGTAATTGGGTCTGAATGGGCAGGGCCATCAGGCAGTTGCTCCTTGCTTTGGAAGACAGATGGCAGAGCAGGGCAGTCGATTCAAGCCTGCAGCATCGGCGGCAACCCGCCATAAGCGCCCGCTTATTTGGACATACCTAAACCCAAGGCCAATCGACGCGTGGGTCGGTCTGCCCCAGATGACGGCCGTCTCCCGGGCACAACCGGGCAGATCAAGCAAACCGAAAGGCAAACACCATGAAACGTTCTATCACTCTTGCCAGCGCAATTGCCCTGCTCCCGTTCACCGCTTTCGCCATGCCGGAAATCGGCGCCATGATCGGCACCAATCCCGAAGCCGCGTCGGCGGCACTGAAACAGGCGGGCTGCGAGGTTCGGGAATTCGACACCGAAGACGGTATGATCGAGGCGAAGTGCACCGAAACCGCGACCGGCAAGCATTGGGAAGTCTACATCAACCCGGCCGAAGGCACGGTCGTGCAGATGAAGATCGATGACTGACGTACCCGCCCCGACACGGCCTGCGCCCGTGCCCTGGGATCTCGTGGTGCGCCTCAGCCACTGGCTGATCGCGGCGGCCATCGTCGCAAATGCCATGATGACCAAGGGCGGCAGCGTGGTCCATGTCTGGATTGGCTGGATCGCGATGGCGGTCCTGGCCATCCGGGTCGCCTGGGGCCTGGTCGGGTCGGCGGAGGCGCGGTTCGCCGCGTTTCCGCTCAACCCGGCGGGGGCCATCACACATTTGCGCGAACTGGCTGCGGGGCAGGTTGTGTCGCACAGGTCGCATAACCCGGCCGGGGCGATGATGATCTATGCCCTCTGGGCGTCGCTGGCCGTTGTCATCCTGACCGGACTCACGCTAACCGGGTGGTCGACGCCAATGGAGGTCGCGGCCCAGAAGGCGGCGGCGGTCAGCGGCGACTGGCAGGCCTTGGCGGCGAATTCGCAGCCGTCCAGCCTGTCCAGGGAAACGCGCCACCTGGTCGAAGAGGTTCATGAAGTGATGGTAAACCTGATGGTCGTCCTTGCCGCGATCCACGTCGTGGGGGTCGTCGTTGAAAGCCGCCTGACACGCCGCAATCTTGTGGTGGCGATGATCCGGCGCGTGACGCGATGACCGCGCCCGACCCTGAACAAGAACGACGGCGGCGTCAGGCCGCCCTCGTTGTCTTTTCGCTGATCCAGGCCGCTGCGGCACCGTTCTTCCTTTCAGACGCCCTGAATGACCTGACAGGGACCGCGATTGACGCGCACACGATTATCGAGTCGTTTTTTTCGGTTGGCCTCGTCCTGGGCGCGGTTTTCGGCCTGCGCGAAATCATACGGATGGAAAGGCAGATGTTGGGCAAGGAACGGGCCTTGTCCGTCGCCTCAGGCGCGCTGGGTAAGGTCATCGAAGACCGCTTCGCAGAATGGCGGCTGACCGCGAGCGAGGCCGAGGTCGCGCTTCTGGCACTGAAAGGCCTGGACACCGCCGAGATCGCCAATTCCCGTTCGGCAGCGGCCGGAACTGTCAGGGCCCAACTTTCGAGCATCTACGCCAAGGCCGGGGTTTCGGGCCGCGCCCAGTTCGCAGCGCTCTTCGTCGAAGAACTTCTGACCGGTGGCGTCCCGCAGGGCTAACGCGCCCACCTGTGACCGCTTGCCGTTCCCGTGCCGGGCCGCTAGGAAAGCCGGGCTTTCTGCCTGGAGAACTCCACATGCGCCTGTCCCGCTATTTCCTGCCGGTTCTGAAGGAAACACCTGCCGAAGCGCAGATCGTTTCGCACCGCTACATGCTGCGCGCCGGCATGATCAAACAGGCCAGCGCCGGCATCTATTCCTGGTTGCCACTGGGGTTCAAGGTGCTGAAACGGATCGAACAGATCGTGCATGAAGAGCAGGCGCGCGCGGGCCATATGGCCATGCTGATGCCCACCATCCAGTCGGCCGATCTGTGGCGCGAAAGCGGGCGCTACGATGCTTACGGTGCGGAAATGCTGCGGATCACCGACCGCCACGACCGCGATATGCTGTTCACCCCCACCGCCGAAGAGCTGATCACTGACATCTTCCGCACCCATGTCAGCAGCTACAAGGACTTGCCGCTGACCATGTATCAGATCCAGTGGAAATTCCGCGATGAAATCCGCCCGCGTTTCGGCGTTATGCGCGGGCGCGAATTCTACATGAAGGACGGCTACAATTTCGACCTGACGAAAGAGGCTGCACTGCACGCCTACAATCGCCACCTCGTCAGCTACCTGCGCACCTATGAACGCATGGGGCTGCAAGCCATCCCGATGCGCGCCGACAGCGGCCCCATTGGCGGCGACGACACCCATGAATTCCTGGTGCTGGCCGATACTGGCGAATCGGAGGTCTTCTACGACAGCCAGATCACCGACCTGAAATTCGGCGACCGCGAGATCGACTATGACTCGGTCGAACAATGTCAGGCCGTGCTGGAAGAATTCACCTCGCGCTATGCCCGCACCGATGAAACCCATGACGAAGCGCTGTTCAACGCAATCCCAGAAGACCGCCGCCGCACAGCGCGCGGGATTGAGGTTGGGCAGATCTTCTATTTCGGCACCAAATATTCCGAACCGATGGGTGCCACGGTGCAGGGGCCTGATGGCAAGCAAGTTCCGGTCCACATGGGCTCGCACGGGATCGGCGTGTCGCGGCTGGTCGGTGCGATCATCGAGGCGAGCCATGACGACAAGGGCATCATCTGGCCCGAAGGGGTGACGCCCTTCCATGCAGGCATCGTCAATCTGCGCCAGGGTGATGCGGCCTGCGACGCGGCCTGCGAAGGGCTGGAAAAGGCACTGACGGCCGCAGGGCTGGAAACGCTTTATGACGACCGCGAAGAACGGGCAGGGGCCAAATTCGCCACGATGGACCTGATCGGCCTGCCGTGGCGCATCACCGTCGGCCCGCGCGGGCTGGACAAAGGCGTGGTCGAACTGACCAACCGCCGCACCGGCGATAGCGAAGAGCTGTCAGCCGAAACGGCAGTCGCACGGATCAAGGAAATCTACGCGCCGCATCATGGGCTTACTCATGGCCCGATGATGGGCAACCGGTCTTTCCACACCTGGGTCTAGGCGACGATAGCGCAGGCGGTCAGACCGCCCGCGCGATGATGAAGGCCGTGCCTTTTTCGGACGGCTGCCAGAATTCGATCTCTTCGAACCCGGCTCCTGCAAGTTTTTGGCGCAGGTCCGCGATGGCAAGGCAGGTCACACGCGGGATCACGCCCAATTTGCCGCCAATGGGCAACAGAACGGGCCAGATGCGCCCCATTTCACGCACACATACCGTCGATGACACGAAAATCCCACCCGGCTTCAACATCGCATGCACGCGCGACAATGTCGCTTCCAAATCGGGGACCAGGTGCAGGATCGAATGCCCCATGACCATGTCATATCGCGGTTCCGGCACCGGCCAGTCATCCAGCGTCGAGGTTTCAAAGAACACGTTACTCACACCCTCGGCCTTACCGCGCGCGATGTCGATCATCGCCGGTGAAAAGTCGATCGCGTCGATCCGCGCGACCCGGGGCGCATGGATCAGCGCGGTGGTGCCGGTGCCGCAGCCGAATTCCAGCACCGACATCTCTGGCGTCATGTATTCCGCGGTCGTGTCCAGTTTGCGTTGATAGGCGTCCGGGTCACTGACCTTTTGCGCGGCGTATTTCTGCGAAATCCGGTTCCAGAACCGCGCGGCGGGATATTTGATGGATTGGGTGGTCATGACAGTCCTCATACGGTTGCGATTGTACTTCTGGCAATGGGGGACATCCGGCGGCGGATCAGCCATTCGGCGACCGCCAGATGCGCGGCCCAGGCTGCGACCTGAACGACTTCGGCCAGAAACGCGGTGTTCTCTTCGCCCCAGATCAGCACGATCGGCATCAAGATATAGGCCAGCGTGCCCGCGGGCAGGACCAGCGCAAAGGCGCGGATCATCCAGCGCCCATGCGCCTTGAAATCGCGGCGCCGGACGGCCAGCAGGCCCAACAGGATGAACAGGCTCCATGTCGTACCAGACAGGATCCGCCCCCAATACAACAAGGGTCCGCCGATGTCGGGATGCGCCAGCGTCATCCAGACGCCCGACAGCCCCCCGATGATCCCCAACGGCCCGGCCCAGCGACCAGCCTTGCGGTGCCAGCGCGAGTGGCGGTGGCGAAACCCCGGCAGGATTTGCAGCATCGCCAGCAGCAGAAAGCCCAAGCTTCCCACGACATGCAGCAGCAGCGGCAGGCGATCCACCTGATCCGCAACGAAGCGCAGGGCAAAGTCGTGGTGCCACAATAGCTCGCTCACCCGGTAGACCCCAAACCCCACCGGTACGATGGCCGCCGCGATGAAGAAGGCAGGCAATACTTTCCCGTTCACAGGCGCATGTCCCATGTTCATTCCTTTCGATTTGTCAGAAGGCAGGGCGCAAACCCCAACCGGTCGCGGGGGCTACCCCC
>JBNKYL010000252.1:0-17290 GCA_050300875.1 Paracoccaceae bacterium
GCACCTTGGCAAAGGTGGATTTGCCGCAGCCGCTTTCGCCCACGATGGCCAGCGTTTCGCTTTCGCGGGCCTCGAATGACAGGGTTTCGTTGGCTTTCACCACTTTCTTGTTGCCGCCGCCAAACAGCGCATTCGCGGCGACCTCATAGTATTTCTTGAGGTTTTCCATTTTCAGGACGACCCGACCGGGTTCGGACTTTACATTGGTCTGGCTGGCAACCAGCGGGGCATCCCAGTCGATTTCCGTGAATTTCAGGCAGCGGCTGGTGTGGCGGTCATTGCCGGGGATCGCGGCCATGCGAATTTCGGCGGCGTCGCAGCGACCCGCTTCGAAATAATCGCAACGCGGGCCGAAATTGCAGCCCGGCGGACGCTCATGCGGCAAGGGAAAATTGCCGGGGATGGCCTTGAGCGGTCTGGCATTCTTGTCCGCACCCGGCAGTGGTATCGAGCGAAACAGCGCCTGCGTATAGGGGTGACGCATCTCGTCGAAGACATCCTTGATGGACCCGGTTTCGACCGCTTCGCCCGAATACATCACGCAAATCCGGTCACAGGTTTCCAGAACCAGCCCAAGGTTGTGGCTGATGAACAGCATCGAGGTGCCGTATTTCTTGCCCAGATCCTTGACCAGTTCGACAACGGCCGCCTCGACCGTCACATCCAATGCAGTGGTGGGTTCATCCAGGATCAGAAGTGACGGTTTGGACATCAGCGCCATTGCGATGACGATGCGCTGCTGCTGGCCGCCGGACAGCTGGTGGGGATAGCTGTCGAGAATACGGGCAGGGTCGGGGAGCTTCACATCCGTAACGACCTCCAGCGCGCGCTTTCTTGCATCCTCGGCCGATATCCCTTCGTGGATCATCGGCACTTCCATCAACTGGCGGCCGATCTTCATTGCCGGGTTCAAGGAGGCCATGGGTTCCTGGTAGATCATCGCGATCTCGGACCCTCGAATACCGCGCAATTCTTCGTCGCTCATGTCGTTCAGGTCGCGGCCCTTGAACTTGATTGAACCCCCGACGATGCGGCCGTTGACACCAAGGTCCTGCATGACGCCCAAGGCTACCGTGGATTTGCCGCAACCGCTTTCGCCGACAAGGCCCATCGCTTCGCCTGGCTGGACGACGCAGGAAAAATCCATCACCGCCGGTATTTCACGCAGGCGGGTGAAGAAGCTGATCGACAGTTTCTCGATCTCCAGGATCGGGCCGTCATAGTCCCATTTGGTCATGGCGTTCTCCTTAATCGCGAAGCGATTCTTCGCGCAGCCCGTCGGCCAGCAGGTTGAGGCCAAGCACGAGGCTCATCAGGGCCAGTGCGGGGGGCAGGGCCGGGTGGGGGTAGACCGACAACAGCTTGCGGCCCTCGTTGATGGTCGATCCCCAGTCCGGGCTTTCAGGGCTGACGCCCAGGCCGAAAAAGCCCAGCGTTCCCAGCAGGATCGTGGTGTAGCCGATGCGCAGGCAGAAATCGACGATCAACGGCCCACGCACGTTGGGCAGGATTTCCCACAGCATAACGTACCACGCGCTTTCGCCCCGGGTTTGGGCTGCGGCCACGTAGTCGCGGGCGCGAATGTCCAGCGCCAGGCCGCGCACGATACGAAAAACTGTCGGAGAATTGACGAAAACCACGGACACGAAGACCACCAGCAGGTTCGGCCCCATGGGCACGATGTCGATGGATCGTGGCATGAAGTCAAAAATCGTGCCGGGGGTCGAGATCGTGCAAAGATAGAGGAAAACGCCGATCACGATGGTGGCCCCGACATAGGCCAGTTGTTTGGCGCGGTCCGTGTGGTAGCGCGAATTGAACAGCACCGAGAAGAAGATGATCGGGAAGACGAACAGGACGGCGGCCATGAAGGACGGCACGCCGGTTAGGACGATCTCGGGCATCACCAGCAGGTAGAAAAGCAGGATGACCGGGAAGGCCAGCACCAGGTTGGCGGCGAAGCTGAGGATCGTGTCGAACTTGCCCGAGAAATATCCCGCCGGAAGGCCCAGCGTGACGCCGACCATGAAGGCGAAGACCGTGGCCAGTGGGGCGATCATCAGGACGCGCGTGGCCCCGGTGACGACGCGGCTGAATACGTCGCGGGCCAGGTTGTCGCCGCCAAGCAGGTAGTACAGGAAATCGCCTTCCTCGGCGCCGTTCAACGGCGTGCCAGGCAATTTGTTTTTCATGCCGGATACGGCCGTCAGCGGGTCATGCGTGGCGATCAGGTTGAAGCCCGCGAAAATGCCGGTGAAGACCCAGAACATCACGATGCCGAAGCCGATCATGCCAACGGTGCTGTCAAACAATTTGCCGTAAAGGCCCAGCTTACGCTTGAAGGTGACTGAAAGTGCAAATGTTGCGACCAGCGCGATCCAGACCGGCAGGAATTGCGTAGCAATCGCGCCGATGATGCCCTTGGCTTCAACCGACGGCATCACGATGCCGACGATGATGTACAAAAGAATGACACCCACGAAGCCCGACAGCGCCCATCTGGATATGATGGCAGCCCAATCGCCGGGGCCGCGCGCCGCGGTCATGGTCAAATTGCCAGATCGCTGCACAGCGCCAGGAACGAAGGACAACACGATTTGTGCGACAACCGCCACGATCAGCACGGCGCTTGCCAGGATGAATAGCGGGTTCAGGATGGCGCCGGCGCTTCCGGTCCAGGTCAATGGTTCCATGGTCCCGTTCCCCCTATGATATCCGGATGCGCGGATTCAGGAACACGTAGCCGATATCTGAAATCAGCTGCGTGACCAGCACCACGAAGACCGCCACGACCGAACAGGCCAGCAGCAGTTCAATGTCATTATTCCCGGCCGCCTGCACCAGCGTCCAGCCGAAACCTTTGTAGTTGAACAGGCTTTCGACGATCACGACGCCGTTCAGGAGCCAGGGAAATTGTAGCATGATCACCGTGAACGGGGCGATCAGCGCGTTTCTCAGCGCGTGCTTCATCACGATGTTGGAAAAGCTGACGCCCTTGAGCCGGGCCGTACGGATATATTGCGCGGTCATCACTTCGGTCATCGAGGCCCGGGTCATACGCGCGATGTATCCCATGCCATAAAGCGCGATGGTCAGCACCGGCAGGAAGAAGTTGTCGAAGGTAGCATTTTCCATGGCGCTGGTCGCCGTGCCCTTGAACCATTTCAGCCCGAAAGCCGACGAGGCGAAGACAGCGATAAAAATGACGCCCGACACGTATTCCGGCGTGGCGGTTGAGGCGATGGAAAAGGTCGAAAGCGTCCTGTCCATGCGTGAGCCTTCGCGCATCCCTGCAAGAACGCCCACCAACAGCGCCGATGGCACCATCAGGATCATCACCCAGAGCATCAGCTTGCCTGTCAGCGCCAACCTGCGGAACACGACGCCGGACACGTCCTCTTTCGATACGGTGGACCAGCCCCAGTCGCCCTGCAGGATGCCACAGAACCGCGGCGCCGTGTCCGGGTCCGTGCCAGGCCCGATACAGCGTCCGGTGATGGTGCCGCTTTCATCTTCGTGGACCCAGCCCGGTGCGATCCCCAGCCAGCGCCCGTACTTGATGAAAAGAGGATCGAGATGGCCGTGATTGCCCAGCCAGCTTTCGACCTGTTCGTCGGTCATCCGCATGTTGCCTTCGGATTTCGCCAGCTTTTCCAGGTTTGGATAAAGATTGGTCAGGAAAAAGACGATGAACGTCAGGCACAGTGCGGTCAGCAACATGACGCCAAGTCGGCGCAGTATGAACGCTCCCATTCAAACCCCCTGTCGGTTTGCTTTCTCGCCGGTCTGTTGCCAGCTTTGATCGAAAGCATCCTTGATGATGGCGCGTTTGTCAAAGAAACGGCGCGCATTGTCCGTCCAATACAGTTTGAATTCGCGCGGGCGGTGTGATCGTTTGCGACACTCGAATGTCGTTTTTGGGCAGTCTCAGCGCGTGGCCGCAGATTTGTCCTTGCGGAACGCTGTCGGGGTCATGCCAGCGCGTTTAAGGAAGACGCGCGTGAAATAGGCCGGGCTGCCGTAGCCGAGTTCCTTGGCGACAGTTTTCACCGGTATATTGGTATCACGCAGCAACTTGCGGGCTTCGTATTCGCGGCGGTCGGCCAGGATGTCGGATGCCGGGCGGCCCAGAAGTTGATTGCACACGCGCGACAGGTGCGTGGGCGTTACGCCCAGTTCGGCCGCATAGTCTGACACGCCTCTTGGGCTGCGGTAATGCCTTTCGACCAACGCGGCATATGCGGCGGACAGGCGCGTGGAAGCCGACGCATCGGTGCCGTCGGCGTCGCTTTCGTCAAGGTTGCGTTGCAGCCACACACCCAGAAGCCCGGCCAAGAGCGGCAGGGCACGGGACCGTTCGGCAGGTGGGTATTTGGTTTCGTTGGCGATCTGGTCGATCAACCCTGTCAGTTCCGCCTGTTTGCGTCCGTCCCGGATACGTATATGCGCCGGAGCTTCAGGCAGATGAAGACCAGGATCGCGCGAGAAGAACACGATGTGGCCAAAGACCTGGCCCAACATGTCAAAGCCGTGCATCGTGCCGGCAGGCAGAAAGATGGCGTTGTGGGGGCCATAGCCGCGGCGCAGCCCATTTATGGTGACGCGGCCCTGTCCCTTGGTGAACCAGATCAGAACGGGGCGCGAATAGCTGCGCATCGCTTCGGTGCGCCAGCGCCCGCCGCGCGCCATTTGCGCCAATGGAACGACGTCGAATTGATCAATGCCCTGCGGATTATCCAACAGCGCAGCCCCCAGTCATTTCAGCCCTTCCGAGAGAGTATTCAGTTTGCAGAACCGTTTCAAAGGCTTATTTGGGTGCCATCTGCCCCAGATATTGGCGCTCGGCTTCGGCGTCTGTCTATATCGTGGCTGCCGGCGCAAATCGACCGGAGAATCACCCAGCATCGGCGGGCAAGGTGACCTGTCGCCAGTTGCGCATCCGAGCGCGGAACCAGCTGCGTTGCCGCTTGGCATACTGGCGGGTAGCAATGACGGCGCGTTCAATGGCGTCGTCCAGCGTCAGTTCGCCTTGCAGATGGGCGATCAGTTCGGCCGCGCCGATGGCCTTGGACGATGGCGCGGCGGGATCCCAGCCGGGAAGGTTTGCGTGGGCTTCATCCAGGGCACCGATGTCGATCATCTGCGTAAACCGTCGGGCGATGCGGTCATTTGTCCATTCCCGATCGGCGTTCAGCACGATGGGCTGAACCCGGTCCAGTGGCAGCAAGGGCTCACCTGTTTCGGCCTGCCAATCGGCCAGACCGCGCCCGGTGGCCTGCAGCACTTCCCATGCGCGTTGCACGCGCATCGGGTTGGCCAGGTCAATGCGGTGGCGGGTCGGCTCATCCAGTTCGGCAATCATGTCGGCCAGTTCCCCGGCATCAAGCCGCGCCATGGCACGGGTACGAATGGCATCCGGTGTGGCGGGTATGTCCGCCAGGCCTTCGGTGAGCGCGGTGAAATAGAGCCCCGTGCCGCCAACGATGATCGGGCGCACCGATCCGGAAAGATAGGGCGCGAGGTCGCGCAGCCACTCCCCGACGGAATAGGCATGGTCACCTGGCACATGGCCATAGAGCGCGTGGGGATGTGCGGCCTCGTCAGCGGCGTCCGGCCGGGCCGTCAGGATACGCCAATTGGAAAACACCTGCAGGGCATCGGCGTTGACAATCATCCCGCCCGCGTGATCGGCAATGTCCAGTGCCAGCGCCGATTTGCCAGACGCCGTCGGGCCGGCGATCAGCACGGGCCCTTCGGCGTCCAGCGCTTCAATGATGGTATCAAGGCCAGACCGAGACATTTGTCGCAGATGCACCCAATTGGCGCATTGAACAAGGGCGCGATTTCGGACATTTTGCGCCAGATACCAAAACAACACCGGGCGGAATGACAGCATGCAAGATGAAACTGCAGGCAAAGACGGGCTGCGCTACAAGCGCGTATTGCTGAAAATCTCGGGCGAGGCGCTGATGGGCGACCAGGGATATGGCCTGCATCCGCCCACCGTGGACCGTATCGCGGACGAGGTGAAATCGGTACGCGACCTTGGGGTCGAAATCTGCATGGTCATCGGTGGCGGCAACATCTTTCGCGGGCTGCAAGGGTCTGCGCAGGGGATGGAACGCACGACGGCCGACTACATGGGAATGCTGGCGACCGTGATGAACGCGCTGGCCATGCAGTCGGCACTGGAAGGCAAAGGGGTTTACACCCGTGTGATTTCCGCAATCCCGATGGATCAGGTCTGCGAACCCTATATCCGCCGCCGTGCGGTGCGCCACCTGGAAAAGGGCCGGGTCTGCATCTTTGCCGCCGGCACCGGCAACCCCTATTTCACCACCGACACGGCGGCGACTTTGCGGGCCAGTGAAATGGCTTGCGAGGCGATCTTCAAGGGCACGAAGGTGGATGGTGTCTATGACAAGGACCCGGTGAAACACGCGGATGCCAAGCGGTTCGACAAGGTCAGCTATGACGAGGTCCTGCAAAAGAACCTGAAGGTTATGGATGCCTCGGCCATCGCGCTCGCCCGCGACAACAGCCTGCCGATCATCGTGTTCTCGCTGGATGAACCGGGCGGGTTTCGCGGCATCCTGTCAGGAAAGGGCACGTTCACGACTGTGGGCGGTTAGCCATCGTTTTGTTTCCCTTGCCGTTTTCCGGGTCTTGGCCGCGGTTTCGTGCACAAACTGCCGCCAACCGGGCACGTTTTGGGCGCAATTGCTGGCTAGACTTTGTCCCGACTATACAATCCAGTTGCGAAGCAGTTATAAGCGCGCTCAAAGAGCAATAAAGAATACAGGTTAGTCGTATGTCCGAAGACATCGAAATTGATCTCGACGATCTTAAGCGCCGCATGGAAGGCGCTATGGGGGCGCTCAAGCAGGAATTCGCGTCTCTTCGCACCGGCCGTGCTTCGGCATCCATGGTCGAACCGATCATGGTCGATGCCTATGGTGCGCTGACGCCGATCAACCAGGTGGGAACTGTGAACGTGCCGGAACCACGCATGGTTACGATCAACATTTGGGATAAACAGCTGGTCGGCAAAGCCGAAAAAGCCATTCGTGAAAGCGGGTTGGGCATCAATCCTCAACTCAATGGCACGATCATCATGTTGCCGATCCCGGAACTGAACGAAGAACGCCGGCGTGAATTGACCAAAGTCGCGGCGCAATATGCCGAACATGCGCGCGTGGCGATCCGCAACGTCCGCCGTGACGGTATGGACCAGATCAAGAAGGCCAAGGCAGCGGGCATGTCGGAAGACGAAGAAAAGCTGTGGCATGACGAAGTGCAGGAATTGACCGACGCGATGATCAAGCGCGTCGACGAGGCGCTGGGGCACAAACAAGAAGAAATTATGCAGGTCTGAGTTCCCCAGAGGCGCGAACCGTTTGGGAAAGGTCGAGTGTTTGAAAGATGTGATTCATAAAGGGCCGCGCCATGTCGCGATTATCATGGACGGCAACGGACGCTGGGCGGTCCAGCGCGGCAAGCCGCGGCTGTTTGGCCATCAGGCCGGCGCGCATCGTGTGCGCGAAGTGATGGAAGCCTGCCCGGGGCTGGGCGTGAAATACCTGACGGTGTTCGCTTTCTCGACGGAAAACTGGAAGCGCACGCAATCCGAAGTCGCCGGGTTGATGAAGCTGTTCAAGCGCTACATCCGGTCCGAAGCGCGTGAGATGCACGAACGTGGCGTGCGCGTCCGTTTCATCGGAGATCGCATCAAGCTGGAACCCAGCCTTGTCCAGATGATGGATGAACTGGAACTGATGACGTCCGAAAATGACGGGCTGCACATGACCGTCGCCTTGAACTATGGCGGCCGGGACGAGGTGGCGCGCGCGACCAAGCGCATGGCGCGCGAAGTCGCTGCCGGACGCCTGGATGCCGAGGACGTCGACGCTGAAACACTGGCGAAATACCTCGACACCTATGTGTTGCCTGACCCGGACCTGGTGATCCGCACCTCGGGCGAGGCACGCATTTCGAACTTCCTTCTGTGGCAGTCGGCCTATGCAGAATACGAATTCGTCGATACGCTCTGGCCCGACTTCACGGCCGCACATTTCGCGAAATGTATCGAAAATTACGCCAAGCGTGATCGCCGGTTTGGAGCCTTGAACACATGAGCACGGAAATAGAACCGATGCAGTCTGACACCCCTGATATCATTCGCCAGAAATTCATCGTGGGCGCGATCACGCTGGTTGCGCTTGGCAGTTGGATGTACGTGGTGCGGGGCCCGTGGGCGTTGGGCGTTGCTGCCTTTTTGGGTGCGATCATGGTGACGGAACTGTTCCTGATGTTCGCCCCGGGGCGCTACGTCTATGCCGTGGGCATCGCTTTTCTTTCGGCGGTTGCGATCTGGTTCAGTGGGCGAGCGGTGCTTGAGGTTCCGATCATCCTGTTGCCGATCATTTTCATCCTGGGCTGGATTGTCGCGCCGCCAAGCTGGCGTATCGTCTTCCCGGTCTACGTCGTCGTGCTGACCATCGCCGCCGTGTCGGTGTTTTCGTTGCGCGACATTGGCATCGGCTTTTCGTTGTTGCCGGCCTTTTCGGCTGTGGCGGCCAGTGTCGGCGCGCATTTCGGCGGTCGAACTGCACCCGGATCTGTGGCCGGCGGCGTTGTTGCCGCGGTGGCCGTCGGCATCGTTGCCTCGCCGCTGATGGAGCCTGAGCATTCCGTGGTTTTCTGGGTCATCGTGTCCGTGATCCTCGCACTCGGGGCCTTGGCCGGGATCGCGGTTGAACGCGCGGTCAAGGCACGCGCGCAGGTTCAATGGGCGTCAGACATCCTGCCGGGTTTCGGCGGATTTCTGGATATGTTCCGCGGGATGATCTTCACCTATGTCCTGGCGGGGATCGGCGGTCTGATGGGCCTGTTCTGATCCGTGAAAAAGGGTCGGGCAAGGTGACATGAGCGGCGGCAGATGGGATGACCTCAAAACCCGCGTCCTGACCGGGATTGCGCTGGCAGCCATCTTTCTGACGGCAATCTGGCTGGGCGGCATTGTCATGGTATTGCTTTGCATGGCAGCCGCCGCCGCGATGATCTGGGAATTGTCGAATTTGCTGGTGACGAACGAGCGTCGGTTCAACACCATCGTGTCCGGCCTTGCCGCATTGGGCGTGCTCAGTTTCGCCTATGCGCCCGGCTTCATGGCATTGGGCCTATGCGCCTGCGTCCCGTTTTATGGAATGGCACGGGCCGAAAAGCCGTCGGGCCTGATCTACGCCGCTTATAGCGCCCTGATCCTGGCGGGCGGGCTTGGATTGATTTCGGTGCGCACCGATGCCGGGCTCGCCGCTGTCTTCTGGCTGATCGGGGTGGTGATCGCGTCGGATGTTGGCGGATACGCAGGCGGGCGTCTATTCGGTGGGCCGAAATTCTGGCCGCGCGTCAGCCCGAAAAAAACCTGGTCGGGCACCGTAACCGGTTGGTTGCTGGCCGCGCTGGTCGCTATGATCATCGGTCCCAGCGAAATGAACGCCTTGGCCCTTGCAGTCCTTTCCGCCTTCGTTGCCTTCATCGCGCAAATGGGTGACATCGCCGAAAGTGCAATCAAGCGCCGAGTGGGCGCAAAGGATGCGTCAAACTTCCTGCCGGGCCATGGCGGGGTAATGGACCGTTTCGACGGGATGGTCGCGGTGTTCGCATTGGCGCTGGTGCTGCAATATGCGCCGAGGGTTCTTGGCAGCTGACATGACGCGCAGGGTTTCCATATTCGGAGCAACGGGCTCGATCGGTCAGAACACTCTGGACCTGATCCGACATGACCGGCACGCCTACGCGGTCGACGTGCTGACCGGGGGTGCCAATATCATTCAACTGGCCGCCGATGCGCGTGAGTTCGGGGCCAAGCTGGCCGTGACCGCTGACCCCGACCGCCTAAACGAATTGCGCGATGCCCTGGCGGACAGTGCCGTGGATGTGGCGGCCGGCCCGGCGGCAATCGCCGAGGCGGCAACCCGCCCCGCCGACTGGATCATGTCTGCCATTGTCGGGGCGGCAGGCGTCGCCCCCAGCATCGCTGCGGCGTCTCAAGGTTCAACGCTGGCACTGGCCAACAAGGAAACACTGGTCGCTGCTGGCCCGCTGCTGATGTCGACGGCGCGTCGGGCGGGCACCACATTGCTGCCCGTCGACAGCGAACATTCCGGCGTTTTTCAGGGGTTGATCGGCGAAGATATCGCCACGGTCGAACGCATCATCATTACCGCATCTGGCGGGCCTTTCCGGGATTGGCCCGTGGGCAAGCTGGCGCGCGCGACGCTGGAACAGGCACTGAACCATCCCAACTGGGCGATGGGCCAGCGCATCACCATCGACAGCGCGTCGATGTTCAATAAGGCGCTGGAACTGATCGAAGCGCGCGAGTTTTTCGGCGTGACGCCCGATCAGCTGGAGGTGCTGGTGCATCCCGAAAGCCTGATCCACGCGCTGGTGGGGTTCCGCGACGGGGCGCTGATGGCGCATCTGGGTGCGCCGGACATGCGCCATGCCATTGGCTTTGCGCTGAATTACCCGGACCGGGCGCACCTGCCGGTGGCAAGGCTGGATCTGGCCCAGATCGGGCGGCTTCGTTTCGAACCGCCGGACGAGGCGCGGTTTCCGGCGCTGCGGCTGGCACGTGAAACCATGGCCATGGGGGGATTGGCGGGCGCGGCCTTAAACGCGGCCAAGGAAGCGGCTCTTGATGCCTTCATCGCCAAGCAGATCGGTTTTCTGCACATGGGCGAGATCGTCGAAGAGGTACTGGACGGCATTTCACGCGAAGGCAGTCATAAAACCGCCGCGATCACCCTTGATAGCGTGACCGCAATGGACCATCTGGCACGCAAGAGGGCGCGCGAGGCGGTCGAAAAAATAAAACAAGGGGCCTGAGGTCTTGGAGCTTTTGCAGTATATCCCGAGTTTCGGGAACCTGGCTTTCACTTTGTTCACCTTCATCGTGGCGCTTTTGGTCATCGTGGCCGTCCATGAATATGGCCATTACATCGTGGGGCGCTGGTCAGGCATAGACGCGGATGTGTTTTCGCTGGGTTTCGGGCCGGTCTTGGCCTCGCGCGTCGACAAACGCGGCACGCGCTGGCAGATCGCCGCCATCCCCTTGGGCGGCTACGTGAAATTCCGCGGCGACAGCGATGCGGCCAGCGCCATGGCCGATCTGGAAGGCATGGACGAAGCCGAACGCCGCAGGTCCATGCATGGCGCCCCGCTGTGGGCGCGTGCAGCAACGGTATCTGCCGGACCGCTTTTCAATTTCGCGCTGTCGATCATTGTCTTCGTCGGCCTTCTGATGGTGCGCGGCGTGGCGACCGACCCGCTGACCATCGCCGATCTGCCTGATGTGCCCTATGAACACGGGCTTCAGGTGGGCGACGAGATCCTTGCCATTGATGGCATGCCGACGCCGGAGCTGACCGAGTTTTCCGAATTTGCCAACCAATTGCCGGTGCAGCCGCTGCTGGATTACGAGGTCCAGCGCGGCGATCAGGTATTGGTGGTGCAGGGGCCAAACCCCTATCCGGCCATAGTATCCGGGGTGACGCCGGAAAGCGCATCCGCCGATGCCGGGCTGAAGATCAACGATGCCATCCTTGCTGTGGACGGGCGCGAACTGTCGGCGTTCAGCGATTTGCAGGCCGTCGTCGCCGAAGGCGAGGGCGCAACCCTGCAACTGGAAATCTGGCGCGACGGGCAGGTGTTCACGCAGGACCTGACCCCGCGCCGCACGGACCTGCCGCAAGCCGGGGGCGGGTTTGAAACGCGTTGGCTAATCGGGATCAATGGCGGGTTGTGGTTCGAACCCGCGACCGCGACCCCCGGCATTGGCGAGGCGATCGAATACGGCGTGAACCAGACCTGGTATATCGTCAAATATTCCTTGTCCGGCCTATATCACATGGCGACTGGGCAAATCTCGACCTGCAACATCCGTGGGCCCATTGGCATTGCGCAAACTTCGTCCACAGTTGCGGCCCAGGGCCTGGTGGCCTTCATCGGATTTATCGCACTTCTGTCCACCGCCGTGGGGCTGATGAACCTGTTTCCCATCCCGGTTCTGGACGGGGGGCATCTGGTGTTTCACGTGTGGGAAGCCATCACCGGAAAGCCGCCGGGCGACACGGCCATGCGCATTCTGATGACGGTGGGCCTGGCCCTGATCGTAACGCTCATGATCTTCGCTCTCAGCAATGACGTCCTTTGCCCGTAGTCGTCGTCAATTCCTTGCCCATCGTTTGCCATGATGCTGCCATATTGGATTCCTACGATCACGGAAGGGTGACATTTCACGGTGACTAACATGCAGACGATCACAGCAGGATATCGCGGCTTTTCGCTTCTGGTTTCGTTGAACTGGGACCGGATCTTGTATGTTGGCACCATTGGCGGTGCGCTTCTTCTGGGGGCGTGGGTCGGGTCGCTCTGATCCCCGATCAGCCGAAAATCGCATGACGCAACGCGCCGCAATCGTCGGCGCGTTTGTCGTTTTGACATTGGGCGAAACTTCGGGATAGTGAAGCCGCAGACCGCAGCGAGCTATTCGACCCGGGGGGGCCATGCCAAGTTTCCAATTTATGCGCCAGTTTTCGACCCGGTTGGCCGGGCTGTTGAGCGTGATCATTCTGGCCCTGACCTTGGCTGCACCGGCACATGCGCAAAGCTACGTGTTCACTTCTTTTGATGTGCAGGGCAATGTCGGGCTGGACGATGCCGCCGTGATCGGATTTTCCGGCCTGACAACAGGCACCGGATACAGCGCATCCGATGTTGAGGCGGCCTACCAACGGTTGCAGGATACCGGTCTTTTCGAAACGCTGGAATTGATCCCTTCCGGCAACCGACTGGTTATCCGGGTCACCGAATACCCGCTGGTCAATCGCATTTCCGTTGAAGGCAACAGGGTGCTGCAGGACAAGGACGCGCTGGAACTGATCGGCACGGCGCCACGACGGGTATTCAACCCCGCACAAGTCGAAACCGATGTCGAGGCGCTGATTGGCGCCTATCGCGATCTGGGCCGCTATGACACGACAGTGACGCCGCGCATCATCCGACGCGATTTCAACCGTGTCGATGTCGTTTTCGAAGTGACGGAAAGCCGCGTGGTCGAGATCGAGCGCGTGTCATTCGTCGGCAACCGTGCCTATTCGGACCGCCGCTTGCGCCGCGTTCTGGAAAGCAAGCAGGCCGGACCGCTGCGCGCCCTGATCCGCCGTGACACGCTGATTGAAGACCAGATCGAACTCGACAAGGCGCTGCTGCGCGATTTCTACCTGTCGCGCGGCTATCCGGATATCGAAGTCCAGTCCGTCACCACCGAGTTTTCACGCGAACGCAACGCGTTCTTCATAACGGTGAACCTGCTGGAAGGGCAGAAGTTCACATTCGGCAATATCACCGTCGTCAGCGAAATTCCGGGCGTTGAGGCGGCTGATTTCGAACGGTTGGCCCGTATTCGCACTGGTCGCGCCTATAACCCGGTTCTGATCGACAACGTCATTTCGCGGATGGAAGATGAGGCGCTGAAAAAGGGCCTGAACCTGCTGCGTGTCGATCCGCGCGTGACCCGCAATGAACGTGACCTTTCGCTGGACATCGAATTCGCGCTGGTCGAAGGCCCGCGTATCTTCGTTGAACGGATCGAGATCGAAGGCAACGCCACCACGCTCGACCGGGTCATTCGTCGCCAGTTCCGCATCGCCGAAGGCGACGTGTTCAACCCGCGTGAAATTCGCGAAGCGGCGGCGCGGATCCGGGCGCTTGGGCTGTTTGAAACTTCCGACATTTCCACTCGCCCCGGCACGGCCGATGACCGCGTCTTCGTCGATGTCGAAGTGCAGGAGGCCCTGACCGGGTCCTTCAACTTCGGCGCGGCCTTTTCGCTGTCCAGCGGTTTTGGCGTTACCGCCAATTTCCGTGAACGCAACTTTCTGGGCCGTGGCCAGACGCTGAATTTCGATTTCAACCTGGGGCTGGATAATGCCGAGGGCGGCTTCACCTTCGTCGAACCGGCTTTCCTGGGCCGTGATCTACAATTCAGTTTTGACGCCGAATACCGGCAGACGGAATACGACTACACCGATTACGACACGCAGACCTGGCTTGTTCGCCCGGCCTTCGATTTCCCGTTGAACGATCGATCGCGACTGGCGCTGCGCTACACTTATGCGGGCGATCGCATCTTCAACGTGTCTGCCAATTCTTCCTCGATACTGCAAAACGAAGAGTCCGCCGGGCGGCAGACGTCGTCCGGGTTGGGATATACCTGGGTCTACGACACGCGCGACGCGGGCGTGAACCCCAACGCCGGTGTCTTGTTGCGTTTCGCGCAGGATTTCCGTGGGCTGGGTGGCACGGCAAAATCGATCAAGACCAGCGCCCTGGCTTCCGCCGAGGCGGGGATTCTGAACGAGGAAGTGACGTTGCGGGCAACGCTGGAAGGTGGAGCACTGAAATCCTTTGGCCAGAACAGCCGCCTGAATGACCGGTTCTTCCTGACAACGTCGCGGATGCGCGGGTTTGCGCCAGCCGGGGTCGGGCCGCGCGACCTGACCGTGCCGAATGAGGATGCGTTGGGCGGCAACTATTTTGCCGTGGCGCGGCTGGAGGCCGACTTCCCGCTGGGCCTGCCGGAAGAACTGGGGTTTTCGGGCGGTGTGTTCGCTGATTTCGGTTCGGTCTGGGGGCTGGACGACACAGGCGGTGGTGCCGTCGATGACAGTTTCCACCTGCGCGCAACCTACGGTCTGTCGCTGTTCTGGACGACGCCGATCGGGCCGCTGCGGTTCAATTTCTCGAACGTGCTGAAAAAGCAACCCTATGACGATGCGCAGTCCTTCGACCTGACCATTCAGACCCGGTTCTGACGGATGCGGGGTCTGGCCCGAAACCTGATCCTCGCCACCTGGGCTGCCCATGCGGCCCCGTTGGCGGCGCAGGAATTTTCGGCGCCGATCATCCCGGTGCTGACGCTTGATAGCGAAAGGCTGCTGAGCGAAACGATATCCGGTCAACGTGTTTCGGCCGAAATCGAAAACGCCATTGCCGCCCTGGCGCAGGAAAACCACAGCATCGAGGCCGAACTGGAGGCCGAAGAACGCGACCTGACCGAAAAGCGCAAGGAAATGGAACCCGCTGCATTCCGCGCGCTGGCAGATGCCTTCGACACCAAGGTGCAACGAATCCGTGCGCAACAGGACGCCAAACAGCGCGAATTGCAGCGGCGGCAGGAAGCCGAACAACAGGATTTCATGAAGCAGGTCGCGCCGATCCTTTCCGAGATTGGCAATCGGTATGGCGCGGTGGTGATCCTTGAACGCCGAACGGTCATACTGGCAGCAGATGGGATCGACATAACCGATCAGGCCATTGCACGGATCAATACCGTGCTTGGCGACGGAACGGACACGCCGGCAGAAGAGGGCTCGGGTCAACCCTAGCGCGGCTTGTCGCCCGGTGGTCAAGTTGGTAACGAGGGCAGAACAAGACGTTCAAAGGAAGACATATGTCCGACAGCCTGCAAAGCGCCAACCACGAACTCATCCTTCGTATCCTGCCGCATCGCTATCCGTTCCTGCTGGTCGACAAGGTGATCGACATCAAGGGCGATGAAAGCTGCACGGGCATCAAGAACGTCACCTTCAACGAACCGCATTTCCAGGGCCATTTCCCCGGCTCGCCGATCATGCCGGGTGTGACGATCATCGAGGCAATGGCGCAAACGGCGGCGGTCATGATCGGCGTGCATCTGGGCCTGGCCGACAAGGAATTCCTGATCTATTTCATGAATATCGACGAGGCCAAGTTCCGCCGCATGGTCGTGCCCGGCGATGTGCTGGAGTTGAAGGTCAACAAGCTGCGCGGCGGCGGCAAGATCTTCAAGTTCGAAGGTCGGGCCGAAGTGGAAGGCGAATTGGCGGCATCGGCCAAGTTCACCGCGATGCTCGATCTGTCGGCTGGCAAGAAATGACAGTTTCGCCAAAGGCGGATATTCACCCGAGCGCGGTCGTCGAAGAGGGCGCCGTTATCGGCGCGGGTTGCCGCATCGGGCCGTGGTGCACCGTGGGGCCGCACGTGCGGTTGGGTGAAGGGGTATGGCTGAAAAGCCATGTGGTCGTCACCGGCAATACAGAGATCGGCGATGAAACGGTGATCTTCCCGTTCGCGGTCATCGGCGAGATTCCGCAGGACCTGAAATTCACCGGTGAAGAAACCCGGCTGATCGTGGGCAAACGCTGCCGCATCCGCGAAGGTGCCACGATGAACACCGGCACAGCAGGTGGCGGCGGGCTGACCAAGGTGGGCGATGACGGGCTATTCATGACAGGCACGCATGTGGCCCATGATTGCATCGTCGGCGACCGGGTCATCATGGCCAACCAGGCCGCACTGGCAGGCCATTGCCAGGTTGGCGACGATGTGATCATCGGCGGGCTATCGGGCATCCATCAATTCGTGCGGCTTGGGCAGGGCGCGATCATCGGGGCGGTCACCATGGTGACCAATGACGTAATCCCGCATGGGCTGGTACAGGCGCATCGTGGCGAATTGCACGGGCTGAACCTCGTCGGCCTCAAACGCCGTGGCGTAAGCCGTGCCGAAATCACCGCTTTGCGCGCGGCCTATCAGGCGTTGGCGCAGGGCGAAGGCAGCTTTGCCGAACGTGCCGAACGGCTGGCGGGTGATACCGACAGCGAGATGGTGCGCATCGTCACCGATTTCATCAGGGAAGGGTCCGACCGGTCCTTCCTGACGCCGGTCTGATGCTGGCGCTGATTGCCGGGCAGGGGGGGCTGCCGGGCGCATTGGTGCGGGCGCTGGATGATGCGCCGCTGGTTGCGTCGCTCGAAGGGTTCACGCCGGACAACCTGACTCCGGATATCACCTTTCGGCTGGAAACTCTGGGCAGTTTGCTGACAGAGCTCAAATTGCGCGGCGTGGACGAGGTTTGTCTGGCAGGGGCGGTCAGGCGTCCAAGCGTGGACATGAACGCCGTGGACGCGGCGACCAAGCCGCTGGTCCCCGTGATCGTCAAGGCGCTGAGGGACGGAGACGACGGGGCGCTGCGCGCGATCATCGAGGTCTTCGAACAGGCCGGGTTCGCCGTGCGCGCAGCGCATGAGATTTGCCCGGGCCTGTTGCCCGCCATCGGTACGGAAACCGTAGCCAAACCGACCCCCGACGATGACGAAGAAATCATCCGCGCCGGCGCCGTTTTGGCCGCCTTGGGCGCTGCCGATATCGGTCAGGCCTGCGTGGTTCATCGTGGGCAGAT
>JBNKYL010000253.1:0-16497 GCA_050300875.1 Paracoccaceae bacterium
CGATCAACGCAGGCGGGCTGGATGCCAAGACGCGGATGCTGATCCTGCTGGCAGGCATGACCGTGCAGGGCGTTCCGGCTGAACCGGTGTTCAAGCTGACCGTGCGCCACGCGCTGGAAGCAGGCGCCAGCGAAAAGGAAATCGCCGAGGTGATCAGCCAGATGTCGCTTCTGGGCGGCGTGCCTGCGATGACCAAGGCGCTTGTGGCGGCGCAGGCCGTCTTTGCCGATCAGGATAAAGGGGGGTCGTCATGACCGTCGCCGATTTCGCATTCTACGTCTTCGCGATCAGCGCATTGCTGGGCGGGCTTCTGACCGTCATGGCCCGCAACCCGGTCCATTCCGTGCTGTTCCTGATCATGGCATTCTTTTCCGCCGCCGGGCTGTTCGTCCTGTTGGGTGCTGAATTCCTCGCCATGTTGCTGATGATCGTCTACGTCGGCGCGGTCGCGGTGCTGTTCCTGTTCGTCGTCATGATGCTCGATGTCGATTTCGCCGAACTGAAGGCCGAAATGGCCCGCTACATGCCGCTGGCGCTGTTGGTGGGCGTGGTGATCCTGATGCAACTGGCCATGACGCTTGGCGTCTGGACGTTCTCGGACGAGGCTATGGGCCTGCGCGCCGCCGTGACCCCCGACCTTGCGGAAACCCACAATACCGAGGCCCTGGGCCTGCTGATCTACGATAAATACATCCTGCTGTTCCAACTGGCGGGCCTGATCCTGCTGGTCGCCATGATCGGCGCGATCGTCCTGACGCTGCGCCACCGCACCAATGTCAAACGCCAGGACGTGCTGGCCCAGATGTACCGCGACCCGGCCAAGGCGCTGGAGATGAAAGACGTGAAACCGGGGCAGGGGATTTGAAGGCACTGACCGCCATAATGGTCCTGACGGGCCTTATGTCCGGGCCGGCATTCGGTCTGGCGGCGGGCGATTGTGCTCTGGCTGTCCCAGCCAGTGCTGGCAACAGCGCCGACCGGCGCGATACCGTTCCGCAGGTGGCGGGCGACGGGCTGGTGATCTACCAAAGCTGGGACTACCGGTCTGGCGGTCATGACTGGTTTGACATGGTCGTTCTGGAAGACTGCGCCAAGGGGCAGCGCGCATCGGCCTATTCGATGTTCGAGAAACGCGACGGGCAGTCCCGCACGTGGTTCTCAAATGTCGATGCAAGCAATGCCATCGATGACCGGCTGAAGGCAGACGGTTATGAGATCGGTTGGGCGGATTTCCGCCATGCGACCAGCGCGCTGAACATGATCGTCACCACCGAACCCATGCAGGCTGAAAGTTGCGGCTGCGCAGTGTTCTTTCCCGACCTGCGCGGCACACTGGCCGCCTATGACGAGGCAGGACAATGAACGCCTGGCAACCATTGCTGCCATTGATCGGCCTGGGGGCGCTTGTCGTCACCGCCATAAGGCGGCGGGCGGAACGAAAGAAACGATACGCGGCCAAACCCGCGAAGACGGAAACGAACTGAACCGGGGCAGACCCGGGGACAAAAGGAACTGAGGGACGACATGGTCGGACTTGAACATTACCTGACGGTTGCGGCGGCTTTGTTCGTCATTGGCATTTTCGGGATCTTCCTGAACCGCAAGAATGTCATCATCATCCTGATGTCGGTCGAACTGATCCTGTTGTCGGTCAATATCAACTTCGTGGCGTTCTCGTCCTATCTGGGCGATCTGGTCGGACAGGTCTTTACCATGTTCGTGCTGACCGTCGCTGCCGCCGAGGCCGCCATCGGGCTGGCCATCCTCGTCTGTTTCTTCCGCAACCGCGGCACCATCGACGTCGAAGACGTCAACGTGATGAAAGGCTAAGCGAACATGGAAACGATCATCCTATTCGCCCCGCTTGTCGGCGCCATCATCGCGGGCTTCGGCCATCGCGTCATCGGCGACAAACCCGCGCAGTACCTGACCACGGGGCTGCTGTTTCTGGCCTGCCTGCTGTCCTGGATCGTGTTCCTGTCCTTTGACGGCGTGACCGAAAAGATCACCATCATGCGCTGGATCGAAAGCGGCAGCCTGTCGACCGAATGGGCGATCCGGCTGGACCGGTTGACGGCGATCATGCTGATCGTGGTCACGACCGTATCGGCACTCGTCCACATGTATTCGATGGGCTACATGGCCCATGACGACCAGTTCGGCGAAAACGAAAGCTACCGGCCCCGGTTCTTCGCCTATCTGTCCTTCTTCACCTTCGCCATGCTGATGCTGGTGACATCTGACAACCTTGTGCAGATGTTCTTTGGCTGGGAAGGCGTGGGGGTCGCATCCTACCTGCTGATCGGGTTCTATTTCCGCAAACCGTCTGCCAATGCCGCCGCGATCAAGGCCTTTGTCGTCAACCGTGTCGGTGATTTCGGCTTCGCTCTGGGCATCTTCGGGCTGTTCTTCATGGTCGACAGCATCCGCTTTGACGATGTGTTTGCCGCGGCGCCGCATCTGGCCGAAACCTCGCTGCATTTCCTGTGGCGGGATTGGAATGCGGCGAACCTGCTGGCTGTGCTGTTGTTCATCGGCGCAATGGGCAAATCTGCGCAGTTCATCCTGCACACCTGGTTGCCCGACGCGATGGAAGGCCCAACACCCGTTTCCGCCCTGATCCACGCCGCGACCATGGTGACCGCAGGCGTCTTCCTGGTCTGCCGTATGTCGCCGCTGTTCGAATATGCGCCCGAGGCTAAGTCGCTGGTCGTGTGGATCGGCGCCATCACCGCGTTTTTCGCGGCGACCGTGGGTCTGGTGCAGAACGACATCAAGCGCGTGATCGCCTATTCGACCTGTTCGCAGCTGGGTTACATGTTCGTGGCCGCCGGTGTCGGTGTCTATTCGGCCGCGATGTTCCACCTGCTGACGCACGCCTTCTTCAAGGCGATGCTTTTCCTTGGCGCGGGGTCTGTTATCCATGCGATGCACCACGAGCAGGATATGCGGAACTATGGCGGGTTGCGCAAAAAGATCCCGCTGACCTTCTGGGCGATGATGATCGGCACATTGGCCATCACCGGGGTTGGCATCCCGCTGACCACCATCGGTTTCGCGGGCTTCCTGTCCAAGGATGCGATCATCGAAAGCGCCTGGGCCGGCACGCAGGGCGGCTTCGCCTTCTGGGCGCTGGTCATCGCGGCGCTGTTCACCAGCTTTTATTCGTGGCGCCTGATGTTCATGACCTTTTACGGCGAACCGCGCGGTGATCACCATGCGCATGAACATGCCCATGAAAGCCCGCCGGTCATGACCATCCCATTGGGTGTTCTGGCCGTCGGCGCTGTCTTTGCGGGCATGGTCTGGCTTAACCCGTTCTTTCTTGACCATGACAAACTGAACAGCTTCTTCGGCATCCCGGCCCATCACGAGGCGGCAGCGGATGAAGGCCACGGCGCCGAGGCTGCGACCGACGACCACGCCGCAATGGCGACTGAGGATCACAGCGAAACCGACGCGCATGATGCGGCCACGGTCATGGAACATCACGACGCCCCGCAAGGCGCGATCTATATGGCGGCCGACAACACGGTGATCGACGATGCGCACCATGCGCCGAAGTGGGTGAAGGTCAGCCCGTTCATCGCGATGCTGATCGGCTTTGCGACCGCCTGGCTGTTCTATGTCCGCCAGCCCGACCTGCCGGGTCGGCTGGCCGCCGCGCAGCGTCCGCTTTACCTGTTCCTCTTGAACAAGTGGTATATCGACGAGCTTTACGACTTCCTGTTCGTGAACCCGGCCAAGCGGTTGGGCCACTTCCTGTGGAAGCGCGGCGATGGCAACGTGATTGACGGTTTCCTGAACGGGGTGGCGATGGGGGCTGTGCCCTTCTTCACCCGGCTCGCGAACCGCTGGCAATCTGGCTATGTCTTCACCTACGCCTTCGCGATGGTTCTGGGCATTGCCTTCCTGATTACACTGATGAACCTGGGCGGAGGAGCGAACTGATGCTTCTGTCGATCGTTACCTTCCTGCCTGCGGTTGCCGCCGCCATCATGGCGCTGTTCCTGCGGGGCGACGATGCCGCCGCACAGCGCAACGCCCGCTGGCTGGCGCTGATCGCAACGAGCGTGACCTTCATCGTATCGCTCTGGATCCTGTTCGGTTTCGACCCCGCAGACACAGGGTTCCAGTTCGTTGAAGAACGGCCCTGGATCCTGGGCCTGACCTACAAGATGGGCGTCGACGGCATTTCGGTGCTGTTCGTGATGCTGACGACCTTCCTGATGCCGCTGACCATTGGCGCCTGCTGGTCGGTCGAACATCGCGTCAAGGAATACATGATCGCGTTCCTTTTGCTGGAAACGCTGATGCTGGGCGTCTTCATGGCACTGGACCTGGTGCTGTTCTACCTGTTCTTCGAAGCAGGGCTGATCCCGATGTTCCTGATCATCGGCATCTGGGGCGGCAAGGACCGGATCTATGCGTCCTTCAAGTTCTTCCTCTATACCTTCCTGGGCTCGGTCCTGATGCTGGTCGCGATGATCGCGATGTTCAGGGATGCAGGCACGACGGATATCCCGACGCTGCTGACCCATAACTTCGCGTCCGAAACCTTCCCGGTTCTGGGCATTCAGGTCGTGGGCGGGATGCAGACGTTGATGTGGATCGCGTTTTTCGCCAGCTTCGCGGTAAAAATGCCGATGTGGCCCGTGCATACCTGGTTGCCCGACGCCCACGTGCAGGCACCCACCGCCGGGTCGGTTGTTCTGGCCGCGATCCTGTTGAAAATGGGTGGCTACGGCTTCCTTCGGTTCAGCTTGCCCATGTTCCCGGTCGCCTCTGACTTGCTGGCTAATTTCGTTCTTTGGATGTCGGCCATCGCTATTGTCTACACCTCGCTCGTGGCTTTGGCCCAAGAGGATATGAAGAAGCTCATTGCCTATAGCTCGGTCGCCCACATGGGCTATGTGACCGCCGGCATATTCTCGATGAACCAACAGGGTCTGGATGGCGCGATCTTCCAGATGCTTAGCCACGGCTTCATCTCTGGTGCGCTCTTTTTGTGCGTCGGCGTCATCTATGACCGCATGCATACGCGCGACATCGATGCCTATGGCGGGCTGGTCAACCGGATGCCCGCCTATGCGCTGATCTTCATGCTGTTCACCATGGCAAACGTTGGCTTGCCAGGCACGTCAGGCTTCGTCGGCGAATTCCTGACCCTGATGGGCATGTTCCAGGCCAACACCTGGGTCGCAGCCGTGGCCACGACCGGCGTGATCCTGTCGGCTGCGTATGCGCTGTGGCTCTATCGCCGGGTGGTGATGGGCGAGCTGATCAAGGAAGCGCTGAAATCCATCACCGACATGACCGCGCGCGAACGCTGGATCTTTGCACCGCTGGTGGTGATGACGATCCTCCTGGGCGTCTACCCGGCGCTTGTCACCGACATCATCGGCCCGTCCGTTTCGGCGCTGCTTGACCATTATCACGCCAGCCTGCCGGCCACCGAAATGGCCCAGGCCGCATCGCATTAGGGATGACAGCACATGACTTCCGCTGATCTCAACCTTGTCCTGCCCGAACTGGTCCTTGCGCTTTACGCAATGGGCGCATTGCTGATCGGGGTCTATGGCGGCAAAGACCGGTTCACCGGCGCGCTGACCTGGGCCACGGCGATCCTGATGGTCGTGCTGGCGGCCTGGATCGGGCTGGCAGCACCTGCCGATCGCACCGGGTTTTCGGGCATGTTCGTCGATGACGGCTTTGCGCGGTTTGCCAAGGTCACGCTGCTGCTTGCAGGTGCTGCGATCCTGGTCATGTCGGCCCCTTACATGGAACGCCGAGACCTGGGCCGGTTCGAATACCCGCTGCTGATCGCGTTGGCCACGGTCGGTATGATGGTGATGGTGTCGGCCGGCAACCTGATGTCGCTTTACATGGGGTTGGAACTGCAATCGCTGTCCCTTTACGTCGTCGCATCCTTGCGCCGTGACTCTGTCCGTTCAACGGAAGCGGGCCTGAAATACTTCGTCCTTGGCGCGCTGTCCTCGGGCATGCTCCTTTACGGCGCTTCGCTGGTCTACGGCTTCGCTGGAACGACCGATTTCGCGGGCATCATCCAGGCGGCAGGCGACGATCACGTGTCGCTTGGCCTGCTGATGGGCCTCGTCTTCCTGATCACCGGCCTTGCGTTCAAAGTGTCCGCCGTGCCGTTCCACATGTGGACACCCGATGTCTACGAAGGCGCGCCGACGCCGGTCACGGCATTCTTCGCCACGGCACCCAAGGTCGCCGCGATGGGCCTGTTCGCCCGCGTCATGTTCGACGCATTCGGTGGCGTGACGGGCGACTGGAGCCAGGTGGTCGCGCTTCTTTCCGTGGCCTCGATGGCGCTTGGCGCGGTTGCGGCGATCGGGCAGCGCAATATCAAGCGGCTGATGGCCTATTCCTCGATCGCCCACATGGGCTTTGCCCTGATGGGGCTGGCCGCTGGCACGGCGCTAGGCGTGCAGGCAATGCTGGTTTACATGGCGATCTACGTCACCATGAATATCGGCACCTTTGCTTTCATCCTGTCGATGGAACGCGACGGCCAGCCGATCACCGACATCGACGCGTTGAACCAGCTGTCCAAGGCGCAGCCGGTCAAGGCGCTGGCCATGCTGATCCTGCTTTTTTCGCTGGCAGGCGTGCCGCCTATGGTGGGCTTCTTCGGTAAGTTCTATGTGTTGCAGGCGGCGGTCGATGCCGGCCTGACATGGCTGGCGGTGGCCGGGGTGATCGCGTCTGTGATTGGCGCGTTCTACTACCTGCGGCTCGTCTACTACATGTATTTCGGCGAAGAAGGTCAGACCATCGACACCGGCATGGAACCGGTGGCCTGGGGCATGATGGTGGCATCGGCCGCGATCATGGTGCTGGGTGTGGCCAACCTCTTTGGCGTCGACGGTGCAGCGGCCGCAGCGGCACAAGCTCTTGTCAACTAATTGGCCAGACGGTTACGGGCGCAGGGTTCTTACATCCGTCGACAGCACCAATGCCGAAGCCGCCCGGATATCGGGCGGGCTGTCGGGGCCTGAATGGATTCTGGCTCTGACCCAGACCGAAGCCCGCGGGCGCCGTGGTCGGGCATGGGTCATGCCGCCGGGCAATTTCGCGGCCACGCTGGTGCTGGATTGCCGCGGCGAACCGCCTACTCAAATGGCGCTGCGCAGTTTCGTTGCGTCGCTGGCACTTTACGATGCGCTGGCAAACCTCGGCGCGGCCGGGCTTTCGCTGAAATGGCCCAATGACGTGCTGTTGAACGGCGGCAAGCTGGCTGGCATCCTTTTGGAAACCTTGCCCCACGACCGGCTGGCCATCGGCATCGGCGTCAACCTGGCCGAAGCGCCAGGCGCCGATCAGGTGGAGCCGGAGGCCATGCGCCCCGTGGCGTTGTCCGACACTGGCGTTCGCGCCGGCCCGGAGGCGTTGTTGGATCATCTCGCCGCGGCCTATGCCGAGCATGAAACAACGTTCCGGACACGTGGGTTTAGCCCCTTGCGCAGCTTGTGGCTGTCGCGTGCCGCGCGTCTGGGCGAAAGCATCACGGCGCGCACCGGTCAGGAAAGCCTGCAAGGGACATTCACCGATCTGGACGAAACGGGTAACATGATCCTGACTACGGCAAAGGGCATTCGCAAGATCGCCGCCGCTGACATCTATTTCTAAGGGTACGCCTATGCTTCTTTGCATCGACACCGGCAACACCAACACCGTGTTTTCCATCTGGGACGGGTCGGAATTTCAGGCTACCTGGCGCACATCGACCGAATGGCAGCGCACGGCAGACCAGTATTTCGTCTGGCTGTCCACGCTGATGAAAGCGAATGACCTTCACGTGACAATTGACGAGGTCATCATTTCCTCCACCGTGCCGCGCGTGGTCTTCAACCTGCGCCTCCTGTGCGACCGTTATTTCAACTGTCGGCCCTATGTCGTCGGCAAGCCCGACTGCTATCTGCCGGTGCAGCCGCGGGTTGATCAAGGCACCACGGTTGGACCCGACCGCCTGGTCAATGCCGCCGGGGCCTTCGACCGCCACGGCGGCGACCTGATCTGCGTCGATTTCGGCACCGCCACGACCTTTGATGTCGTCGCCCATGACGGGGCCTATGTCGGCGGGGTGATTGCGCCGGGCGTGAACCTTAGCCTCGAGGCGCTGCACCACGCCGCTGCCGCGCTGCCGCATGTCGATATCACCAAACCGCAAAAGGTGATCGGCACCAACACGGTGACCTGCATGCAATCGGGCGTCTATTGGGGCTATATTGGGCTGGTCAAGGAAATCTGCGCCCGCATCCGCGCCGAACATGACCGCCCGATGCGCGTCATCGGCACCGGCGGGCTGGCGCCGCTGTTTGAACAATCCGAAACGCTGTTCGATTTTCTCGAAGACGATCTGACCATGCACGGGCTGACCGTGATCCACGCATTCAACAAGGCTCAGGGCAATTGACAAAAGAACGACTGATCTACCTGCCGCTCGGCGGCGCCGGCGAAATCGGCATGAACGCCTATGTCTACGGCTATGGCGCGCCGGGCAAGGAAAGGCTGATCCTCGTCGATCTGGGCGTTACCTTCCCGGATATGGACACATCGCCCGGCGTGAACCTGATCATGCCCGACATCACCTGGCTGGCCGAAAACCGCGACAGGCTGGACGCGATCTTCATCACCCATGCGCACGAAGACCACATTGGCGCCGTGGCGCATCTGTGGTCACGCCTGCAAGCGCCGGTCTATGCGCGCGCCTTCACCGCCCATATCGCCCGGTTGAAATTCGAAGAGATGGGTCAGGATGAACTGGTCATCAAAACGGCCAATGCCTTCCCCGACCAGATCGAAGCCGGCCCCTTCAAGGTTAGTTTCGCCCCGATCAGTCATTCGATCCCCGAAAGCTCGGCAATGGTCATCGACAGTCCGGCAGGCCGCATCGTCCACAGCGGGGATTTCAAGCTGGACGAAACCCCCGGCGTCGGCGAACCCTTTGACGCCGAGATGTTCAAAGCCATCGCCAAGCCCGGCGTCAAAGCACTGGTCTGCGACAGCACGAACGTGTTTTCCCCAAATCCCGGCCGGTCCGAGGCCACGATCGGCCCCGCCATCACCCAGATGATCGCCGATGCCCCCGGCATGGTGGCCGCCACGACCTTCGCCAGCAATATCGCACGGGTGAAAACCTTGGCGCTGGCCGGTCATGCGGCGGGCCGTTCCGTCGTGCTCTTGGGGCGCGCCATGCGCCGGATGATCACGGCGGGGGTGGAAACCGGCATCCTGACCGATTTCCCCCACACGATCAGCCCTGAAGACGCGGTTGAACTGCCACGTGACAACCTGATGCTGCTGGCCACCGGGTCGCAGGGCGAACGCCGGGCGGCCACGGCGCAGCTGGCGCGCGGCAAATACCTTGGCCTGCAGATGAAGGAAGGCGACACATTCCTGTTTTCATCGAAAACCATCCCCGGCAACGAAAAATCGGTGATCCGCATCGTCAACAGTTTTTCTGAAATGGGGGTCGACGTGGTCGACGATTCATCGGGTGACTACCACGTGTCCGGCCATGCCAACCGGCCCGACCTGCAACGTATGCATGCGATCATCGCCCCGCAAATGCTGATCCCGATGCATGGCGAACACCGTCACCTGCGCGAACATGCCAAACTGGGCGAAGCGGCAGGCATTGCCTCGATCCTCGCCCCCAATGGCACCATGGTCGATCTGACCGGCAAGGCGCCCATGCCCGTTGATTTCATCGAAACCGGCCGCACCTATCTGGATGGCGTCATCCAGATCGGCGCGTTGGATGGCATCGTGCGCGACCGCATCCGCATGGCGCTGAACGGCCATGTGATCGTGTCGGTGATCATGGAGGATGACGAACCGCTTGGCGAAGCCTGGGTTGACCTGATGGGCCTGCCCGAGGTCGGGCGTTCGCGCGCGCCTTTGATCGATGTTCTGGAAGAGGACCTGACCCAGTTTCTGCGCCGGGCAAAGCCCAAGACGCTGGGTGATGATGACGGACTCGAAAAAGAATTGCGTTCCATCGTGCGCAAGTCCGCGCAGGACGAGATTGGCAAGAAACCCGAAGTTACCGTGACGATCAGCCGCCTTTCGGGCTAGACTGCAAAAACCTGTTCCGCCGCCGGGCCGCCCAGACCGGCGCGCCGCGTTTGATCTCTGTTATCCGTTTCCCATATGGGCAGGACTGAACGAGGGATAAGGGGATATCTGATGACCCGTCAAACTGAGGGCCGCGGCCAGCTTTACGATGATGTCTTGGCAACTGTCGGCGACACGCCGGTAATCCGGCTGAACCGCATCGCGCCGAAAAACGTCACCGTCTATGTGAAGATGGAAGCGTTCAACCCCGCCGGATCGGTAAAGGACCGGCTGGCGCTGAACATCATCGAGGCCGCCGAAGCCTCGGGCGCGCTGAAACCCGGCCAGACCGTTGTAGAAGCGACGTCCGGCAATACCGGCATCGGGCTGGCCATGGTCTGTGCGGCCAAGGGCTATCCGCTGGTTATCACCATGGCCGACAGCTTTTCGATCGAACGGCGCAAGCTGATGCGTTTTTTGGGCGCCAAGGTCGTTCTGACGCCGCGCGCCAAGGGCGGGTTCGGCATGTATGAAAAGGCTGCCGAACTTGCCGAACAAAACGGCTGGTTCCTGGCCAGCCAGTTCGAAACGCCCGCCAATGCCGATATCCACGAAAACACCACAGCCCGCGAAATCCTTGCCGATTTCGACGGCCAGCGGCTTGATTATTTCGTCACCGGCTATGGCACCGGCGGCACCGTCGCGGGCGTGTCCCGCGTCTTGCGCCGCGAACGGCCCGACACCAGGATCGTGCTGACCGAACCGGCCAATGCGGCGCTCGTCCAAAGCGGCACTGCGCAGGATCGCAACGCCGATGGCACCATTGCCTCGGGCCACCCGGCCTTTGAACCGCACCCCGTCCAAGGTTGGACACCCAACTTCATCCCGCTGGTGTTGCAGGAAGTCCTCGACAAGAACGGCTATGACGAATTGATCCCGGTGGCCGGTCCCGAAGGCATCGCCTGGTCCCGCCGTCTGGCGGCTGAAGAGGGGATATTCGTCGGCATTTCGGCCGGGGCCACGCTGGCCGTGGCCATGAAAGTCGCCGAAACCGCCCCGGACGGCTCGGTCATCCTCGCCATGTTGCCCGATACCGGCGAACGATACCTGTCAACGCCGCTTTTCGACGGCATACCGGAAGAGATGTCGGATGAAGAGATCGCGTTGATGAAATCGACGCCCGGCAACCAGATGCCCTGAACCGGGGCCTCTTTCCGTTGGAAATACTTTCGGGGGAGCGCGAGGGGACAGACAGCCCCCTCGCTTGTCCTGATCAGGCCAGCATTGCCACCGGGTTTTCCAGGTTGTCCTTGATCGCCTGCAACAGCTCTGCCCCCAGCGCGCCATCGATCACCCGGTGATCGACCGACAGGGTCACGGACATGACCGTGGCCACCTTGACCTCGCCATCTTCGCCCACGACGGGCTTTTTCGTACCGGCGCCCACCGCCAGGATGCCGCCATGGGGCGGGTTGATGATGGCGTCGAAATTGTCGATGCCATACATGCCCAGGTTGGATATCGCGAATGTGCCGCCAACATATTCATGCGGCGCCAGCTTGCGATCGCGGGCGCGCGACGCCAGGTCCTTCATCTCAGCGGACAGGGCCGAAAGCGACTTCATGTCGGCATCCTTGATCACCGGCGTGAACAGCCCGCCATCAATGGCCACGGCCACGGCCACATCGGACGGCTTCAGACGGATCACCCGGTCATTAGCCCAAACCGCATTGCAGTCTGGCACCTGTTGCAGCGCATTGGCGCAGGCCTTGATGATGAAGTCATTGACCGACAGCTTCACGCCCCGCGCTTCCAGCTGCTTGTTCAACTGGCTGCGGAATTTCAAGAGCGCATCCAGTTCGATATCGCGGCGCAGATAGAAATGCGGCACGGTCTGTTTGGCTTCGGTCAGCCGCGCGGCCACCGTTTTGCGCATGCCGTCCAGTTTGACCTCTTCGTAGGCGCGGCCTTCGAACATCTTCAGGATGGTTTCCGTGGCAAATCCGCCTGCCGCAGGCGCGGCAGCCGCCGGGGCCGCAGCAGGAGCGGCAGTAGGGGCTGCGGCCTTCGGTGCGGCTGCGGTGGCGCCTTCTACATCGGCCTTGACGATCCGCCCATGTGGACCCGATCCCTTGATCGCGGTCAGGTCCAGCCCCTTGTCGGCGGCAATGCGGCGCGCCAGCGGGGTGGCGAAGATGCGGTTGCCATCCTTGACGGGCGCTGCCGGGGCAGGGGATTCGGCCTTCTCGGTCGCCACTGACGGGGCCGCCTCGGCAGCCGCGGCGGGCCGTGCCGCCGGTGCAGCGGGAGGCGTCGCGCCAATATCACCGGCGCTTTCGCCATCACCTAGCAATACGGCAATGGCGGTATTGACCTTCACGCCTTCGGTGCCTTCGGCGACCAGAATCTTGCCGACGACGCCTTCGTCCACGGCTTCGAATTCCATCGTCGCCTTGTCGGTTTCGATCTCGGCCAGCAGGTCGCCGGACGACACGGTGTCGCCTTCCTTGACCAGCCATTTGGCCAACGTGCCTTCTTCCATCGTCGGTGAAAGGGCGGGCATCAGGATTTCTGTGGGCATCGCGCTTTCTCCTTACCGATAGGTCACGGCTTTGACGGCCTCGATCACTTCCTTGGTCGAGGTCAGCGCCAGTTTTTCCAGGTTCGCCGCATAGGGCATCGGCACGTCCTTGCCCGTGCAGTTGATCACGGGCGCGTCCAGATAGTCGAACGCGTTCTGCATGATGTACGCACCCAGGTGGTTGCCGATGGACCCGACCGGGAAGCCTTCTTCGACGGTCACGCAGCGGTTGGTCTTTTGGACCGACCGGATGATGGTGTCATAGTCGATGGGCCGCAGAGTGCGCAGGTCGATGACCTCGGCACTGATGCCGTCCTTGGCCAGCGCATCGGCGGCCTCCAGCGCGTAATTCATGCCGATACCAAAGCTGATGATGGTCACATCCGAACCTTCGCGCCAGATCCGGGCCTTGCCGAACGGCACCGTATAATCTTCCAGAACCGGAACGTCGAAGGATCGACCGTACATGATTTCGTTTTCCAGGAAGATCACCGGGTTCGGGTCGCGGATGGCCGATTTCAGCAGGCCCTTGGCATCGGATGCCGAATAGGGCATCGCCACCTTCAGGCCCGGAATGGCGGCATACCATGCCGCGTAGTCCTGGTTGTGCTGGGCCGCCACACGGGCGGCCGCGCCATTGGCGCCACGGAACACGATCGGCACGGTCATCTGGCCGCCGGACATGTAGCGCGTCTTGGCGGCAGAGTTGATGATCTGGTCGATCGCCTGCATGGCGAAGTTGAAGGTCATGAATTCCACGATCGGGCGCAACCCGGCAAAGGCGGCCCCAACGGCGATGCCGGTAAAGCCGTGTTCGGTGATCGGCGTGTCGATCACGCGTTTCGCGCCGAATTCATCCAGCAAGCCTTGGCTGACCTTATAAGCGCCCTGATATTCGGCGACTTCCTCGCCCATCAGGAACACGTCTTGGTCGCGGCGCATCTCTTCGGCCATCGCGTCGCGCAGGGCTTCGCGCACGGTGGTCGATTTCATTTCCGTGCCTTCCGGGATTTCCGGTTCGGCCACGACCTGTACCGCGACGGGGGCCGCCGGGGCAGGGGTGGCAGCTGGCGCTGCGGCTGGGGCAGCCGCCGGCGCGGCCGTGGGCGCGGCAACGTCATCGGCGCTTTCGCCTTCTTCGACAATCACCGCGATAGGGGTGTTGACCTTGACGCCTTCGGTGCCTTCGGCAACCAGGATCTTGCCGATGATACCTTCATCGACAGCTTCGAATTCCATCGTCGCCTTGTCGGTTTCAATCTCGGCGATGACGTCGCCCGATGTGACGGTATCACCTTCTTTCACCAGCCATTTGGCCAGCGTGCCTTCCTCCATCGTCGGCGACAGGGCGGGCATCAACAGTTCGGTAGCCATGAATATTCCCTCCCTTACGCGTAGATATCGGACCAGAGTTCTTCCAGCGCCGGTTCGGGGCTGGTTTTCGAGAACTCTGCGGCATCGTTGACGATGGCTTTGATTTCCTTGTCGATGGCCTTCAGGTCATCATCGCTGGCATGATCGCCCTGCACCAAGAGCTGGCGCACATGTTCGATGGCGTCGGAGGTTTCGCGTACTTTCTGCACCTCTTCACGGGTCCGGTACTTGGCGGGGTCCGACATCGAATGACCGCGATAGCGGTAGGTTTTCATTTCAAGGATGTAGGGGCCCTTGCCCGCCCGGCAATGCGCGACCGCCTTTTCACCGGCGGCCTTGACGGCCAGCACATCCATTCCATCGACAGCCTCGCCCGGAATGCCGAAGGCTTCGCCGCGGGTATAGATGTCGGGGGTGGATGTGGACCGCTTTTGCGCGGTGCCCATGGCGTATTGGTTGTTTTCGATCACGAAGACCACCGGCAGTTCCCAAAGGGACGCCATGTTGAAGGTTTCGTAGACCTGGCCCTGGTTGGCTGACCCGTCGCCGAAATAGACGAAGCTGACATTGTCATTGCCGCGATACTTGTTGGCAAAGCCTAGACCCGCGCCCAACGGCACCTGCGCGCCGACGATGCCATGGCCGCCATAGAATTCCTTTTCCTTGGAAAACATGTGCATGGAACCGCCCTTGCCCTTGGAATATCCGCCCTCGCGGCCGGTCAGTTCGGCCATGACGCCCTTGGGGTCCATCCCGGCGGCCAGCATATGGCCGTGGTCGCGATATGACGTGATGCGTTCGTCGCCTTCCTTGGCGGTCGCTTCCAGCCCGACGACAACGGCTTCCTGGCCGATATAGAGGTGACAGAACCCGCCGATCAGGCCCATGCCGTAAAGTTGGCCGGCCTTTTCTTCGAAACGCCGGATCAGCAGCATTTCACGGTAATAGCCCAGCAATTCGTCGGATGAGATATTCGGCTTTGCGGTGGTTTTCTTCGCGGCCATGCGCGCTCCTCCTCAAGCGTACGGAAAATAGTTTAGCCTTAAACCATTTCATAGCGCAGCGCGCCGCAAAAAGCGACTGAAAATTCCGGCGGCTGGCGAAAACCAGCTATGCAGCAGGGGAATGGCGGCGCAGGTTTACTTGATGACGATCTCGTTGGCCCGAACCAGCCCAAGCACATCGCGCGCCTGCTGGTCCAGCAGGTCAAGGTCCAGGTAGGTGTCGGACAACCGCCGCGTCTTGTTCTGCATTTCAGAGACTTCGGTTTGCAGCGCGTCGCGTGTGGCGGTCAGGTCGTGAATTTCGGCCTCGATTTGCACGCGGCGGAACAGGCCGAATTCGCCCTGTACCGAGGCCAGCGCGAAATAGCCGCCGATCAGCAATAGCGACGCAAGATAAAGGGCCAACGCGTAGCGGGGGGCTGTCTGGGTTGTCATGCTCTGCCTCGATTGCCGGTCTGTCGCCGGTCATTTCGGGCAATTTGCCACGATTCTGCGCGAATGCAAATGGTTAGGAGGCCCGTTCAGCAATCTGTTGCCCGAATCCCGTGAAACCCGCAGGATCGGGCCATGCAGACCCCCCCGCGCAGCGACCTTGGTACCCATGCGGTCGAAAACCAGCCCGAAACCGGTTGGATGGGCGATCTTTGGGCCGATGATCCCGCGTTGCGCGCTGCGACGGCAGTCTTTGGCGGGGACAGGGATGTGTTGGCACGGCAAGGCGCGGCGCTTGGCGGGGCGACGATGCGGGCGGCGGCGTTCGATGCGAACCACTGCTTGCCGGAACTGGTCAGCTTCGATCGCGCCGGGCGGCGGTTGGACGAGGTGCGGTTTCATCCCGCCTATCACCATTTTCTGCATCTGGGGCTGCACGGGGGATATGCCAGCGGACCGTGGCAGGGTGGCAGCCATGTGACCCATGCGGCGATGGTCTATCAGCACAGCCAGATTGAACCGGGCACGTGTTGCCCGATGACGATGACCTATGCCGCCATCCCGGTGCTGCGGGCCATGGGCTCATTGGGCGACGCCTGGGTGCCGAAACTGGCCAGCGGGATATATGACGCGTCGATTGCGCCCATTGGCCAGAAGGCTGGGGCGACGTTGGGCATGGCGATGACCGAAAAGCAGGGCGGATCGGATGTGCGGGCCAATTCGACGCGGGCCGAAAGGGCGGCGGATCATTACATCCTGACAGGGCATAAATGGTTCTGTTCAGCGCCGATGTCGGACGGGTTCCTGACGCTTGCGCAGGCGCAGGGCGGGCTGACCTGTTTCCTGGTGCCGCGCTGGCTGGAGGATCAGCGCAATGCGATCCAGATCACGCGGTTGAAGTCCAAGCTTGGCAACCGGTCGAACGCGTCGGCCGAGATCGAGTATCATGGCGCGATTGCCCATCGGGTCGGCGAGGAAGGCGAAGGCGTGCCGCGGATTATCGAGATGGTCCATCAC
>JBNKYL010000254.1:0-6122 GCA_050300875.1 Paracoccaceae bacterium
GACCGCTGCTCTGGCCATGTCGGCCGGGTTTGCACTGGGACAAGATGTTGTCCGCATGGGAACGGAGGGCGCCTACCCTCCGTGGAACTTCATTAATGACTCGGGAGAGGTTGACGGTTTCGAACGCGAGCTTGGGGATGAGCTGTGCGCACGGGCCGAACTGAACTGCGAATGGGTCACCAATGACTGGGATTCGATCATCCCGAACCTCGTGTCTGGCAACTACGACACGATCATCGCGGGCATGTCGATCACCGACGAACGTGATGAAGTGATTGACTTCACCCAGGCCTATACGCCGCCCGATCCGTCCAGCTACCTGGCTGCATCCGCTGACGTCGATGTCGAAGGCGGCGTGATCGCAGCCCAGACTGCGACCATTCAGGCGGCTTTTGTCGCAGCCCAAGGCTGGACCTTGGTCGAATTTGCAACGGCCGAAGAAACTGTCGCCGCCGTCCGCAATGGCGAAGCCGACGCGGTGCTGGCCGACAAGGCCTATCTGGCGCCCTTCGCCGACGAAGACGGGCTGGTCCTGCTGGAACGCGAAGAGATGATCGGCGGCGGTGTTGGCATCGGCGTGCGCGAAAGCGATGGCGAGCTGAAGGCCAAGCTGGACGCAGCCATCCAGTCGATGAAGGATGACGGCACGTTGAACACCATGATCGAGAAGTGGGAAGTCGCCAGCACCTGGTGATGACCTGACGGTTACGGGCCGCGCAGGACGCGGCCCGGCCAATTTCACATGTTCAGTTATTGCACCGACCCTGATCTGCTTTCCGGCCTGAAATGGCTGTCGTGCTACCTGACCACAGGCAAGCACATGAACATGTACACCTCATTTCTGGTGGTGCTCGCGTTGCTGGCGATAACGGCCCCGGCCGCGCTGGCTTTCGGCTTTGGTGGCGCAACAGCGGCCCGCAGCCACCTCGCCCCGCTCAGATGGCTGGGCAAGTCTTACATCGCCGTCGTCCGGGGCGTGCCCGATATCGCGTTCTTCCTGTTCTTCGTCATCGCGCTGGACCAGGCGTTTGAATATATCCGCCACCGGATCAAGTGCCCCGAATGGACCGAACCGATCCGGCAGGGCAATGATTTCATCGTTTGTCAGGCCGCCAAGCTGCCGCTGTCGACCGCGCCGCAATGGGTGCATGAAACCTATGGGTTCTTTCTGGCGGTCCTGACCTTTGCCATCGTTTTCGGCGCCTTCGCCGCCAATGTGCTTTACGGTGCCATGCGGGCCGTGCCGCATGGGCAACTGGAAACCGCCGAAGCCTTTGGCATGACACGCCGGCAGACATTCTGGCGCGTGCTGGTCCCGCAGATGTGGCTCTATGCCCTTCCGGGGCTGGGCAATCTGTGGATGATACTGATCAAGGCCACGCCGTTGCTGTTTCTGCTCGGTGTCGAAGACATCGTCTATTGGGCGCGCGAACTGGGCCAGACCGCGAATGCCCGCTTCACCGATTACCCGCATGGCGACTGGCGGCTGTGGTATTTCTCGGCCCTGCTGGTCTTTTACCTTTGCTTCACCCGCGTGTCCGAAATCGCGCTGTCCCGCCTGACCCGTCGCTTGTCACGCGGTCAGGGTACCGTGGGGGCCACGTCATGAGCTGCTGGGATACCATCCAGGCCTATGCGTTCAGGTCAATTTCGGGCGATTTCAGCATCCTCGGTTTCAAAGTTACCATTCCCGCAGAACGGCTCTTGCCAAGTGAAGGCTACGGCCTGTGTCAGCAGTTCACGCTGATCGGGTCCGGCCTGATCTGGAATATCTATTTTGGCGTGGTGTCGCTGTTCATCGGGTTTTTCATTGCCAATGCGGTGGCATTGGGCAAAGCCGCCCGGCACCCGCTTCCGCGCAAACTGTCGGAATGGTTCATCTTCATCTTCCGTGGCTCGCCACTGTTTATCCAGTTCTTCTTTGCCTATTTCCTGTTCCTGATGGTCAAACAGGCCGGCTACATGGCCTTCCTGACCGCGGCGCAGGCGGGCGCGCTGATCGTCCTGATCCTCAACACCGCTGCATATTCCGGCGAAATCTTCTATGGCGCCCTGCGCGCGGTGCCGCGCGGCGATGTCGAAGCGGCTGACAGCTACGGTTTCACCGGTTGGAAGAAATTCCGCCGCATCGTCTGGCCAACGATGTTGCGGCTGGGCTGGCCCGCCTACACGAACGAGGCGATTTTCCTGTTCCAAGCCACCACGTTGGTGTTCTTTTCCGCTTTCCCAACGCTGAAACAACAGGGCGACGCGCTTTATTACGCCAACTTCTTCGCCGACAAGACGTTCAACCCGTTCGTGCCCTACCCGATCCTGGCGTTCTATTTCATCTTACTAACGCTCTGTATCATCAGCGTATTCGGACTGATCAACCGCCGGCTCAACCGCCATCTGCCGCAAGCGGTGCGCACCAAGCTGCGCCCGCGGATCAACCTGATCCGCTAGGCATTCCCGCCAAATGCGCAAAAGGCCGCGCCCTGACTGGGCGATTTTTCGCGCTGTCATAAAAGTTTCGCTCGGAAATGCGATGCTGTTCTTGTATAGTTTTCCTAAAGTCGAGCTTCAGGAAAGATAAAAACATGACAGGCCCCAACGTATACGACGCCGAACCGATCCCCGCCGAGGCGATGGCAGAAGTCGAACGCTTGCTGAACTCTGGCGACCTGTTCCGCTATACCTGCCCGGGAGACAGCCCCGTGGCCCTGCTCGAGCGCGAATTTGCGGACATGATGGGCGCCAAATACGCGCTGGCCGTGGCGTCCTGTTCCGCCGCGCTGTTCCTGTCGATGAAAGCCCTTGGCCTGAAACCCGGCGCCAGGGTTCTGATCCCGGCCTTTACCTTTGCCGCCGTGCCATCGTCGGTCGTTCACGCAGAATGCGAGCCAATCCTTGTGGAATGCAGTGACAATTACCGCATCGACATGGATGATTTCATGGCCAAGATCGACGATGCCGACGCGGTTCTGATCAGCCACATGCGCGGCCACACGTCGGATATGGATGCCATCATGGCCGCCGCCGATGCATGCGGCCTGCCAGTAATCGAAGATGCCGCCCATTCGCTGGGCACGCTTTGGAATGGCCGCAAGATCGGCACCATCGGCAAGGTCGGCTGTTTCAGCTTCCAATCCGACAAGATGGTCAATGCATGCGAATGCGGTATCCTGATCACCGATGATGCCGATGTCATCGCCCGCGCGGTTATCATGTCCGGCGCTTACGAACATAACTGGAAGAAACACCCTGTCCTGCAGGACCGTTTCGCCCATTGGCAGAACAAGCTGCCGCTTTACAACACGCGGCTCAACAACCTGTCTGCGGCGATCATCCGCCCGCAACTGGCCGAATTGCCGCGCCGCATCCATGACGGGCTGCGCAACCACAACTACGTGGCCGACATCCTGAACGGGTCGATGTGGATCCAGGTGCCCGATGCCCTGCCCGGTGAAACCCGCGCCCCGGATTCGCTGCAATTCAACCTGCTGGGCATGACAGATGACGAGGTCGCAGCCTTCGCTGCCGAAGCCAAAGCACGCGGCGTTTCGGTGCAAATCTTTGGGCTGAGCCAGGACAATGCGCGCGCCTATTGGAACTGGCAGTTCCTGGGCCGTGAATGGCATCTACCCAAGACGGACGCGATGTTGTCACGCGCCTGTGACACACGCCTGCCCGCGCGGCTGAAACGGCCCGATCTGGATTTCATTGCAGGCGTTCTGGTCGAAGCCGCCGATGCGGTGATGGGCCATCAACGCGCATATGGCACATAGGCCCTGCAAAATAGGCGGCTGAGGCCGAAACTGCTTCATATTATTGCCCAAATCTGCCACTAGGCGGGCGCATAATGATAACGAGCAGCATGCCCATGAACCGACCACTGCCCCAGACCGGGCGCAGCGTGTCATCCACGCGAGAGCGTTGGATGCTGGTCGGCCTTATCGCTTTGGTCCTGTTCGGGCTGGTCGGTCTGGCACTGGCGACCGGGTGGGAAGAAACCGTGGCGCAGATGTCCAAGCTTGGACAGGCGCAGATCGCGGCGCTTCTGGCCCTGAGCCTCGTCAACTACCTGTTTCGCGGACTGCGTTGGCACCTCTTTGCCACACGGCTGGGCCTGAATACCGGATTTGTGCAGGACATGCGCCACTTTCTGGGCGGGTTGGCCATGTCGGTTACACCGGGGCGGTTGGGCGAATTGGTACGCATGCGCTGGCTGCGCCGGGAAACCGGGGCCAGCTTCGAACGCACCGCACCGCTGATGCTGGTGGACCGTGCTTCTGACCTGTCCGCGATGGCGCTGATCCTGGCTGTGACGATTGCCTTTTCGGCAACCGGCATTACCGGTGCCCTTCCGGTCGCGATCCTGGCCCTGATCCTGGCCTATGCCGCCACACGGGCCAGCCTGCTGATGGCGCTGGCCAATCTGGGCTACCGCCTGACCCGCCGCCTGCCCAAGCTTTTCGCCCGCATCCGCGGTGCCGCACGGTCGCTGGCGCAGTTTTCGTCGCCTGCCATGCTGGGGGCTGCCGCCCTGATCGGCGCGGCGGGCTGGTTCGCCGAAGGCTATGCCTTTTATCTGCTTCTGGCGTGGATGGGCGCCGAAACCGGGTTGTCCACTGCGGTGGCCATCTTCATCTTCTCCACACTGGCAGGCGGTTTGACCGGCGCGCCCGGCGGCGTCGGCGGGGCCGAGGCCGCGATGGTAGCCCTTCTGACGCTGGAAGGCGTGCCGCTGGAAATGTCGATCCCTGCCACTGCCATCATCCGGCTGACCACGCTTTGGTTCGCCATTGCCATCGGGCTGTTGATCTTCCCCCTCGCCGAACGCAAATCGCAAAGGGTCGCATGATGCGTTGGAAATCCACTGACTATTCCGGCTGGGGCCGCGCGCTGACGGCGACGGCCGATATTGCCCGACCCGAACGGCTGTCCGCACTTGTGGCACTGGCCACCAACAGCCCTGCCCCGGCCCTTGGCCAGCGGCGATCCTACGGTGATGCCGCGCTGAACAATGGCGGGCGGGCCATCGACATGACACGGCTTGACCGGGTGATCAGTTTCGACGCCGATACCGGCGCGATCGAGGTCGAGGCCGGCGCGCAGATCGGCGATCTGGGCCGCGCCTTTGCGGGCCGTGGCTGGATCCCGCCGGTGATGCCGGGAACGGGCTTTGCCACCATCGGCGGCTGCATTGCCAATGACGTGCATGGAAAGAACCACCATGCCGATGGCTCTTTCGGCCAGCACGTAACCGAAATCACGTTGATCCAGAACGGCAAGACCAGGAAAATCACGCCCGACAAGAACAAGGAGCTGTTCCGCGCTACCGTTGGCGGGGTCGGTCAGACCGGCATCATCGCCAGCGCAAAGATCGCCATGAAGCCATGCAAGGGTGACATGATGGTGTTGACCGAACGCCGTGTGGACGATTGGGACGACCACATCGCCGCGCTCGACGCCAGCCGTGCCGATTACACCGTCGGTTGGATCGACGCGACCGCTAAGGGCGCAAACCTGGGCCGCGGCATTCTGGAAGAGGGTGAGATCACATCGGGCATCTCTCCGACCCGCAACCGTGTGTTGGACGTTCCGTTCACCGCACCGGGTTGGACCCTGTCCGCGCCGGTGGTGCGCGCCTTTAACGAGATGTATTTCCGCCGCGTGCCAGCAGGCGGGCGCACTTCCGTCAAGCCGATCACCGCCCCGTTCTTCCCGCTGGACGCCATCCATAACTGGAACCGGCTTTACGGCAAGCGCGGCTTCCACCAATTCCAGTGCGTTGTGCCGCTGGGCAACGCCGACACGCTCCGCGCCATGCTGGAAAAGATCGCGGGCAGCGGGCTTGCCTCGCCGCTTGCCGTTTTGAAACGCATGGGTGCGGGCCGTGCGGGCCACCTGTCTTTCCCGATGGAAGGCTACACCCTGGCCGTCGATTTCCCCAACCGCCAGGACGTACCGGCACTTTATGCGGAACTGGAACATATGACACAGGATGCCGCAGGGCGCCTTTACCTCGCCAAGGATGCGTTGGGGTCAGGCGCGGGTCTGGACCAGATGTATCCCGAACTGGCCGATTGGCGCAAAGCTGTGGCCAAGGCCGACCCGGACGGCGCCATGATCACCGATCT
>JBNKYL010000255.1:0-9574 GCA_050300875.1 Paracoccaceae bacterium
GGTTGGTTATGGCGGACCTGATCGGGCGCCGGCGCGGCGATTTCCTGGTGCTGACGCGGTCACTGATTTCGGGCGTGAAAGAGATCAAGCAATTCATGCTTCCCGTGCCCTTCCCGCATGAGGAAGACAGCTTCAACGAAAGCCTGAAGATGCGGAAAACCGCGATGGAGCGGTTGAAGGATGGCGGCTGTATCATCCTGTTTCCGGCAGGCGCGGTTGCGCATTCCAAGACCTGGTTTGGCCCCGCTATCGAAGGCGATTGGAACCCGTTTACCGGCAAGATGATCCAAAGATCCGGTGCGACGGTCCTGCCGATCTTCTTCCCGGGCCGCAACACGCGGCTTTACCAGATGGCCAATCTCCTGTCGCCCACTCTCCGGCAGGGGCTGCTTTTGCACGAGGTCGTGCACACGCTGGACAAGCCGCAGGCTCCGGTGATCGGCAAACCGCTGACGCAGGAAGAGATGAAGCCGCACATGGACAACACGACCGAGTTCATGGCGTGGCTCCGCCAAAAGACGCTGGACCTGGCCCCCAAAGCCTAAAGTTCTGGCGCAGGCTGGCTGCTGGCACCTTCTACCAGTCGCGACCCCGGCCCCGCGTCAGCGGGTCGGCACAGGCACCTCGCCGCGATAATCATAGAACCCGCGTTGGGTCTTGCGGCCAAGCCACCCAGCTTCGACATATTTCGTCAGCAAGGGGCAAGGCCGGTATTTCGTGTCCGCCAGCCCGTCATGCAGCACGTTCATGATCGCAAGGCAGGTGTCCAACCCGATGAAGTCGGCCAGTTCCAGTGGACCCATGGGGTGATTGGCCCCCAGCTTCAGCGACTGATCGATGGACTGGACCGATCCAACGCCTTCATACAGCGTATAGACCGCTTCGTTGATCATCGGCATCAGGATGCGGTTGACGATGAAGGCGGGAAAATCTTCGGCGCTGGCGGCGGTCTTGCCCAGCCGGTCCACGACCTTGTGACACGCCTGAAAGGTTTCGTCATTAGTGGCGATGCCGCGGATCAGTTCAACCAACTGCATCACTGGCACCGGGTTCATGAAATGGAAGCCCATGAACATTTCCGGTCGGTCCGTTCGGCTGGCCAGACGCGTGATGGAAATCGACGACGTGTTCGATGTCAGGATCGTGTGCGGCTGCAGATGTGGCTGCAGATCCTCGAAAATCGCTTGCTTGACGGTTTCGCGTTCGGTCGCGGCTTCAATCACGAGGTCGGTCGCCCCAAGGTCTGGCAATTTCAGGGTTGTGGTTATCCGGCCCATCGCGGCTGCAACTTCATCTTCGCCGATCTTGCCCCGGCTCGCTTGGCGGCTCAGGTTCGCTTCGATGAGCGTCAGCGCCGCGTCCAGCGCATCCTGGCTGATGTCGGTCATCAAGACCTCATAGCCCGCCAGCGCCATGACATGGGCAATGCCGTTGCCCATCTGCCCGGCACCGATAACGCCAATTTTCGCAATTTCCATGCCGAACCCCTTTGCTGGCGATGCCAAGACCATAGGCGGCCCAGGCAGGGCCGCGCAAGGCAGGCCGAAGCGATTAAAATTGGAAATTTAGGTTAGCCGAAAGACCTGTGCGCCAAATTGCGAATCGGGTGATTTGAAATTGGGTGGACCATGAGCTTTGAAAACCTCACATCGGGTGGCATCGACTATCTGCAATGTCGATATGGCAAATCGAAAATGATGTTTCGGGGCCCCAAGAAGGCGCTGGACAAACCCTATGTTGCCGTTCTGGGCGGCACAGAGGTGTACGGAAAATTCATGGAAACGCCGTTGCCGGCAATCCTGGAAAAGGGCTGCACGCGAGCGGTCGTGAATTTCGGCCACCCGAATGCCGGGATAGATGCCTTTTTGGGCGACGCTGCGGTCATGGGTGTCTGCAATGGTGCCGAAACGGTGATCATCGACATTCCGGGCGCGCATAATCTTTCGAACCGCTACTATTCCGTACATCCGCGCCGCAATGACCGGTTCTTAAGGGCGTCAACCTTCCTGCAATCGCTGTATCGCGATGTCGATTTTGCACAATTCCATTATACACGGCACCTTCTGGTCACCTTGCAAGACGCGTCAGCCGAGCGGTTCACCATGGTACGCGAAGAATTACAGGCCGCCTGGGTCGCGCGGATGCGCAATCTTCTGGAGCAAATCAACAATTGCAGCTGCCTTCTCTGGATGTCGGACCGACCGATGACCGATGATGTGCAGACTGACCTGTTGGCACGCGGGCCGCTTTTCGTAACGCGGTCAATGGTGGAAGAGATCGGCGATCAGGTCGAATGCGTGGTCGAAGTGGTCGCGACACGGGATGAAATCGACGCCGGCCTGCAACGATTGGTCTACGGTCCGATGGAAGAGCCGGCAGCGCGCGAAATGCTGGGACCCGTCGTACACGAAAGTGCGGCGCGGAAACTGCGCGGTGCGCTTGGCGTGCTTGCAACCTGACCGGCAGTCGCGCGCAACCATCACCCCATGACCGTCAGGCCATGCAGGAAATGTGGAAGGTTGTCGCGAGAGGCCTGGGCGATCTTCGCCGCAGTTTCGAAGTCAAAGACCGATCTAAGCCGCACGGCGGTTTGAGGTTTGTGATGGCTGTCTATGACAAGCAGCAAATCAAGTGCGCGGGCCCTGTAGCTGCCGCATGGTACCGCAGACCCATCCTGCGACAGCACAATACCCTGCCTGGGTTCCAGAAATGAACCTTCGGCGAATTGACACAGGAAGTGCGATCGCGGCCCGGTGAAGCGCAGGAAAAGGTCGCCATTTTCGAAAATCGCAACCTGACTGAGCACTGTGGGCGCTGAAAAGGGATTAAGATCGGCAAAGTCAAAATGCACTCCGGATGCGAAAGTATTAGCTGTACTCATTAAAACGTCTCGCGCTGTAAAACGCCGCACCTGCGGTTGTGCCAAATGCTAGATAGGCGCCAGAAAAGCTGTCAAGTGGGCGAAAACCCATAAATTACAGGGCACTCAATGATTGCAGGGCCTTTTGCGATTGTGATGCCGAACCGCAAGAGAAACGATTTTTGGCGCAAATGCGCATTGTCCGAATTCGCTTCGAAAACGCCATTTTTCTAATGTGTCATTAAAACTTCTAATGTCATTTTCCTGCCGGCCCGCGGCATGATTCGAATGTCATACGTCGCGCGCACCCGTCTTGGGCGCGCTGATGTCTGGATCAGAGGATACCTGTCGTGACGGCTCAAACGCCAAAAATGTGCGCTGAAATCTCCGTGTGCAGTGGCAAGGGCAATTCAGGTGCCCTTGCCATGCTCTTTGCTTAGAGCTTTTCGACCAGTTCCGGCACAGCCTGGAAGAGGTCAGCGACGAGGCCGTAGTCGGCCACCTGGAAGATAGGGGCCTCTTCGTCCTTGTTGATCGCGACGATGATCTTGCTGTCCTTCATCCCCGCAAGGTGCTGGATCGCGCCAGAGATGCCGACGGCGACGTACAGGTCAGGCGCCACCACCTTGCCGGTCTGGCCCACCTGCCAGTCGTTCGGGGCATAGCCACTGTCGACCGCTGCACGGGACGCGCCCACGGCGGCACCCAGCTTGTCTGCCAGTTTTTCAATCAGCGCGAAGTCCTCTTCCGACCCGACGCCACGCCCGCCGGACACGACGATCCCGGCGCTGGTCAGTTCCGGGCGGTCGCTGGCGGCAACCTTGTCTGCGACCCAGGACGACAGGCCCGGATCCCCGGCGGCACCCACGGTTTCGACCGAGGCCGAACCGCCATCGCCAGCGGCGTCAAAGGTCGAGGTGCGTACCGTAATGACCTTGGTCGCATCGCCCGATTTCACCGTCTGGATCGCGTTGCCCGCATAGATCGGGCGTTCAAACGTGTCGGTACTGACAACGCCAGAGATGTCCGAGATCACCATCACGTCCAGCAAGGCGGCCACGCGCGGCATCACGTTCTTGGCGTCCGTGGTCGCAGGGGCGACGATGTGGCTGTAGCCACCGGCCAGCGACACGATCAGCGCCGCTGTGCTTTCGGCCATACGGTGGCCCAGGGCCACATCTTCGGCAACCAGGACCTTGGATACGCCATCGATCTTGGCAGCGGCGGCGCCGGCGTCCGCGGCAGATGCGCCCGCGCACAGAACTGTCACATCGCCCATCGCCTTGGCGGCGGTCACGGCCTTGGCGGTAGCGTCCAGCGCCAGTTCACCGGAATTGACTTCGGCAAGAAGAAGAACAGCCATCAGATCGCCCCCGCTTCCTTGAGTTTCGATACGAGTTCGTCAACAGACCCGACAATGACACCGGCCTTGCGGGCCTCGGGCTCGTTCGTCGACACTATGGAAAGTCGCGGGGTGACATCGACGCCGTAATCTGCGGCGGTCTTTTCATCCAGCGGCTTCTTCTTGGCCTTCATGATGTTCGGCAGCGACGCATAACGCGGCTCGTTCAGGCGCAGGTCCACGGTGATCACGGCGGGCATCTTCGACTTGATCGTCTGCAGACCGCCATCGACTTCGCGCGTCACGACAGCACTGTCGCCGTCAATGTCGACCTCAGATGCGAAGGTCGCCTGGCTCCAGCCCAGAAGGGCCGCCAGCATCTGGCCGGTCGCGTTCATGTCATTGTCGATCGCCTGCTTGCCGCAGAGCACCAGCCCGGGCTGTTCTTCGTCAACAATCGCCTTCAGGATCTTGGCAACCGCCAGCGGTTCGATATCTGTGTGAACGTCATCGGCGGCGACAACCAGTATGGCGCGATCCGCACCCATGGCCAGCGCAGTGCGCAGCGTTTCCTGGGCCTGCTTGACACCAATCGAAACCGCAATGATTTCTTCGGCCTTGCCGGCCTCTTTCAGGCGGATCGCCTCTTCGACGGCAATCTCGTCAAAGGGGTTCATCGACATCTTCACGTTCGCAAGATCGACACCGCTGCCATCCGCTTTCACGCGGACTTTCACGTTGTAGTCGATCACGCGCTTGACAGGCACCAATACCTTCATCTTCCGCGTATCTCCGTTGCTACGGCGGTGCGGCGCACCCCCGGTTCCCTAGATTCCGCGACTTGTTACAGGGTTGCAGCCGCAGAAAACAGGCCAAAATCGACGCGGAATGCGCGATGGACGCCACGTTTGTTGCCTGTGGCCGCAGGCCTGCTAGGCTGGGGGCGCTAACATGATGAGACTGCTGTATGGAAAAAGTGGACGGCATTGGCGGGTTCTTCTTCCGGGCAAGGGACCCGGCCGGGTTGGGCGCATGGTATCGCGACAACCTTGGGATCAATCTGGCGCCAACCGACATGGACATGACACCGTGGACGCAAGATGCCGGAACCACAGTGTTTGCGCCATTTGCCGCCGACACGGACTACTTTGCGCCAGACAAGCAGTGGATGCTGAATTTTAGGGTGCGGGATATGGCTGCGATGCTCGCCCAACTAAGGGGCGCAGGCATTACCATCAGCCATGAAATGGAAATGGACGGCTTGGGCCGGTTCGCCCGCGTCCATGACCCCGAAGGCAACCCTGTCGAATTGTGGGAACCCCCGCAATCCTAGCTGCGATTTGCCCCCGGCACCCAAAGCACATCTGCGCGGCCTTCGTCATTGGCGATGCGGGCGGCGGCAAAGAACCAGTCCGACAAGCGGTTAAGGTATTTGACGGCTTCGGCGTTGATGTCTTCCAACGCGGCCAGTTCCACCGCCAACCGTTCGGCCCGTCGCGCCACCGTGCGGCAGACATGCAATTGCGCGGCCATCGCATTGCCGCCAGGCAGCACGAAACTGCGAAGCGGTTCCAGCCGAGCGGTCATGGCGTCAATCTCGCTTTCCAGCCGGTCAACCTGACTGGCAATCACACGCAGTGGCGGCATTTCTGCGGCTTCTTCGCCGTCCTGAATGGGGCGCGACAGGTCTGCACCCAGGTCGAACAAGTCGTTTTGGATCGCGGCCAAGTGTTCTTGCAGCGACCCTTCGGACATGGCGCGGGCGACGCCGACGGTGGCGTTCAACTCATCGACGGTGCCGTAGGTTGCTACGCGGGGCGCATATTTTGCGACCCTTTCGCCATCACCCAGCGCCGTGTGACCGTCATCCCCGGTGCGCGTGTAGATCTTGTTCAGAACGATCATGTCAGGCCCCCTTCGACCGCAACCAGACGAAAAGAACGATCAGCGCAATCGCGAAAAGCTGCGCGATGATGCGAAGCCGCATGATCTTGTTGGCATATTTGCGGTTGAAGTCGCCACCCTTGGCAAAACCTCCGATACCGGTCAGCAAGATCGCGACCACCAGGATGCAGGCCCCGGCCATGACATAGAAAAGTGCGTCCATGGGTTTTCCTTTCGTCCCATCACCTAGGACATGGGCGCGTGAATTGCGAAGGGCAATTTCGTCGCGTCACCCCTTGGCCAGGATCCAGTCCATAATGCGGTCGGGCAGGATGCGCCGCAATACCCCGAAAATGTAGGTAGGCGTGGTGACGTAGTAGCGCGCTTTGGGGCGCGGCGCTTCCAGCGCGCGGATCAGCTTGGCCGTCACCGCAGAGGCGGGCAGTTCGAAGGTGTCCGGCCCGCCGCCTTCGTAGAGCCGTTTGCGCAGCTTGCTGCGGTACAAGTCGGCCAGCGCCGAGTTTTCCCAGTCGACCCAACGTTCGAAGTTGAGGATGGCGTTTTCGCGGATACGCGAAGTGACCGGCCCCGGCTCGATCAGCACGGGGTAAATGCCGGTGCCCCGCAATTCCAGGCGCAGGGAATTTGTCAGCCCCTCCATCGCGTGTTTGGTCGCCACATATGGGCCGCGAAACGGGGTCGATATGAACCCAAGGATGCTGGAATTCATCACGATCCGGCCATGTCCCTGCGCGCGCATCACCGGGATCACTGCGCGCGTCAGGTCGTGCACACCGAACAGATTTGTTTCGAAGATCGCGCGCAAACCGTCGCGCGGGATATCCTCGACCGCACCGGGCAGGGCAAAGGCGCCGTTGTTGAACACGGCGTCCAGCGTTCCGCCGGTTCGGGATATCGCCTCGTCCAGCGCTGCGCGGATCGACGCGGGGTCGTCATAGTCCAAGACGAAGCATTCCAGACCCTCGGCCACCAGCCGGTCGCAATCTGCCTGTTTGCGACAAGTCGCAAAGACCCGCCAGCCGTGGCGAACCATGCCATGCGCCGCGTCATAGCCGATGCCCGACGAACAGCCGGTAATCAGGATAGATTTCTGCACGATGCGCCTCTAGTTTTCTTGTTGTTATTCAGCGGAGGTTCGAATGACAGAGCACAAGGCATCCTGTCAATGCGGAGCACTTACCGTATTGGCTGTATCGGACCCTGAATTCGTCATCGTGTGCAATTGCAAGGCCTGCCAGAAACGCACCGGTTCACCCTTTGGCGAAGCAGGTTATTTCAAACAGGACACATTGACGATTTCCGGCCCTGTGACCCAATGGTCGCGCAAGGCCGAAAGCGGGCGCGACGTAACCACCCATTTTTGCCCGACCTGCGGAACCACGTTGTACTGGACGTTAGAAATGCGCCCCGGAATGATGGGCGTTGCGGCGGGCGGGTTCGACACAGACCTGCCGACACCGATCCGCGCAATCTGGACGGACAAAAAACACGGCTGGGTCACGTTCCCGGAAAATTGGGAAACGTACCCGCACGGCTCGCCTGGCAGCTAGGCATCCATCAAAGTGGCGACACATCCTGAAGGAAGCGGCCGGCCATGAAACCTTCGATGCCATCCCCTTCGATGCGAATATGAGCCCATCCATCGCCGTGGTCGGCCACGACAAGCACGGCATCTGCAAACTCGACCTGACCCAGAACGCTGAAGTCCGTGGATGGGCCGCCACGCACGTTCACGCGATCAACGGCAACCCAGCGCACAAGGCTCAGCTTGTCGTCCGGCCCATCCGTGACGGCGGGCATGACTTCGACCTGCGCGGCCTCGGCAACTAGACTTCCATCACTCGCAACAATCATGGGTTCGGAAAAGGCCACGTACGCCACGCTTTCGAACACGGCGAACGGATTGACGAATTCTGGCTTTTCTGGCGCGGGCAGGTCTTTCGTCACGGAAAACCCGACAAAAAAAACAATGGCAGTGGTTCCAACAATTTTGCCAAGCATTATTCGTACATCCCGTACTGACCGGATTCGCATTGCGTCAGGCGCCTGATACGCATTCACCCAACACGAGTCGGCGGGAAATGTTCCGGACCATTCCCCGTGGGCCTGCGGGATGGAACTCGGCAATTTCCCCCGCCTTTGGTCAAAAACACCATGGAATGTTGTCGCGGCGCGAACTAGAACAACATGCATGTCAGATTTGACCGACGAAACCCCGCCGGAAGGCCACGAAATCGCCGAACCGTTGCGCCGCATGATCGGCGAGCGTTATCTTTCCTATGCGCTGTCCACCATCATGAACCGGGCTCTGCCCGATGCGCGCGACGGGTTGAAACCGGTCCACCGCCGCATTCTTTTCGCGATGCGTCGTCTGCGTTTGTCACCCGGCGGTGGCTTCCTGAAATCGGCCAAGATCAGCGGCGACACGATGGGCGATTTCCACCCCCACGGCGATGCTGCGATCTATGACGCAATGGCCCGCCTGGCGCAGGATTTCAACGTCCGCTACCCGCTGGTCGACGGGCAGGGCAATTTCGGCAATATCGACGGCGATAACCCGGCGGCCAGCCGGTACACCGAAGCCCGCATGACGATCTTCGCCGAGGCGCTTCTTGAAGGGTTGGACGAAAACGCCGTCGATTTCCGCCCCAATTATGACGGACGGCTGGAAGAACCAGTCGTTTTGCCTGCCGCCTTCCCGCACCTGCTGGCCAATGGGGCGTCCGGCATCGCGGTGGGCATGGCCACCAACATCCCGCCACACAACATTGCCGAACTGATCGACGCCTGCCTGCATCTGATCCGCACACCGGATGCGCGCGACGATACGCTTCTGCAATACGTCCCCGGCCCCGATTTTCCCACCGGCGGCATCATCGTCGAACCCCGCGACAGCATTGCGCAAGCCTATCGTACCGGGCGCGGGGCATTCCGCCTTCGCGCGAAATGGGAAGTCGAAGATCAGGGTCGCGGCACATGGCAAATCGTGGTTACGGAAATCCCGTATCAGGTGCAGAAGTCCAAGCTGATAGAAAAACTGGCCGAACTGATCCAGACCAAGAAATTGCCGATCCTTGCCGATGTGCGCGATGAAAGTGCCGAAGACATCCGCATCGTGCTGGAACCGCGGTCCAAGAACGTCGACCCTGACGTTTTGATGAACATGTGCTTCCGCAATTCCGATCTGGAAACACGGTTCAGCCTGAACATGAACGTACTGATCGACGGGCGCACGCCCAAGGTGTGCAGCCTCAAGGAAGTGCTGCGCGCCTTCCTCGATCACCGGCAAGAGGTTCTGATCCGCCGGTCGCAACACCGGATGGACAAGATCGACCATAGGTTGGAAGTGCTGGAAGGCTTCATCATCGCCTTCCTCAACCTCGACCGCGTGATCGACATCATCCGCTACGATGATGACCCCAAGGCCGCATTGATGGCCGAGGATTGGGGCAAGACCCATGTTCGCG
>JBNKYL010000256.1:0-6210 GCA_050300875.1 Paracoccaceae bacterium
TCGAAGTTCAAGAAGAAATACGAAGGTCTGGGCTTCTGATCAGACCCGTCCCGAGGGACACATCAAACGCCGCCTTTCGGGGCGGCGTTTTTGATTCCGCAATGGGGTTTGGCTTCATGCCTGACAGGTCATGTCCTGCCCGCAGCACATCGGTGACTTCACCTTGCCGTGCCCGGCTGGGCATTCAGAAACGTGCACGGACGTGCCGTCGGGTTTTTCAATGGTCGAATGGCGCAATTCCGCGCCGCATTCACCGCATGTCATCGTACCGATGCTCATCCCACATTTTTCACACGTATAAGCGGCCATCCCGGGCTCCCTGATCCTGGTTGCTTTGGTCGAATGTTCGAACCGTCGCATTTCCGTTTTCCGGGAAGCAAGGAAATAAATGGCGGGGCGGCGGAAATACCTGAACGCCGACACATCTGTCAGGTTTCTGAATGGCGCAAGGAAATTGACCCGATATTGCGCTTTCAATAAGCCGCACCGCTAAATATACTCGTAAACCAAACAAAACCGGGAATCGGGACAGGCATCGTGGCACATATCATCGTCGTCGGGAACGAAAAGGGCGGGGCTGGGAAATCGACCGTCTCGATGCATGTGGCGACCGCGCTGGCGCGGCTGGGTCATTCCATCGGCGTGCTGGATCTGGACCTGCGGCAACGCAGTTTCGCGCGCTATGTGGAAAACCGGCTGACATTCTGTCAACGGCATGGGCTGGACCTGCCGACCCCGGATGTCGTTGCCCTGCCCGATGTCGACAAGTCGCAGCTGCAGGCCGGCGAAAACATCTATGACCGGCGGCTGTCGATGGCGATTGCCACGCTGGAACGCGACAAGGAGTTCATCCTGATCGATTGCCCCGGCTCGCATACGCGGCTGAGCCAGGTGGCGCATTCGCTGGCCGACACGCTGATCACACCGATGAATGACAGTTTCATCGATTTCGACCTGCTGGCCCATATCGACGGTGAAACCAACAAGGTGACGGGGCCTTCGGTCTATTCGGAAATGGTCTGGAATGCGCGGCAGTTGCGCGCCAAGGCCGGGTTGAACCCGATGGATTGGATCGTCGTGCGCAACCGGATGGGTGCGCAGCATATGCACAACAAGAAAAAGATCGGCGATGCCTTGCAGGAACTGTCCAAGCGGATCGGTTTCCGTGTGACGGATGGTTTTGGCGAACGCGTGATCTTCCGCGAGTTGTTCCCGCGTGGTCTGACACTGTTGGATCTGCGTGACATTGGCGTGATCGGTCAGATGAACATTTCCAATGTCGCCGCAAGGCAGGAGTTGCGCGACCTGATGAAGGCGCTGCGCCTTCCCGGGGTCGAGGTGACGTTCTGACCCTGCCCTAGCGCAGGCGCGACAGGCGTTCGGCGAAGGGGTCTGGTCTGTCCTTCGGCTGCGCCTTTGCGGGTTCCGGTTTAGGGCGTTCTTTCTGTTTCGGTTCGACTTTGACGCGGCGGTGGCCGATAGCCTCGATATGATAGGCGGGCGCGGTTGGATAGGCGCGCTGGGGCCGGACGCGACCCAAGGGGACAACGTCTGACAAGGGTAGATCGGGCATGTCGACCTGTGTGAACAGTTCGGGTTTCTGATCCATTCGGGCATGCTAGGCCGGGAATGCGGCTGATTTTTGACCGGCACCATCCCAAAAAGAGAATTGCGTTTTTTTGGTGCCCGGTGTTCCAATACGCCCAAGCTTTCCAGTTCAGGGCGGCGGAGTGTCTTCCGGACAAGCCCGGCACCAATTCCGGTGTTGAAACTCCGCGGATCTGTCGGCGCGCGAAATTTGCGCGGGGAAGGAGTGTTCAATGACAGTGACGGGTGTAATCGGGCTTGGCGATATGGGGTCTGGCCTGGCCAAGAACCTTATGGCGAACGGGTTCGAATGTTGGGGGGCCGATCCGGCGGTGCATCGGATGACGGCTTTCGTCGACATGGACGGAAAGCCCGCAGATGATGCGGCCGGTGTCGGGGCCAAGGCAGATGTCGTATTCGTCATGGTGATGAACGGGGATCAGGCCAAGTCGGTTGTTCTGGGCGACGGGCTGGCCGCGAACATGAAACCGGGCGGAATCGTGATCTTGTCGGCGACGATCAAGCCGCGTGAGGCGCGCGAGATCGGCGCGGCGCTGGAGGGCAGCGGGCTGCATCTGATCGACAGCCCGGTGTCAGGCGGGTTTCCGGGCGCGCAAGGTGGCACGCTGACGATGATGGCCGCGGCCCCGGCGCAAGTGCTGGACCGGGCACGGCCGGTGATGGAGGCGGTCAGCGCCAATATCCATGTCGTGGGAACCGCGCCGGGCGAGGGCCAGACCGTCAAGGCTTGTCTGCAATCGCTGATCGGGGCGCAGTTCGCTGCGACGTTCGAAGCGGCAGCGCTGGCGGCCAAGGCGGGTGTGCCGGGACAGGTCATTCTGGACGTGTTTTCAACCTCTTCCGCGGGCTGCGGGATCGTCAATAATGCGCTGCAAAAGATCATCGACCGGCAGTTCGAAGGTACGGGCAGCCATATCAATACGATGCACAAGGATCTGACGATTTCGATGAACCTGGGCGAAGAGCTGGGCGTGCCTTTGCACACAGCGGCGTCGGCGATGCAGATTTTCCATGCCGGGAGGACGAAATATCCGACCGGGGATAACTGGGTCTGCACGCGGGTGATCGAGGACATCGTCGGGGCGGAACTGCACCGGGACAAGGCGGTGCAGAAATGAAGCTGGGGGTGATCTGCGACGGCATCAGCCGTGATCTGGCCCATGCGGTCGATGTGATGGATGAATTCGGGCTGGAGTTCGCCGAGCTGCAATTCGTGGGCGACACCGAGGTGGGAGACCACTCGTCCACCGAGATCGCCGCGATCGACAGGCTGCTGCGCGACCGGGGCAAACCCGTGTCCTGCCTTTCCCGCCACATCTTCGCGGGGATGGGCAAAGACAACACCCCGGGCGACGAACTGCACAGGCGCCACATGGATGCGCTGAAACGGGTGATCGACATGGCGCACGTGGTGGGCAGCCCGTTGGTGCGGATCATGACACCACGCAAGGAACAGATCCTGTGGGGGCACAATGGTGCGGAAAAGTGGAATGTCGCGCATGGGGCGTGGGACGCGATGCTGCCGCTGATCGCGCCGGCCTGCGACGCAGCACGCGATGCGGGCGTAACGCTGGTTGTCGAAACCGGAAATGGCACCATGGTCAATTCCAACTACACCGCGCGCAAGCTGATCGACGATCTGGGCGCCAAGGATGTGTTGCAGGTATTGTGGGACCCGGCCAACAATTGCTGGTGCCATGAACGGGCATTCCCTGACGGGTATGACGAGGTGCGCGACGGGTATCTGGGGCATGTCCACATCAAGGATGTTCAGGTCGACACGCCGCGCGCGACGCTGACAGTGCGGCCAATGGGGCAAGGACAACTGGCGGACCAATTCGCGCCGATGGCGGCGGCAATGCGGGCAGATGGCTATGATGGGGTTGTCAGTTTCGAAAGCGTCTATCACCCCGGCGATGGCAATTTCGAAGCCGGGTTTCGAACCTGCATCGACACGTTCAAGGCGCTGTTTGGCGATCAGCCCTGATCGGAAGGCCTTTTGCCGCGCAACCGTTCCAGCAGTCCCCGCTTACGGCTGCGCGGCAGCAAGTGGCGCAGGTGGTCTTCCAGCACGTCACCCGGCAGGGCCTCGTAGCCGTCATTCATTTTCAGGAACAGGAAATGCGCCATGGGCTCAACCGCCGCCTTTACGCGGTCGCTGGCAAAGATATCTTCGGCGATGTCTTCCAGACGAAACCAAATCTCTTCGGGGTTTCGAACGCTTTCGAGGCCCGCAATCAGCCGCGTCAATTCATCGATCCGGGCCGCGTCACCGGAAAAAAGTGATGACAGCCCGCATAGTTCGCGTTCGGCAATTTGCCCGGCGATCAATTCGATCACCCGGATTTCGAGCATTTCGGTGAAGGACCGCCAGCTATGGCTGGCAAAGGTTTTTTCCGATGACAGCATCGGCGGGCGGGGCAACATTTGCAGCCTGTCGATGCGCAGGCCCATTTCCCAGGCGGCGATTGCGTGGCCGGCCTCGTAGACCGCGAGGCGGTAGACCTGATCCTCGCAAGGCAGGTCGTTCTTCTGGACAGTTGCAGGCATGTCTAGTTCTGCGCCTCGGCCGGACTGGCAGGACCTTCCAGGTATTTGCGGCCTGACGGGTCGGCATATTTGTCGTTGAGCGTCTGGATATGGCTGGCCACGGCATCGCGCACCTGACGGAGCGAGGTCGCCGCGCGCCGCCCCCACCCTGCCGGTTCGGCGCGGAGGAGCGAATGCCACCAGCCGGTGCCCTTCAGGAAGGCGGCACGAACGTTCAGTTCCGCCTGCCCCGCCTTTTCGTCCAGCTTGCGGGCCACGCGGCGGGCAAAGACGCTGCGCAGCCAGAAATGCAGCGCGCCGCCCAGAAGGATGACCGCGACTAACGTTGCGATGGATTCGAGCCGGTGGGTCATGATCCATTCGGTGCTGAACACCGACATGTTGGGACGCCAGCCCGTGGTGATCGCAAAGGTGGCGGCCAAGGCGACAGCCAGCCCGACCAGAACGGCCCAGGAAGTCAGCACACGTTTTTTCCAGCGATTGCGGGCATCGGTCAGTTGCGGGATCAGGTCGTGTTCCAATTCATTTGCCACGGTTTCCAGCACCGATACGATGCGGTAATTGCGCTGCATCTCGACCTCGTCCATGCGGTCGAGGATCTTGGCAAGGTCTTCGTCGCGCTTGGTCTGGAACCGCTGCTTGGTCGACATATCCTTGATCTCGACCGCGTGGTTTTCGCTGTAGATCGTGTAGAACCGGCCCGCGGAAAGGCCAGCCTGCGCGACGGCACGTTGCCATGCCGCGACCACGTCTTCGGGGTTGTCTTCGCTGGCGGCAGTGTCGATCTGGTTGAGAACATACAAGAATTTCGACGAATCCGTGCGCCGGGCGGTGCGGCGGACCAAGTGATCGAGCGTGTCCTGCATGGCGCCGGGTTCGGGGTGGCGGGCATCGAAGAAGACCAGCACCAGATCAGACAGGTCGATGATGTGATCGGTGATGCGCAAGGTCGATGTGCGCTGATCGTCGGCATCGAAGCCGGGGCTGTCGATGATGATCTTGTTCTTGATGCGCGGGCTGCTGGTCGTGCGCAGTTGCAGGTAGCTTTCGATATGCTTGCCTTCGCCATGGGCGACCTTTTCGATCTCGCGTGAGATGCGGAAGAACGGAAAACGCGGGTCAGCGTCGAGTGCGGTGCCCGGCAGGGTCAGGTTGTGGGACTGTCCGCCTGACCCCTGGCAGATCACGGTGAACTTGTCATCGACGGCCTGATTGCCTGTCAGTTGGATATCGTCACCGATATAGTCGTTGATGAAGGTCGATTTTCCCGATGAAAACGTGCCGAGCACCGAGATGAGCGGCCACCAGGAAATGCGTGCGGCCAGCGAATTTTCACGGTCCTGCAATCCCATCCGGTAGAGCAGCTTGTCGAACTTGTAATAGGTCGGAAGGACGGACAAAAGGGACGGGTTTTCGCCTTTCAGATGGGTTTCCAGCCGGGCGAGGCGGTTGTTCAGAAACTGGCTCATGCGCTGGCCTTCCCCCGTTTTGTCATTGGCCTGTCGTTCCGATCAAGTTGCGCAGGTTCTGAGCGCCTTGCGGGTCGATGGCCTGAAGCGTGGCGACCAGTGGCAGAACCTGGTTTTGCCGGCCGGACTTGATCAGGCCCTCGCCAGCGACGCGATAGTGCTGAGCAGCCTCGGCGTAGCGGGCCTGAGCGAAATAGAGATTGCCGATTTCGCCATGCAGGTCGGTGCTGTCAGGGCGGGCGTCGAGTGCGGCCTGCAACGCCCGTTCAGCACCCGCCATGTCGCCTGCCCAATAGGCTTGGCGTGCGGTTTCGATCTGCTGTTCGACAGTATCCATGGCGGCGGTCGCTTGTGGTTGGCTGGGTTCTGCTGCCGGAGCGTTGGTCGCGGTTGCCGCTGGCGTGGCGGGTGTTTCGGAGACATGGGCAGGCTCGGTTTGGACGGCTTGTTCAGCCTGTGCAGGCGTGTGTTCCACCGCCTGTTCGGCCACCGGGTCGCCTTTTCCGACCATGGCCATGACGGCATCACGGTTGAAGACGGCGACGACGCCGAGGACGACGATCAGGTAGATGACAATGAGCCG
>JBNKYL010000257.1:0-19053 GCA_050300875.1 Paracoccaceae bacterium
CCGGGTCCGAGATCAACGAAGCCAAGGTGCGGCTGGCCAACGAGGTGACGACGTTGTTGCATGGCGCCGAAGCCGCAGCCGCCGCCGAAGCCACCGCACGCGAGGTGTTCGAAAAGGGCGGCGTGGGGGATGACCTGCCGACGCTGGCGCTGACCTCTGACGAGGTCGGGGATGGCATTTCGATCGTGCAACTGATCGTGCGGTCAGGGCTGGCGAAATCCGGCAAGGAAGCCAAACGCCTGATTGCCGACAACGGCGCACGGTTGAATGACGAGCCGCTGACCGATGCGGGTCTGATGCTGGATACGGCGGCACTGGCCGAACCGATCAAACTGTCGGCCGGCAAGAAACGCCATGCGCTGGTGACGCTGGGCGGTTAACGCGCCGCCGGAAGCGTATGCGTACGAACGATCTTTCGGCCTATCGCTTGACGATGACTTCGTAGCCGGGCTCTTCCGGTTCGTCGTCAATCATTTCCGCCGGGAATCCCGGCGCGGTGATCGATAGGCCCGTGGCTTCTTCCAGCCTTTCGATGATCCGGTCGGACTGCGCCCGGTCGCCGTAGCGTGCCATGCCGTCGCTGAAGATCTCGATCATCAGCGGCGAGATTTCCAGCGGCACGCCGGTTTCGTCGGCCATCTTCTGGAACAGACCGATATCCTTCATCACCAGGTCCATGGTGAAATTGATGTCGCGGCACCCGTTCAGGATCATCTGGCTTTCGGTTTCGTGGACAAAGGACGTGCCAGACGAGATCTTGATCGCCTCGTAGGTCGTGGCCAGGTCCAGCCCGGCAGCCGCGCAGGTCGTCAGCGCTTCGCACACGGTCAGAAGGTTGGCCGTGGCAAGGTAGTTCGTCATCACCTTCAACTGGCTCGCCGTGCCGATCGGCCCTGTGTGCAGCACACGCCGGCCCAGCACGGTCAGGACCGGCAGCATCCGCTCGAACGTGTCCCGCGAACAGCCTGCAAAGATTGATATATTTCCCGTCGCCGCGCGATGGCATCCGCCCGATACCGGGCATTCGATGGCCGCAGCCCCTGTCTTTTCGACCAGCGCCGCCAGCCTTTCGACCTCGTGCGCGTCATTGGTCGACATCTCGGCCCAGATCTTGCCCTGTCCAAGCGCAGACAGGATGCCGTTTGGTCCTTCCATCACCGCCGACACCGCTGCGGGCGACGGCAGGCAGGTGATGACCAGATCGACGGCCTGCGCCATGTCTGCCGGGCTGTCGGCCCAATGCGCGCCTTGCGCCAGAAACGGTTCGGCCGCCGTCTTGTTCAGATCATGCACCCAAAGGTCAAACCCGTTGCGCAACAGCGACCCGGCCAGCTTCGCCCCAACATTGCCCAGCCCAATAAAACCGACCTTCATGGTCAACCTCCCTGATTTTTCGACAGCCTTGCCTGAACCTGCAGGTCCCGTCACGTCCGAAAACGACGCCCATTTGCCTTGCCTGCGCCATAGACCACACCCATATTTTACGCATGATCAAATTCACGCCCATCCTGCTGGCCCTGATCTACGGCTTCGTGATGTATCGCCTGTCCGCCTGGCGCACGGCGCAGGAGTTGAATGCGCGGTCCACCGAGCTGGTCGATCCGGGATTGAAGCGCCTGACCGACCGGATGGCAAACGCCCTGGAAATCGACCGGATCAAGGTCCATGTCTACGAGATCGAGCCCGTCAACGGGTTGGCCGCCCCCGATGGCCGCATTTTCATCACCCGCGGATTTTACGACAAGTACCGCAAGGGCGAGGTCACGGCCGAAGAAATGGCGTCTGTCATCGCACATGAACTGGGCCATGTCGCGCTTGGCCATTCGCGCCGCCGGATGATCGACTTCTCCGGCCAGAATGCGCTGCGCACGGCGCTTGGAATGATGCTGTCGCGCATCCTGCCCGGTATCGGGTTTTACATTGCCGGGTTCCTTACCAGCCTTCTGGCCGCCCGCATCAGCCGCAAGGACGAATACGAGGCTGACGCCTATGCCAGCGCCCTGCTGGTCAAGGCGGGCATTGGCACCGGGGCGCAGAAATCGCTGTTCACCAAGCTTGAAACATTGACTCGCACCAATTTGGGCGCGGCCCCGGCCTGGTTGTTGAGCCACCCCAAGACCACCGAGCGGATCGCCGCGATCGAAGCCAACGAAGCCAAATGGCGTGCTTGAGCCGGTGCGCGCGCGGCGCTAGACCAAGGATATGGCTGATCCGAATTTCCTGACTCCGCTTGACCGCAATGACCTGGCCGCCCAGGGCATCGATCCCCCCTGGACCTATGGCATCGCCGACCGGGTGCGGTTTTACGAACTGGACGCCTTGAACCACGTCAATAACGTGGCCTATCTGCGCTGGTTCGAAACCCTTCGGATTTCCTATTTCCGCGACTACGGGTTGTCGAATTACACCGTGGAAGACCCGCAATTCGTCGTGATCCAGAACAGTGCGCGTTATCTGGCCCCCTGTTATCTGAACGAGGCCTATATCGTCACCGGCCGCACCGTTGCCTATCGCGCATCGGCCTTCCGGATGGAATACGGGGTATTCGTGGGGGGCGCGCTGAAATGCACGGGCGAGGCAGTTCTCGTCTGCCTGGAACGGGACGGCAAAACCAAACGTCCCCTGACCGATGAAATGATCGCCACGATGCAGACCCGCGACGGCGCGATCCGCGAAACCTGACGGCCGACCGGCCGAACCCGTCAGGGCGTGTCCAGCCGGAATTTCAGAAAGGTCGAACCGTCATATTCGATCTGGCCAACCTGCACCGCGCCCAACCGCGCCAGCGCGCCCAGGTTTTTTCGCGATGGCGGCAAAAGGAACGTCACGTAAGGGATGCGTTCATCAGCGCGCGCAAAATCAAGCGCCTTTCGTGCGATCCGGATTCCCAATCCGAACGATCCGGGTTTTAGCACCAGGCCGAAATCCCACTCGTCCCCTTCCTTCTGGAAACCGCCCCAACCGACATAGTCGCTGTCGGCCAAGATTGCCCAATGGCCCAGCCCATCACGCCGCCAGCATTCTTCTTTCGAGGCCACGAATTCGGCGGCCGTCTTGTCGTCCCACGCGAATGTCAGAAGCGGCATGTGTTCGGCGACCCGAGGATCCGACATATGCGCAATGATCTCTGCCCGATCTATTTCGGGCAGCCGTGTGAATGTAATTTCCTGTGCCATGTGCGACTCGGTCTGACAAATCGACCGTCCAATAACGCCGCGCCGACGCCCGAACAAAGGCTATCGGCATCGCCAACACCCGTTTCACATTGAATTGAAGGCTCGATCCAAAGCCGGACCGTTCGATCGCCGCTAGCTGGCGTCCCGCACATATCCGATCAGGGCAGCGGTCGATCCGTCCAGACCCTCGGTGCCTTGTTCGCCCGCCACAACCGGGCCCAGCGCCGTGGCCAGTTCCTTGCCCAGCTCCACGCCCCATTGGTCGAAGGAGTTGATCCCCAGGATCACGCCCTCGACAAAAACGCGATGCTCGTAAAGCGCGATGATCCGGCCCAGCATCTTCGGCGTCAGCTGCGGATAGATCAGCGTCGTCGACGGCCGGTTGCCCGCGAAAACCCGGTGACGTGCCTGCCGGTCAAGTTCCGCGCCCGTCAGCCCCTTGGCCGCCATCATCGCGCGGGCTTCGTCCAACGACCGGCCTTTCAGCAGCGCCTGCGACTGCGCCAGGCAATTGGCGACCAGCAACTGGTGCTGATGCGCAAGGTCGGGTTCATGCCCCTTGGCGGCCACCATGAATTCGCACGGCACCACGCGGGTGCCCTGGTGGATCAGCTGGTAAAACGCATGTTGGCCGTTGGTGCCGGGTTCGCCCCAGACGTTCGGCCCGGAATTCATCGCAAGATCGCTGCCATCCATGGCCACCGATTTGCCATTCGATTCCATTTCCAGCTGCTGCAAATAGGCCGGCAACCGCCCCAAACGCTGGTCATAGGGCAGAACCGCGCGGGTGGCATGGCCGCAGATCTGGTTATGCCAGATCCCCACCAGCGCCAGCATCAACGGCATGTTGTCGGCGCCCACGGCAGTGCGGAAATGGTCATCCATTTCACGCCCGCCTTCCAGGAAGGCGCGGAAATGGTCCGGTCCGATGCCGATCATCAGGCTCAGCCCGATCGGCCCCCACATGGAATATCGCCCGCCAACCCAGTCTTCGAACCCGAAAACGCGGCTCGGGTCGATGCCAAATTCAGCGGTCTTGTCCAATGCGGTCGAAACAGCGGCCAGATGCGTGCCGATCTGGTCATGCCCGACGGTAGCGGCCAGCCAGTTTCGCGCCGCGCGCGCATTGGTCATGGTTTCGATGGTGGTGAACGTCTTGGACGACACGATCACCAGCGTGGACCGGGGATCGAGCCCAGTGAGGGTATCGGCGATATCGGCGCCATCGACATTGGACACAAAATGCAGACGCGGGCCGTCCAGGCAGGGCGACAAGGCGCGTGTAGCCATCGCCGGGCCAAGGTCGGACCCGCCAATGCCGATATTGATGACATCTGTGAACCGCCCGCCACCGGTGGGTCGGCTGGTCCCGCGCCGGATCGCGGCCGCGAAATCGGCCATGCGATCAAGAACCCGTCGAATGCCCGGGCGCACGTCCTGCCCGTCGACAAGCAGCGGCGGTCCATCGGGATCGCGCAACGCCGTATGCAGAACCGCGCGGCCTTCGGTTTCGTTGATCTTTTCACCCGTGAACATCGCATCGCGCCGGGCCTGCCATTGCGCTGCATCGGCCAAGGCGATCAAAGCCCCGCGCGTGTCGGCGTCGATGTTCGTTTTCGAATAGTCAAACAGCATATCGTCCATGCGGACCGAAAATGCCGCCGGACGTGCATCATCCATCAGGGACAGGATGGACCTGTCGCCATGTGCCGCGTGCAGCCTGTGAAGCGCGTCCCAGTTCATTGCCTATTCAGCCCAATGTACCGTCGCGCCGGACCACACGGCGGTTACCGGGGCCTCGGCCTTGGACAGATGGCGCGCCTTTTCGACCGCCGCTTTCTTGTCGGCCCCTGTGATGACGATGTGTTTCGACATTGCCCCATCCAGAACCGGAACCGTCAGGGTCATGCGCAATTCGCCGGTGCCGGGCTGGTGCAAGGCCACCAGTTCGGGCGCGTCGGCGTTCAGCGCCGAAGCCAGCCGGTCGGCGCCGGGGAAAAGCGACGCGGTATGCATATCCGCCCCCATGCCCAGCAGCATGACTGAAATCGGCAGGCGCGGACGGATCTGCATGCACAGATCGGCAAGCGCGGCCTCGGGGCGCGCGCCTTCGACATAGAGCGGGATCATGTTGGCCGCCGCCGCCCGGCCCGTCATCAGCCTTTCGCGCACCAGCCGCGTATTGGACCGGTCGGATGTTTCGGGCACCCAGCGTTCGTCGGACAGGATCACGTCCACACGGGACCAGTCGATATCGGCCGCGCACAGGCTATCGAAAATCGGACCCGGCGTCGTGCCGCCCGGCACCACCAGCGACGCCCGGTCATTGGTCAGCAAAACATTCTTCAGATCGCCCGCCAATTGGCTGGCAATATCCATCATCATCAGGTCGGAATCAGGGTATTCGGTCAGTTTCAAGGCTTGATCTCCCGCCAACGCCGCTTGTCGCGGTGCATCAGCATATTAGCATCTTCCGGGCCGGAACTGCCAACATCATAAGGTTTGGGGACATCATGCCGCGCCTGCCAGCCCTGAATGATCGGGTCGGTCCAGGCCCAGGCGGCTTCGACCTCGTCGCCGCGCATGAAGAGTGTCTGGTTGCCGCGGATCACGTCCATGATCAGCCGTTCATAGGCATCGGGCGTTTCCGCGTCATCGCCGAGCGCCTCGGCAAAGGTCATGTCCAACGACACATCCATCAGACGCAAACCGCCCGGCCCCGGTTCCTTGATGGTCACGCGCAGGGTGATGCCTTCGTTTGGCTGAAGCCGGATCGACAGCACGTTGTTGTGGCGCCCGGCGTCGGGGCCAAAGATCGAATGCGGTGCGTCCTTGAAGACGACAGCGATTTCCGACGACCGGTCCTTCAGCTTCTTGCCGGTGCGGAAGTAGAACGGTGTGCCAGCCCATCGCCAGTTGGAGATATGGCATTTCATCGCGATGAAGCTTTCGGTGCGCGACCTCGGGTCACCGGCATCTTCGCGATAGGACGGCGCGTCGTTATGGGAGTCGTATTGCCCGCGCACGATGTGATGCGGGTCCACGGGTTCCAGCGCGCGGATCACCTTCAGCTTTTCGTCGCGCACGGCGTCCGGGTCGAACCGGCTGGGCGGTTCCATGGCGATCAGGCACAACAATTGCATCAGGTGGTTTTGCACCATGTCCCGCATGGCGCCGGATTTATCGTAATAGGCCCCGCGCCCGCCGACACCGACCGTTTCGGCCACGGTAATCTGGATGTGATCGACGAATTGCGCATTCCAGAGCGGTTCGAACAGGATGTTGGCGAAACGCACCGCCATCAGGTTCTGCACCGTTTCCTTGCCCAGGTAATGGTCGATCCGGTAAATCTGCGTTTCCCGGAAATGCTGGGCGAGCGTCTGGTTCAGCGCGCGCGCGGTTTCAAGATCGTGGCCAAACGGCTTTTCGACGACGATGCGCGATTGCGCATCCGCGATGCCGAACCGGTTCAGTCGCTCTGCGATCGCGCCAAACAGGGATGGTGCCACGGACAGGTAAAAGCCACGGATCACCCCGTCGCGCATCCGCCCGGCCAGTTCCTGCCATCCGTTTTCGCCCATGGCGTCGACCGGAACGTAGTCCAGCCGATCCAGAAACTGCGCTAGCGCTTTCTTGTCGGATTTCTCAGCGCCGCCGAATTCGGCCACGGCGTCGGCGATTAGGTTGCGATAAGCCTCTGGTGTCAGATCGGTCCGCGCCGCTGCGATGATGCGGCTGGTATCGGGCATCTGACCGGCCAGAAACCGGCGGAACAACCCTGGCAGAATCTTGCGGCGGGCAAGGTCGCCATTGCCGCCGAAAATGACTAGATCGAAATCATCGACGGGGATCGTTCTGGAAACCATGTCTCGTCCCTTGGGGTCTGTTAGCGCTAACGACGCTCCCATAACCGTCATTCACGACCAAGTCTAGCATCCTCTTTCCAGTTCACAACAGCGTCACAGCTTGGTGTGGACACTTTCAATTCGGCGAATGTTTCAATAGCAGTTGGTCAAGTACAGGCGACCACAAGAAAACCATGGAAGATCAGCTTTCTATTCTGGCCAATGCGGGGAAGTTCGCGAACCCCGAACGGACCATTGACGGACAACTGCGCGCACGGGTTGCGCTAACCAATCCGCAGACGCTTTGGTTCAATACAGGAACGCTGTGCAACATCACCTGTTCGAACTGCTACATTGACAGCTCGCCCACCAATGACGCGCTGGTTTACATGGGCGTCGATGATGTCGTGAATTACCTGGACCAGATCACCGCACGCGGTTGGCCGGTTACCGAGATTGGGTTTACAGGGGGCGAACCCTTCATGAACCCGCAGATGATCGAAATGGCGCGGGTTGCCTTGGAACGCGGCTATCGCGTGCTGATCCTGACCAATGCCATGCGCCCGATGATGCGCCCCGGTGTGCAGGATGGGCTGCGATACCTGCACCGCAACCACGGCGAACGGCTGGTTCTGCGCGTGTCGCTCGACCATTACGACGCCGGCCCGCATGATCTGGAACGCGGCGATGGCGCATTTGAAAAGTCGCTTCGGGGGATGCGCTGGCTTGCGAATGAAGGCATCGCGATGAACGTGGCGGGCCGCATCGCCATGGCCGAAAGCGAAGCCGATGCACGCGCCGGTTTCGCGGCCCTTTTTGCGCGGGAAGATTTCGCCATCGACGCCCAGAACCCCGCCACGACCGTTCTGTTCCCGGAAATGAACATGGCAGTCGAAGTGCCGGAGATCACCACAGCCTGCTGGGGCATCCTGAACAAGTCGCCTGACGCTGTCATGTGTGCGTCGTCCCGCATGGTCGTGCGCCGCAAGGGCGCCGACGCTCCGACGGTCGTGGCCTGCACGCTTTTGCCCTATGACACCGAATTCGAAATGGGCCCCTCGCTTGCCGATGCCGAACGCGATGTGGCCCTGAACCACCCCCATTGCGCCAAGTTCTGCGTGTTGGGCGGCGCATCCTGTTCGGCCTGAGTTAGCGCAACCTCACTTGCCTGCACCCTGCCCGCATGGCAAGGGGTCTGGCAAATGCACGAGGTTCGACATGGCTGACAAAAATTCCCCTTCGCTGGCATCCTTCAACTGGGAAGACCCGTTTCTTTTCGAAGATCAGCTGGAAGAAGACGAACGCATGTTTTCGCAGGCCGCCCGGGATTTCGCACAGACCGAATTGCAGCCCCGCGTGACCGAAGCCTTCGCCAAGGAAACCGTGGCACCGGAGATTTTTCCGCTGATGGGCCAGGCGGGCTTGTTGGGCGCAACCATCCCCGAAGAATTTGGTGGGTTGGGCGCGGGTTACGTCACCTATGGCCTGATCGCCCGCGAAGTCGAAAGGGTCGATGGTGGATACCGGTCGATGATGTCGGTGCAATCCTCGCTCGTTTGCTACCCGATCTATGCCTATGGCACTGACGAGCAGCGGCAAAAATACCTGCCCGGACTGACCAGCGGCGAATTGATCGGCTGTTTCGGCCTGACCGAACCCGATGCCGGGTCCGACCCCGGATCAATGAAAACCCGAGCCGAAAAGGTGCAGGGCGGCTATGTTCTGAACGGCACCAAGATGTGGATTTCCAACGCGCCCATCGCCGACGTTTTCGTGGTCTGGGCGAAATCCGACGCGCATGGCGGCGCCATCCGCGGCTTTGTTCTGGAAAAGGGGATGACGGGCCTGAGCGCGCCGAAGATCGAGGGCAAGATGTCCCTGCGCGCCTCGGTAACCGGTGAAATTGTGATGAACGGCGTCGAGGTCGGCGAAGACGCCCTGCTGCCGGGTGTCGAAGGGCTGAAAGGCCCCTTCGGCTGTCTGAACCGCGCCCGCTATGGCATCGCCTGGGGCGTGATGGGTGCCGCCGAGGCCTGCTGGCACGGCGCCCGCCAATACGGGCTCGACCGCAGGCAATTCGGCCGCCCGCTGGCGCAAACCCAGTTGTTCCAGAAGAAACTCGCCGACATGCAAACCGAAATCGCGCTTGGCCTGCAGGCCGCGCTGCGCGTCGGCCGGTTGATGGACGACGCCCGCGCCGCACCCGAAATGATCAGCCTGATCAAACGCAACAATTGCGGCAAGGCGCTGGACATCGCGCGCCACGCCCGCGACATGCATGGCGGCAATGGCATTGCACTGGATTTTCAGGTGATCCGCCACATGATCAACCTGGAAACGGTCAACACCTATGAAGGCACCCATGACGTCCACGCCCTGATCCTGGGCCGGGCGCAAACGGGGCTACAGGCGTTTTTCTGACCTTTTCCACCGGCGGAATTGCCCTGACGGTCTGCATATCCTAAGACTACCGAAACGGAACCGGCACCAAGACCGGTCCGAACGAGGTGCGTGCAGATGCTCGATCTGGACATGGCAGCCAAGGCCGGCGAAGTCCCGTTGCCCGACGGGGGCTGGTCCTGTGGCATGACCGTGGTCGAAAATGGCATCGTCTTCCCGCCCGAACAGTCGGCCATGGTCCAACCCTGTGGGGTCGTGGATGCTTCAGGTGACTATGTCTGGCATGGCGCGACATGGCGCAAGGCGCGGCCGATGATGGTGCCACCGACCGCGCCGGTTGTGGCCACCGCGAAACTGACGGGGCGCCATTTGTTCGCCGGTCAGAACTGGGCCCATTTCGGTCACTTCATGGCCGAAGGCATGTCACGGCTCTGGGCGCTGGATCATCTGAAGGAACAGCCGGAAAGCATTATTTTTGTTCCGAAAAGACCCGGTCAGTCGCAGGACCTCAAGAGCTATCAGCAGGAGTTCTTTGATCTTCTGGGCATCGACATTCCCATCCGCGTCATCGAGGAACCAACACAAGTCGAAGAGCTGATTGTTCCCGGTCAGGGTTTTGGCATCGGCCTGATCGCCGAAGGCACGCCCCACTTCCGCGATTTCTTTGCCAACCGTTTCGCACTGGATGTGAAGCCAGATGGCCCCGAAGGGCTCTACCTGTCGCGCACGGCCCTTGGTGGGCTCGAAGGCACGGTGCTGGCCGAACAAGCGTTGGAAGACAACCTTGCCAAGAACGGCATCGAAACCTTTCATCCGCAACAGTTTTCTATTGCCGAACAGGTCGCACGTTATCGCGCCAGCACCCGTGTCGTCAGCCTGGACGGTTCCGCCCTGCACCTGTTTGGATTCGTGGGGAAACCACACCAGAAAGTGGCGATGATCCTGCGCCGGTCCTCGAACGTCTTTGCCCCGATCCGCCGCCAGATCCGCGCCTTTTGCCGGATCGAGCCTGTGGTGATCGAAGTTGTGGCCGCCAACTGGATCCCCGAACACAAGATCAAGCCCGGGCGCTATTCCTTTGGCGAACTGGACTATGAAGCGCTGGCCAAGATGCTGCATATGACTGGGTTCGGCCCTGCGCCGGCAGAATGGGACATCCCGCGCTTTCGCGAAATGAAGCAGGAGATGAAGCGCATCAGTCGCAAGAAGAAGATCACTTACAACCGGTTCAAGGTCGGCAAGCGCCGTTTCCTGTCCGGGGCAGCGGAATACTCGGTATGAAGATCGCTGCCGTCACCTGCGTCAAGAACGAAGGCCCTTTCCTGATCGAATGGATTGCCTTCAATCAGGTGATCGGCGTGACCGATTTCCTGTTCTATTCCAATGATTGCGACGATGGCACCGACGCGCTGCTGGACGCTCTGGCAGGCCACGGCATCGTTACGCACCTGCCCAACCCCGCCACCAATGGCAAATACCAGGTCGAAGCCCTGCGGCACGCGCACAGCCATCCCCTGCTGACGGGGGCGGATTGGGTCTGGAATGCCGATGTCGATGAATTCCTGAACATTCGCGCCGGAAACGGCACCATTCCCGACCTGATCGCGGCCTGCGGCGAACCGGACCTGATTTCTATCAACCACCAGAATTTCGCCAATGCCGGCGTCGACGAATTTGTCGATGAACCTGTGATCGGGCAGTTCTTCCATTCCCACAACCCCGATATCTGGATGGACCGGCTGGAGATCGAGGTCAAAACCCTGTTCCGGTCCGGCCTGCCCATCGGGCGGATCGGGGCGCATCGGCCTTTTCTGCTGGACGACATTCCAAAACGCAAGAAACCGGTCTGGACCGATGGGTCGGGCCGCCCGGTGTCGCGTCGCTTCATGCTGAATCTCGGCGAAAAGCGCCGCTTCGGTTTTGCCGCGCAAGGTGCGCGCAGCCATGCGACGCTGAACCATTACGCGTTGCGGTCACTCGATTCCTACCTGGTCAAATCCGACCGGGGCGATGTGAACCGCGCCAATCGCGATCTGACCGACCTGTATTGGTGCGAACGCAATGACGGCGCGTTCCACGACGACACGATCCTGACCTATATGGACCGGCTCACCGCGCAAATCGCGGCGCTGAAGGCATTGCCCGGCATTGGCGAGATGCACGATGCCAGCGTCGCGGCGCACCGCGCCAAGATCGCGGCCTTGCGCGCCCGGCCCGATTTTGCCGACCTGCGCGAACGGCTGGCCAAGGCGCCAACGATCCCGCCCGCCGAACTGGCCGTGATCGCGGCGCTGGAAAACGGGTTGCCGCCGCTATGACGCGCGTTGTCATTCATATCGGCCTGCCCCAATGCGGCACGGATCGGATCCAGCAGGTGCTGGACGACAAGCGTGGTGCATTGGCCAAGGCGGGTGTGCTGATCCCGCGCGTGGCGGGGCGGGCCAACCATACACGGCTGTTCATGGCGGTGACCGATCCCGACCATATCGACCCGATGCGCTGGCATCGCGGTACGGCGGATGTGGGTGTGCAGGCCATGCTGATGGCCGAAATGCGCAGCAAGCTGACCGCTGAAATTCGTGAAGCCGAACCCGAACTGGTCATCATAACGGCGCATCAACTGGCCGGGCTTGCGCGCCCGTCCGAGCTTGGGCGGCTCAAAGGGCTGTTCGAAGGGTTAGCCGATCAGGTCACGGTGCTGGCCTATCTGGACGAACAGGCGCGCGTGCTGGCACGGCATTATGCCGAACAGATCGCGGATGGCCGCGTCGCCGACCTGTCGCTGGAACAGAAACTGGCGCAAGGCGAAAGCTGGCGTGACGAGGCACTTGAACTTCATAAGTCCGTCATACCGGAATTAAACGACTTTCCTGAAATCCAGGCACCGCCGTTCTGGCTGGATTATGCCGGCCTGCATGCGGCCTGGGCTGACGTGTTCGGACCTGAAAACATCAGTTTTCGCGCCTACAACCCGGCGCTGTTCGACGGTGCCGATCTGGCCAATGAAATCGAAACGGCTTTCGGGCTGCCGACCACGCTGGGCAACGTGCCGGAACCGGCGGTGACCGAACCGCCATCTGCCGCGTGGATCGCACGAGCGCGCCAGATAAACGGGTTGTTCCGCGTGGCCCTGCAAGCAGGCCGGGTGATCCCCCGGCGACCCTGGCGGCAAATGCTGGCGCAGCTCGAACCGGGCGGCGCCGCGCTTGATCCCGGAAGCATGACGGATATTTCGGACGCCTTTACAAAGGGTAACAAGGCGATCCTAAAGGCTTTCCCCGACCTTGCGCCCGCCTTGAAACGGGACCGCAAATCGGGACCTTACAGCGAACCGGACCCGGGGGCGGCGTTTCGCGCAACACAATATTTCGCAGCTTTTCTGCCACGTATCGACGCCCTGACGCGCGAGGCGCGCAAGGACACGGCCAAACAGGACAAGGCCGGCGGCGCGGAAATGACGCCCGAGGCGCAGAACCTGTTGCCGCCACTGGCACGCGCCAACTTCACCAAGCTCGGCGGCGGCAGGTTTGCCCCGCACAACCGCCTTGGCCGCGTGAACGAAGACGAACTTGCCGCCCCATATACGCCGATCCAACCGCGCAAATTGCCCAAGGGGTCGTCCGGCAATGTCATCGTCGGCTGCATGAAGAACGAAGGCCCCTATATCGTCGAATGGGTCGCCTATCACCGGGCCATCGGGTTCGACAATTTCCTGATCTACACGAATGATTGCACCGACGGGACGGACAAGATCCTGGCCCGGATGCAGGACATGGGGCTGGTCCAGCACCGCAATAACGATACGTGGAAAGGCAAGTCGCCCCAGCAACACGCGCTGAACCAGTCGCTGAAAGAGCCGGTGATCGAAAACGCGGATTGGATCGCCCATATCGACGTGGACGAATTCATCAATATTCGCACCGGCAACGGCACCCTGCCCGAAGCGCTGGCGCTGATGCCGGATGCCACCAACATCGCCATGACCTGGCGGCTGTTCGGGCATTCCGGGGTGCATGCCTTTAACGACCGCCCGGTGATTGAACAATTCGACATGTCCGCCCCGAAATACTGCCCCAAGCCGCACACCGCCTGGGGGTTCAAGACATTGTTCAAAAACATTGGCGCCTATCAGAAATTTTCCTGTCACCGCCCCAACAAGCTGATCGAGGACAAAGCGGGCGAAGTTACCTGGTTCAACGGATCGGCCCAGCGCATGACTGACAGCTACAAGGAACGCGGCTGGCGGTCTGACATGCGCACCATCGGCTATGACGTGATCCAGCTGAACCACTATGCCCTGCGGTCCGCCGAAAGTTTCCTGATCAAACGACAGCGCGGCCGTGCGCTGCATGTCGACCGCACGATCGGGCTGAACTACTGGATCCGCATGGATTGGTCCGACCACCGTGACGTGACCATCCAGCGCAACCTGCCCCGCCTGCGCGCCGAAATGGACCGGCTGTTGGCGGACCCAAAGCTGCGCAAGCTGCATGACAAGGCCGTCGATTGGCACCGCGCCAAGGCCGCTGAACTGCACGCTGACCCGGAATTCGACGAATTGTACCGGCAGGCGCTGGAAACCCGCCTGCAACCGATGGAACGCGTGGCCTACGCGCTGGCGCTGGACATGGAAAGCTGATGCGCGCGCTGGCCGTCCTGACTGTCAAGAACGAGGCCGCGTTCCTGCTGGAATGGCTGGCCCATCACCGCGCCGCGGGCTTCACCGATTTCCTGATCCTGTCCAACGATTGCGACGACGGCACCGATGCCATGCTGGACCGATTGGCCGAACTGGGCGTGGTTGCCCACCTGCCCAATCCCGGCCCGCACGAAGGCGGCGTGCAGTTTGCGGGCATGAAACGTGCCGACAAGCATCCGGTGGTGGCAAAAGCCGACTGGATCATGACGCTTGATATCGACGAATTCGTCAACATCCACACGGGCGACCACACGCTTGCCGCGTTGATCGCCGCCCTGCCCGATGCCACCGCGATCCCGCTGACATGGCGGCTGTTCGGCAATGCCGGTGCGGTGCTTTACGTCGACGAACCGGTGACCGACCAGTTCACCCGCGCGGCACCCGCGATCCTGACATGGCCCTGGCGCGCGGCGATGTTCAAGACGCTCTACCGCAACGACGGCACCTACGGGAAACTGGGCGTCCACCGCCCCAAAAACCCGGATCCCGACCGCGTGGACGCGGCGCGATGGTTCGACGGAGCAGGCCGCGAATTGCCCACACGCTTTCGCCGCCAGCAAATCTTTTCGCCCTTCGGGCGAGACAACTACGCGCTGGCACAGCTCAACCATTACCCGCTGCAATCGGCACAGTCCTATCTGGTCAAATGCGATCGCGGCCGCGCCGTGCATTCCGCCGACCGGCTTGGCATGGATTACTGGGTCGAACGCAACTGGAGCGATGTCGAAGACCAGTCCATTTCCGCCATCAAGAATGCCCGCGACGCAGAACTCGCCCGGCTGAAATCAGACCAGCGCCTGCGTGCCCTGCACGAGGCGGCCGTCTCGTGGCGTCAGGACCGTTTCGAATCGCTTATGGAAGAAGAACCGTGGCGCGCGCTGTTCGGTCGGCTCTTGATGGCGCCGCCAAGCCGTGCATTGTCTGCCGAGCAAGCAAGATTTTTGTATCGTTACGCACAATCCGCACAGAAAGACCAAGACTAGTTCCGTTCCGATTACATTACGTTTCAATCAAGGGAGCATTTAGGACTACGCCGTTCCGCTGCATTGTCTCGCCCAGCCACCCGGCGCTATCATGGCGCAGTGGTAGTAACGCGTGCGGGGATCGGTGAAGGGTGTCCATGACATGGCAATGAGGGGGCTGTCAGAACTGATCGACCCGACCCTGGCCCTGCCGCTTGATGACTGGCTGGACCGGGTCGAGGATATCGCCCTGGAATTTGGCGATTTCGAGCCCTTGGGCCCGTCCCATTCGGCTGCGCTGATCGATGACGGACCGAATCTTCTGGTCACCTTCGAAAGCATCCCCGACATACGCGAACAGGCGACCACCGATGTGCCGTTGGGCTGGATCCTGTGCCAGCGCCGCAGCTGGTCGCAGCTTTGCCTGATGTCGCATGACCATGACTGGTTCCGTCATCGCGCCGTCTATGAATATTTCGACCGCTTGGTGGATGACGGGTTCTTCGACCGCTACGACCGGGTCGTTTTTTACGGCAAGGGTGCCTGTGGCTATGCCGCTGCCGCCTTTTCCGTGGCGGCACCCGGATCGACGCTGATCCTCGTCAACCCGCAGGCCACGCAGGACCCGCTGCTGGCCTATTGGGACACACGTTTTCCCAAGGCCCGGCGCATGGATTTCACCAGCCGCTACGCCTATGCCCCGCATATGGCCGAAGGCGCGGATGAAGTGTTCCTGTTCTACGACCCCGAAGAAACGCTGGATGCCATGCATGCCTCGCTTTACGCGTCGGACAACATCACGCGCATCCGCTGCCGCCGCATGGGCGACGATATCGAACCGTTTCTGCGGCGGATGAACCTGCTTGACGGGCTGATCTTGATGGCGATGCGCGGCCGTCTGACCGCGCCGGTGATCCACAAGGCCATGCGCGCACGCCGGTCCTACCTGCCGTATCTGCGTCGCTTGTTGGGTGCAGTCGATGCGCTGGACCGGCCCTATCTGACGGGGCTCATGTGCCGTTCGGTCGTCACCCGGATCAACGCCCCGCGCTTCAAACGCCGGCTGGACGATGTCGAAGCTGCCCTGTCACGCCGGGGCAAATCCTTGCCCAAGGCCCGGATCGCGGCGCGCTGATCCATTTGCCACTGGCCACGCGCGCGGGTTCGGTGTAACCGCTGGCGCGCAATGACCGACAGCCTGACGATCCGCCGCCCCGATGACTGGCACCTGCATCTGCGCGATGGCGCAATGCTCAACGCCGTCCTGCCCGCCACTGCCCGCCATTTCGCCCGCGCGATCATCATGCCCAACCTCGTGCCGCCGGTGGTGACCGGGGATCAGGCCGCCGCCTATCGCGACCGGATCATGGCGGCGCTGCCCGATGGCATGTCGTTCGAACCGCTCATGACGCTCTACCTCACCGAAGACACCGACCCCGATGATGTGGCCGCAGCCGCCGCGTCCGGGCTGGTCAAAGCGGTGAAGCTTTACCCCGCCGGGGCTACGACCAATTCCGCGTCAGGTGTGCGCGATTTCGATAAGGTCCGCCCGGTTCTGGATCGCATGGCCGAGATCGGCCTGCCACTTTGCGTCCATGGCGAGGTCACCGACCGCGACATCGACATTTTCGACCGTGAAGCCGTGTTCATCGACCGCGTGCTGGACCCGATCCGCCGCGCCACGCCCGGCCTGCGCGTGGTGATGGAACATATCACCACCGAACAGGGCGCAGCCTATGCCGCCGCTGGCGACGATACGCTGGCCGCCACCATCACCGTCCAGCACCTGATGCTCGACCGCAACGACATGCTGGTGGGCGGCATGCGCCCGCATTATTACTGCCTGCCGATCCTGAAACGCCGCGATCATCGTGAGGCATTGGCCCGCGCCGCCACGTCTGGCTCGCCACGCTTCTTCCTTGGCACCGACAGTGCACCGCACCCGACCCATGCCAAGGAAAGCGAATGCTGCTCGGCGGGCTGTTTCACCGCCCCCGTGGCGCTGTCCTGCCTTGCGCAGTTCTTCGAAGGCCAGGGCGCGCTGGACAAGATGGAAGGCTTCACATCCCTGCACGGGCCCCGCTTCTACGGCTTGCCTGTCAACGAAGACACCATCACGTTGACCAAAGGCGACCCGCTGACCATCCCCGCCCCGATGCAGGCGGGCGAAGCCACCGTCACCACATTCGACCCCGGCGTGCCGCTGCATTGGCACGTCACCCCCTGACCCCGAAAGGAACCGTCCATGATCCCCAGCGCCTATCCGACACAGGAAGAGATTGCCCGCCTGACTGCCCGGATGCTGCTGGAGATCAAGGCCGCCGATTTCCGCCCCGAGGACCCGTATACCCTGGCCTCCGGCCTGCCTTCGCCCACTTACGTCGATTGCCGCAAGCTGATCAGCTATCCCCGCATCCGTTCGACCTTGATGGATTTCCTGACCATCACCGTCATGCGCAACGTGGGCTTCGAGGCGTTTGACAACGTCGCAGGCGGCGAAACCGGCGGTATCCCCTTTGCCGCGCTTGTCGCCGAACGCATGGGCCTGCCCATGACCTATGTGCGCAAGAAGCCCAAGGGATATGGCCGCAATGCCCGCGTCGAAGGCGCGATTTCCGAAGGTCAGCGTGTATTGTTGGTCGAAGACATGACCACCGATGGCGGGTCCAAAATCTCCTTTGCCGAAGCGATCCGCGAAACCGGCGCACGGTGCGACCACACCGCGCTGATCTTCTATTACGGCATCTTTCCCGAAACCACGCAGCGGCTGGCCGACAATGGCATCACGCTCCATTCGCTTTGCACGTGGTGGGACGTGCTGGCCGAGGCACGCGCGCAGGAAGCCTTCAGCCCCGCCGCGCTGGACGCGGTGGAAGAGTTCCTGACCAGCCCGCGTGCCTGGCAGGAAGCCCATCGCAAGGATTGATGCCACCGAACTCCGACGCGGAGTTCCGCAGGTTTGCGTGTTGCAACCGACCCCGGCAAGGTCGGAAAGATTTCGCCAACAGAATGCGCACCAGCTTTCGCAGCCGACCGATATCTGGTAGGCTGACACCGGCGCTCCGCACCATCTGGCTTATCCACAGGCGATCCACAGAAACATACAAGTTGCGGCGCGCCCCCGCCCTCGCGTAGGACGACCCATACCAACAGGGGGACAGAATGAACGACGCAGCGCCGATCCGGGGCGGAGCTCCGGCTGCAGAAGATTTGCAGAGCCTTCCGCATAATATCGAGGCGGAACAGCAGCTGCTTGGCGCGATTCTGACCAATAACGATGTCTATGACCGGGTATCGTCCCTGATCGGGCCGCAACATTTCTACGAACCCGTCCATTCGCGCATCTTCGAGATTGCCGCCACCCGCATCGCCCGCAACGCACTGGCCAGCCCGGTGACGCTGAAAGCCTTCATGGAAGATGACGAAGGCCTGAAGGAACTGGGCGGCCCTGCCTATCTGGCCCGTCTTGCCGGTGCGTCGATCTCGTCTTTTGCAGCGCGCGACTACGCGCAGATGATCTATGACCTCGCGATCCGGCGCGAATTGATCGCGCTTGGCCGTGAAATTTCCGACAAGGCAGGCCGCGTCGACGTGGCGTCCGAACCCAAGGAGCAGATCGTCGAAGCCGAACAGGCGCTTTACAAGCTGGGCGAAGAAGGCAAATCCGAAAGCGGATTCCAAAGCTTCCTGCGCGCCGTCACCGATGCCGTCAACGTCGCCAACGCCGCCTATCAGCGCGACGGCGGGCTGGCGGGTGTGTCCACGGGGCTGACGGACCTCGACAAGAAACTGGGCGGCCTGCACCGGTCGGACCTGTTGATCCTCGCTGGTCGCCCGTCCATGGGCAAGACGTCGCTGGCCCTGAACCTAGCCTATAACGTGGCGACCAGGGCCGAGGCCGGCGTCGCCATCTTCTCCCTCGAAATGGGGCGCGAGCAGCTGGTTCTCCGCATGCTCTGTTCGGCCACGGG
>JBNKYL010000258.1:0-3426 GCA_050300875.1 Paracoccaceae bacterium
AGTTGCGGGATCGAGACGCCGTGCCGGCGCAGGAACAGCGACGACCAGGCCCCGCCGGTCAGTACCACGCGGTCGGCGCGAATGCGGCCCGCTTCCGTGAGTACGCCCGACACCCGCCCTGCAGACACATCCAGCCCACGCACGGCACAGTTTTCGCGGATCACCGCACCCTTGGCCGCCAAAGCCCGGGCGATCAGCGGCACGGCCTGCATCGGTTCGGCGCGCGCGTCGGACGGAGTGAACATCGCTCCTGTCCACGCGTGGACGGACCCGTTCAGCATGTTGCCGACCTCGGCCCCGGTCAGCATCCTTGTATCGACGCCGTGGGACTTGGCATGTGGTAGCCATTCTTCAAACTCGGCCAGTTCCTTGGCATTCTGGGCAAGATACAGAACCCCGGCCTGCCGGAACCCCAGCCAATCGCCCAGTTCCGCCGCCAGCGTACGCCAGATCGCCATCGCCTCGACCATGATCGGCAATTCAGCCGGATGGCGTTCCTGCTGGCGCACCCAGCCCCAGTTGCGGCTGGATTGCTCGCCCGCGACGCGACCTTTTTCCAACAGCACCACCCGCGCGCCCTGCCCGGCCAGATGCCAGGCCGTCATCACTCCGATGATCCCGGCCCCGATCACGACGACATCGGTTTCATCTGGCAAATCGCCCTGATGCTCGGGCGGGGCAGAAAAACTGAAATCGAACATGTCCTAGTGACCCAACCCCTTGCGGATGCGCCGCACCATCAGCCAGACCAGCCCGATCACCGGTAAGGTCAACAATGCCATCGCATTGCCCTTGGACAGCCCCAGGGGTTCAAGAACCGGGTAGACCAGATAACCCGCCAGGTTCAGCGCGTAATAGCTGATTGCCACCACGGACAGCCCCTCGACCGTCTGTTGCAGGCGCAGCTGCGCATCGGCGCGCTTGTCCATGCTGGCCAGCAAGGCCTGGTTCTGCGCCGAATGGGCCACATCGACCTGGGTGCGCAGCAATTCACCTGCCCGCCTCGCCCGCCCGGACACGGCCGCCAATCGTGCCTCGATGGATTTGACCGTGCGCATCGCCGGATCGAAGCGGCGGGTCATGAATTCACGGAACGTCTGACGCCCGACAAAGCGAGCTTCACGCAACACCTCGATCCGCTGATCGACCAGCGCCGAATAGGCCCCCGTCGCGCCAAAGCGAAAGGAAGACTGCGCCTCCAGCTGTTCCAGCTCGGCCGAAATCGCCAAAAGCTCACGCAAAACGCCCTCGGGCTCGGGCTCGTCGCCTTTCATGGCCGCGACCACGCGCGACAGCTTTTCGGCCTGCACGCCCAACTTTTCCGACAAGTCCCGCGCGCGCGCCAGCCCCAGCATCGACATGGTCTTGTAGGTCTCGATCTCGCAGACCCGTTGCACGATCCGTCCGATCTGGCGCGGGCCGGTCGCCGGGTCTGTGAACATGGCAAACCGGATATGCCCGGCCTCGTCGATACGGAAATCGCCCGCCACCACGGCTGCCCGATCCAGAACCCAGGCGACCGCCACGCTTTCCGGCACGAACCATTCGCCCGTGACCTGCCGGATATGATCCTCGTCTATGCCGGTATCCACCCGGATCAACGCCGAGGTAATGCGCGCGCCGGGCGCCTGCTCCAGCCAGTCATCCGGGAAAACATCGAATGCGGCCCGATCAAAGGGCCGCGCCTCGGCGCCTTCGGCAAAGATGGTGTATGTGACAAACTCGGTATGGCTTTCCCATTTCAGCCGATAGCGTCCGATCGGCCCGAAATAATGCGTCGCACCCGGCTGCGGATGCACCGCGCCAAACCGGTCCAGCAAGGCAATCAGATGCGCGCGGTCCAGTTCCCGGTCCCGTCTCGCCGCCGCCTCGGTCGGCTTGAGTGCCAGAAAGGCGACATGTCCCGGCGCCGCCATCGACGGAAAGGGCCGCGCATGCAGCTCATTGGCCAGTTCATAGCGGCGGGGATGATCGGCAACAGGTATCATAGGCCCTTGTTAGCCTTGCATGTTGCGCCGCGAAAGATGCCATCGCGCCACAGCCCCTTCTCCATTTTCCAAATATCCAAAAAACAACAAACCCGGCTGAAAAGCCGGGTTTGAAAGGGTCATGCGACGCGCGGTCACGCGCGTCTCCGTCAGTTCAACAACGGCAGCAGGCTATCCATGGACGCCTTGGCGTCGCCATAGAACATGCGCGTGTTTTCCTTGTAGAATAGCGGGTTTTCGATGCCGGAATACCCCGTCCCCTGTCCACGCTTGGACACGAAGACTTGTTTCGCCTTCCAGACCTCCAGCACCGGCATGCCGGCGATGGGGCTGTTGGGGTCTTCCTGGGCGGCCGGGTTCACGATGTCGTTGGACCCGATCACGATCACCACGTCGGTGGACGGGAAGTCGTCGTTGATCTCGTCCATTTCCAGCACGATGTCGTAGGGAACTTTCGCCTCTGCCAACAGCACGTTCATGTGCCCCGGCAGACGGCCCGCAACCGGGTGAATGCCAAAGCGCACATTTTTGCCCTTGGCACGCAGCTTGCGGGTCAGTTCGGCGACCGATTGCTGGGCCTGGGCCACCGCCATGCCGTAGCCCGGCACGATGATGACCTCGTCAGCATCGTCGAGCGCGGCGGCCACACCTTCGGCATCGATGGCGATCTGTTCGCCCTCGATTTCCATCGCCGGCCCGGACGTCCCGCCGAACCCGCCCAGGATCACGCTGATGAAGGACCGGTTCATGGCCTTGCACATGATGTAGGACAGGATCGCACCGGACGAACCGACCAGCGCGCCCACCACGATCAGCAGGTCGTTGGACAGCGAAAAGCCGATCGCCGCCGCGGCCCAACCCGAATAGCTGTTCAGCATCGAAACGACCACGGGCATATCCGCGCCGCCGATGCCCATTATCAGGTGATAGCCGATGAAGAAGGCCAGCAGCGTCATCACGATCAGCGCCCATTGGCCCGACCCGCCCAGATACATGAACAGCAGGACAAGCGAGCCAATCGCGGCAGCCGCATTCAGCATATGACCGCCCGGCAGCTTGGTCGCTGCGGATGTGATCTTGCCGGCCAGCTTGCCAAATGCCACGACCGACCCGGTGAACGTCACCGCACCGATGAACACGCCCAGGAACAGTTCGACCCGCAGGATATTCTGTTCGACAGGCGATTTATGCGCCACAGCGGCGGCAAAGCCGTGCAGAGCCTCACGAGCGGCCGTGTCCATGCCCAGTACGCGGGTCAGCTCGATATCGGCGTTGTACCCCACGAAGACCGCGGCCAGACCCACCAGCGAATGCATCGCGGCAACCAGCTGCGGCATTTCCGTCATCTGCACGCGCATGGCGACGAAATAGCCGATGATCCCGCCTGCCGCGATCAGGACGACCGACAGCATCCACAGCCCGTTACCGGGGCCGACCA
>JBNKYL010000259.1:0-3506 GCA_050300875.1 Paracoccaceae bacterium
ACCCCTGCCACTTCTTCAGCGCCTTGCCGGCCTCGGCCACGGCCCGGTCGACGTCCGCGGCACCGGCAATTGCCACCTCGGCGAGTTTCTCGCCGGTCGATGGATTGGTCACGGCAAGCTTCTTGCCCTTGGGGTCGGTGAAGGCGCCGCCGATGAAATGACCGAACCCTGCCTTGTGGCGGTCGAGCCAGGCGCGGACATCCTTGTCGTCCTCAGGGGCGGGGCCGTAATCCATGGTCTTGAGAATATCCCTGATCTTGTTCATCGCGCGCTCCTCACGCCATGCCGTGTCGGTCGGAGGATGAGTAGCGGCCGGTCACATTGTGTTCGATCTGCCGCTCGATGTCGCCCAAAAGGCCGCTGGCGCCGAAGCGGAACAGGTCCGGCTTGAGCCAGTCATTGCCAAGCTCTTCCTTCATCAGGATCAGCCAGGCCAGTGCGTCCTTGGTGGTGCGGATGCCGCCGGCCGGCTTGAAGCCGCAGACCTGGCCGGTCTGATCCAGATAGTCGCGCACCGAACGCACCATGACGAGGCTCACCGGCAGGGTCGCGTTCACCGCCTCCATGCCGGTCGAGGTCTTGACGAAATCCGCACCCGCCATCATCGAGACCATCGAGGCCTTGTAGACATTGGAAAGCGTCTTGAGTTCGCCGGTCGACAGGATCGCTTTCATGTGCGCCTCGCCGCAGGCCTCGCGCATTGCCCGGACCTCGTCATAGAGCGCCGTCCAGTCCCCTGTCAGGACATGGCGGCGGGAAATGACGATGTCGATTTCCTCGGCCCCGGCCTTCACGCTATCACCGATTTCGGCGACGCGCAGGTGGAATGGCGAAAGCCCGGCAGGGAAGCCGGTGGAAACGGCGGCGACCGGGATGCCCGAACCTTTCAACGCCGCGACGGCGGTGGGCACCATGTCGTGATAGACGCAGATTGCGCCTGTCGTGATGCTCGTCATGCCCATCGCGTCCAGCAGGTCGGAGCGCACCGGTTGGCGGGCCTTGGCGCAGAGCCGTTCGACCCGGCCTGTCGTGTCGTCGCCGGACAGCGTGGTCAGATCGATACAGGTGATCGCCTTGAGCAGCCAGGCGGCCTGATAAGCCTTTTTCACCGTGCGGCGACCGGAAAGGGTCGCGGCACGCCGTTCAATGGCCGATTGGTTGGCCTGCGCCCGCGCGACCCAGTCCAGGTCCAGTTCCATCCCCGGATTGCGTGGTTCATGCAGTTGCGGCAAGCCTGCGGTTTTCGTGGCCGTGCTGCCGGGATCGAGTTTCTGCGCCAAGCGCGGTGCCTCCTGCTTGCGGATGCCGAAGCAGTATGAATTGCAGGCTTCGCCGTATTTGGCAATGGGCCTGCGGCCGACTGCCTGTGGAACCACGGGGCAATTCGCGTGGGATGAACGATCAGGGGCAGGGACGCGCAGGGACGCGGGCGATGGCGAGGAACAGGATGTAAAGCGCGATGGTCATCAACTGGTCGACGAGGCTGGTCGACACCATGACCACCAGCATCAGTGCAAGGCCAAGCCCGGTTGCCATGCGCAAAACGCGCCGGTCGCAGGCGGTCTTCTTCGGCAACTGGCGATGCAGGTGGACAAGCCCCCCGAACACAAGCGCCAGCGCGAACAGGCCCGCGACGCCGCATTCGAAAAACAGTTCCAGCACGATGTTGTGCATTTCACGGGAAAATGCACTCAGTACCGCGCTTTGGCCAGGGCCGTGTCCGAGGATCGGCACGGCAAGCGCCTGTTGCAGACCGTAAGCCCAATTGACGATGCGCCAGCTGAACGAATTGTCGATGTAACGGTGATCGAAGGCCAGGTTCGTCAGGTCGAAGCTGACAAGAAAACGGGGCAAGCTGGCCAGATCGCCGAAACGACCGCTTGCCACGGCAAATCCAAGCGCCGCGACGAGCCCGGCCAAGGTGATAAGGCGCCGTGCCGGACCGGGACCCCATGCGACGGCCCAACCAAGCGTAAAGGCTCCCATCGCCCAGGCCGTTCGGGCAAAAGTCAGGTAGACCGCGACAAGCCCGGCCCCGATCAACACGGCCTGGATCGGGTGACGGGGCAAACCGCGCTTGGCGCGACAGGCGGTCAGGATGGCCAGCGCGATGACGACCTGAATGCCGAACGATACCGGGTGAACGTCGCTGCCTGTGGCGCGCACCAGATCCGGCTTGCCTGCGGCGACGAAACCCTGACCGGTCAGGTATTGCGACACGGTGAGCGTCGCCCCGATCGCAATGAATCCTGTGATCAAGGCCTGAAATGGCGCCAGATCCTCGGGTCCGCGCAGGTGCAGAAAACTGGCGTTTGCAAGCAGGGCATAGAATCCCAGCAGCCCGATCAGCTCCACCGCTGCGCCGTTGCCGAGTTGGCCATTGGCCGCAGCCGAAAGCAGGGCCGCCGCGATCCATGCGCTGAACCCGGCCAATAGCAGCCCGGTGCCGCGTGCAATTTGCAGGCGCGCCAGGAACAACAGGAACAATACCACCATGCCCGCCATCGCGGCCTTTTCGGACAGGCCCGCAAGCCCATAACCTTCGGCGATGCCGGCAAGCCAGCGAACGGAAAGGACCGCCGAAATGATGGATACCGGTCGCAATGCGAAACCACTGCGCGGCGCGACGTGGCACTGGCTGACAGCCGTCATGCGGCCATCCCCGCGGCAAGGTCGACCCGCAATCCCAGGCGTGCCTTCAGCGCCGCAAGATAGGCCGCCTTGCGCAATGCGGTGGCGATCAGCACGGCACAGGCGACACCTTCTGCCCCGCCCAGCAAGGCCCCCAGCGGCAGGAACAGAACGCCGGCTGCAAGCGACCCGGCGGCAATGTGCATGGCCGCGTGTTCCTGTCCGGCCATGTTCATCACGATATCACCCGGCCCGGTGATCGCGTTCAGCCCGGCCGCCAGGATCAACCAGCGGAGCGCCGGCGCCGCGGCCACGAAATCTGGCCCAAACAGCGCAAGGACAGGTTCTGCCGCCAGCCAAAGCACCAGCCCGGCAACCAGCGTCGGTGCGCTCATCGCGCGCGTTGCGCGTTGCGCGATGTTGGCAAGGGCGCGGCGATCGCCATTCTCATGGGCGCGGGCCAGTTCGGGCGAAATCACGATGTTCTGTGACATCATGAAAAAACCCAGCACCTGCGCCAATCGGTTGGCCACGAAATAGACACCGGCGGGGACGGGGCCCAGGATCAGGCCGACGACTGCGGTATCGGCATGTGCAAGAAACAGGTTGGATACCGAACCCAGCCAGAACGCCCCGCTGGCACGGTGCCAGCCTTTCGGCGCCGGGTCGGACGAAGCCAGTCGCGGCAACGCCAGGCCAGACATAAGGTTCAGCACCATGAGCGATGACACCAAAACGGCCAATGCCGGGACGGCACCGGACCCTTCGGGAAGCACCAGCAGGAAAAGGCCAATTGCGAACATCCGCCAGAACAGTTCCTTTGGCAGGATCGACAGCAAAAGGCGCCCTTCGGCCCGCGCCCGATGCGCCAGGAA
>JBNKYL010000260.1:0-4070 GCA_050300875.1 Paracoccaceae bacterium
GCGCCACCGAAGCGGCGGGTGTCATGGCGGGGTGGCCGGGGCCGGTTCTTGTCGATCCGTTGGCACATGATGCGCTTGTCTCGCATGACCGCCGGTCAGGCGATGGCCCGGCGATGCGCGCCATCGGGCTGGCGAATTCCGAAACCGGGACGCTTGCCGACGTGGTGCCGGTCGAAGGCGAAACGCTGCTGGTTGATCTGACGCAAGCCGTGGGCCGTATCCCCGTGGCGTTTTCATGGATGGGCGCGGATCTGGCACTGTTTTCCGCACATAAGTTCGGCGGGCCAAAGGGTGTCGGCGTGCTTGTCGTGCGCGAGGGGCTGGACATTTCCGCGCTTGCCCTGGGTGGCGGGCAAGAGATGGGGCGCCGCGCGGGGACCGAAAACATCATAGGAATTGCGGGGTTGTCGGCCGCTCTTGATGCTGCAATAGCGGACATGGATGCAGGCATCTGGACTGCGGTGGCGGCCCGTCGTGATACGATGGAAGCCGCTATTCTGGACATGGTGCCCGAAGCGCAGATTGTCGGTGCCGATGGGCCACGTCTGCCCAATACCTCGTGCATTGTGGTGCCGGGTTGGAAGGGCGAAACCCAGGTCATGCAGATGGACCTGGCAGGTTTCGCCATCAGCGCCGGGTCGGCCTGTTCGTCCGGCAAGGTGCGCGCCAGCCGTGTGTTGAAGGCGATGGGATACAGCGACACGGATGCCGCTTCGGCCATTCGCGTGTCGATCGGGCCAGATATGACCGATGGTCAGTTGATGGAATTCGTGGCCGCCTGGTCGGCGGCCCATGCGCGGCATCAGGCCCGCGCGGCATAGGGTTATGTAAGGAAAGACAAGCACATGGTGGATGACGTTCAGGTCAAGGAAGGTGTCGATCAGGACACCGTCGATGCGGTCGCCTCGTTGGGCAGCTACAAATACGGCTGGGATACCGAGATCGAGATGGAATTCGCGCCCAAAGGCGTGAACGAAGACATCGTGCGCCTGATTTCCGAAAAGAACGGCGAACCGCAGTGGATGACCGACTGGCGGCTCGACGCGTTCCGACGCTGGCAGCAGATGGAGGAACCCGATTGGGCGATGCTGAACTACCCGATGATCGACTATCAGGATCAGTATTTCTACGCCCGGCCGAAAAGCATGGCCGAAAAGCCGAAATCCCTGGATGAGGTCGATCCCAAATTGCTGGCGACCTACGAAAAGTTGGGCATCCCGCTGAAGGAACAGATGATCCTGGCGGGCGTCGAAGGTGCCGAAGATACCCCGGCAGAAGGCCGCAAGGTCGCCGTGGACGCCGTGTTCGACAGCGTCAGCGTCGGCACGACCTTCAAGAAAGAACTCGAAAAGGCCGGCGTCATTTTCTGCTCGATCTCGGAAGCGATCCGTGAACATCCCGAACTGGTCAAGAAATACCTCGGTTCTGTGGTGCCACAGTCCGACAATTTCTTTGCCACGCTCAACAGCGCGGTCTTTTCAGATGGTTCTTTCGTCTACATCCCCGAAGGCGTCCGCTGCCCGATGGAACTGTCGACCTACTTCCGTATCAATGCCGAAAATACGGGCCAGTTCGAACGCACGCTGATCATCGCCGACAAGGGCAGCTACGTATCTTATCTGGAAGGTTGCACGGCGCCCAAGCGTGACACAGCACAGCTTCATGCGGCCGTCGTGGAAATTGTTCTGCTGGAAGATGCAGAGGTGAAGTACTCTACTGTGCAGAACTGGTACCCGGGCGACGAGGAAGGCAAGGGCGGCATCTACAACTTCGTGACCAAGCGCGCCGATTGCCGGGGCGACCGATCCAAGGTGATGTGGACCCAAGTAGAAACCGGGTCGGCGGTGACGTGGAAATACCCGTCCTGCATCCTGCGCGGCGATGACAGCCAGGGCGAGTTCTATTCCATCGCCATCACTAACAAGATGCAGCAAGCCGATACCGGCACGAAAATGGTGCATCTGGGCAAGAATACGCGGTCGCGGATCGTGTCCAAGGGGATTTCTGCGGGCAAGGCGCAGAACACCTATCGCGGGCTGGTTTCCATGCACCCGCGGGCCAAGAACAGCCGCAACTATACGCAATGCGACAGCCTGCTGATCGGCGACAAATGCGGGGCGCATACGGTGCCTTATATCGAGGTCAAGAATAACTCGTCCCGCGTGGAGCACGAGGCCACCACATCGAAGGTCGATGACGAACAGATGTTCTATTGCCGCCAGCGTGGGATGGACGAAGAAGAAGCCGTGGCGCTGATCGTGAACGGTTTTGCCAAGGAGGTGCTTCAAGCCCTGCCGATGGAATTCGCGATGGAAGCCCAACAGCTTGTGGCGATCTCGCTGGAAGGATCCGTGGGTTAACCGGCCATGATCGAGATCATCGGATTCTATTTCGACGAGCTTTTGGGCATTTTCGATTGGTCGTCGCGTTCCGCCAAAGAGCGCTGGCAGACCGTCGGTGCCTGGGCGCTTGTCGTGATCGTGTCGATCCTCGGTTTCGTCTTGTTTTCGTCGCCAGACGATGCCGCGGTTACTGGGTGATTGCCTATTATGTTCAATAACTTGATATGGATAAATTCAGGCATTTCATACGCCGCCGCGCAGGATTGTTTCCAACAATTCGGCGGGAAACCGCCCAACTCCTGCCCCAAAGCACTGCGACAAGGGGCCGGCAGGAATGTTGGGACGGCAGGACATGCTCAATTCAAACCTACAGCGCCAGGAATTTCACGGGCGATTGAAGCGCATCAAGAAGGGTGCGCCGAATACGTTCGGACAGATCTATGTCGGGCCACAGGACGAAATAGCCAGCGAAGCCGAGGGCCACGCGCATTTTGGTGTCTTCCGCACCATTCTGGCGCTCATGCTGGGGCTTGTGGCCTACGCAATCGGGCATCTTGCGCAATATCACCTGATGATCAGCCCCGAAACAGGCATGGCGGCCGATATCGGGCCGTCCACCCTGGCCGTGGCGACCAATATGGGCGACCTTCTGGTGGCGGTGCCGGTTTTGCTGATCCTGCTGAAACTGTTCCGTCAGAGCGGCTTTGGTCCGCCGCTGGTGGGCGCGATGGGGCTGTTTCTGATGATGGGGCTGCAAGCCTACACCGTCGAAATGGCGCCGGATTTCTACACCGCGCTATATTCCGAAAGCTACGTTACCTACGCCACTGGCGGCTGACGCCAGCTGGTCGAGTTACGCCCGCCACAAAGCTAAACACATCCGGGTTTCGACCCGCGTCCGCCTGCGCCCCTTTCGGGTCGTGGGCCGAACGCCTATTTGCCGACATGAAGTATGAAAGAGAGACGCCATGCTGAAGATCACCGACCTGCAGGTCAAACTTGAAGAAGAAGACAAACAAATCCTGAAAGGCGTCAATCTGGACGTGCCAGCAGGGTCTGTCCATGCGATCATGGGGCCGAACGGGTCGGGCAAATCGACCTTGTCCTATGTGTTGTCGGGCCGTGACGGGTACGAAGTCACCGGCGGGTCGGCCAGCCTGGACGGGCAGGACCTGCTGGGCATGGAGCCCGAGGAACGCGCTGCCGCCGGCCTTTTTCTGGCGTTTCAATATCCCGTGGAAATCCCCGGCGTCGGCAACATGACTTTCCTGCGCACCGCGCTGAACGCCCAACGGGCCGCGCGCGGGCAGGATGAAATGTCGGCCAGCGACTTTCTGAAACTGGTGCGCGAAAAAGCCAAGGGGTTGAAGATCGACGCCGATATGCTCAAGCGCCCGGTCAATGTGGGCTTTTCGGGTGGCGAGAAGAAGCGCAACGAGATCCTGCAAATGGCGATGCTCGAGCCCAAGCTCTGCATCCTCGACGAGACCGACAGCGGCCTCGACATCGACGCCCTGAAGGCGGTGGCCGACGGCGTGAACGCCATGCGCTCCCCCGAGCGCGCCATGCTGCTGATCACCCACTACCAGCGCCTCCTGGACTATATCGAGCCTGATTTCGTGCATGTGCTCGCGCAGGGCCGTATCGCGCGCTCCGGCGGCAAGGAGTTGGCGGCCGAGTTGGAGGCCAAGGGCTACGCCGAGTTCACGCAGAGCGCGGCCTGAGGAC
>JBNKYL010000261.1:0-12817 GCA_050300875.1 Paracoccaceae bacterium
CCGCGATCTGTGGTGGCAGTTGTATGCCATAGGCCGCGACTAGGCGGCGGGCCGCTTCCAGAGTTGTTCCAGATGGCACCGTGGGACCAGATGCAACTTCGGCGGGATCGTCTCCGGGCACGTCCGAGATCACCAGTGACAATATGCGTGCGGGGAACGCGGCGGACGCAAGGCGCCCGCCTTTGATCCGGCTCACGTGTTTGCGGATTGCGTTCATGACCCCGATGGGCGCCCCCGAACGAAGCAGCGCGGTATTCAGCGCCTTTTCATCATCCAGAGTCAGCCCATTCGGCGGCGCAGGCAAAAGCGCCGAACCACCACCGCATGCGAGTGCCACCACAAGATCGTCTTCGGTCAGGTCAGATACGGCGCCCAAAAGGGCGCGCCCCGCCTGCAAGCCCGCATCATCAGGCACTGGATGCGCCGCTTCCAGGACCCGGACATGCCGACATGGCGCGCCGTAGCCATAGCGGGTCACCACGACGCCTTCCAACGGACCATCCCAGAGGTTTTCGAAAGCGGCTGCCATTTGCGCCGCGCCCTTGCCGAAACCGATCAGGATCAAGCGCCCTTTGGGGCGTTCGGGCATGTGTGCCCGCAGCACGGTTTCTGGGTCTGCCGCACGGATGGCCGCGTCGAACAGCCCGGTCAGAAAGGCTTTGTCATCCGAACTGGTCACAAGTCGATATCGCAGACAAATACGCCGTCGGCATCACCCTCCAGGCAGGCCACGATATCCGCTCCGATCTGTTGGTGCACCTCATCGACAAGATACGCGTCGCGCACCGACACGTCACGGAAATCGAACCAGAACATGTCAAGAAATCCGCGCACCAACGGCGTTTCGACGGACACGTTCTGGCGGTGCTGGAAATCCAGGATCCCTTCGATCCTATCGCTGAGCCCTTCAAGGCGGTCGTATAGCCCGATCTTGGTCGCCTCAGCCACATCCCCGCGAAACCGCAAATGCACCAGATGCCGGATCATGATTCATCCCCTTTGCCCGTGAAGTCAGCAGCGCGCTTTTCGAAAAATGCCGACACGCCTTCGCGCAATTCATCGCCGGCTGCCGCGATATGACCGGCCAATGCCTCTAACACGCGTTCGCGTTCCTCGCCTTCGGCGGCGTTGATCAACATCTTCGTCAATTCGGTAGCGCGCGGGCCCCGTTTCAAAAGGTGCTGGGCGACAGCGCGCGCGGCGTCCATGCCTGCGTCCGTATCTGCAACTGCATCGACTATGCCCTGTATGCGGGCCTCTTCTGCGGTGAAGACCGTACCGAAAAGGGCCATCCGCCGCACTGCTTGCGCGCCGAACCGCCGCACCGCGCGTTGCGTGCCTGACCACCCGGCTATGATCCCGAGCCCGGTTTCGGGCTGTCCGATTTTCACATGCGCCTCGGCGATGCGGTAGTCGGCGCAGGCCGCCAGTTCCAACCCACCGCCCAGCGCGTGACCGTTCAAGACAGCGATCACAGGTTGGCGCAACCGTGCAAGGCGGTCAAAAGCATCATGGCCATAGCGCACCCAATGGCGGCCGAAGTCGGCCGGGCTTTGGCCCGCCCAGGCCGCTATGTCGCCGCCAGCGCAAAAACTGTTGTTGCTGCCTGTCAGAATTACGACGCCAATGTCGTCACGCCGTTCGATTTCCCGGCAAATGGAGCCCAGGGCATCGACCATCTCGGCGTCCAAGGCATTTCGCTTTTCTTCACGCTGGATGCGCAGTATGCCGATGCGGTCTTCGACCGAAAGCGAAAACGCTTCTGCCCCGCTCATGCCTTGTCCAGCCGAAGGTTCATCGGGCCTTCACGATACAAGGACGCGTCCATAAATCGAAGGTCGTCTGCCACTTTTAGCTCCGTCGCGGCCTGATCCAGGATATCTCGCTTCATATCCAGCCCAGGTGCAATTTCGGTCACGACGAGCTGGCCGTCAACAAGGCGGATCACGCAGCGTTCGGTCACATAGGTGATGTGTTGGCCCTGTTCGCGCGCTCGCTCCCCAGAGAATGACACTTGATCGACCTTTTCCACAAATTTCGCGATCTTGCCTTCCGCATCGATGACAAGTTGCCCATCCTCAATGCGCATTTTCGCCCCGGCGTTGAAGGTGCCGGAAAAGACTATCTTTTTCGCCCGCGCCGTGATGTCAACAAAACCCCCTGCCCCGGCCGTCCGATGTGGGGTGGCGGACAGGCGGGATACGTTGACGGACCCGTCGCGACCAACCTCAAGGAAGGACAAGAGCGACGCATCGAAACCGCCAGCCTGAAAATAGCTGAACTGGTGCGGTGACGCGACGAATGCTTCGGCGTTGGCAGAGCAACCGAACTTGAAATCCAGGAGCGGGATACCACCGACGGCACCCTGTTCGATCATCCAGGTGACCGAGCCGTGCAAGTCCTCTTCAACCAGGATACGCGGCACGTTGGCCGATATGCCAAAGCCGATATTGACCGCCCAGCCGTGTTTGAGTTCTTGCGCAACGCGGCGGGCGATGACTTTGCCGACATTGAATTCGGCGATCTTGAACGTGTGCAGCGGTCGGATCAATTCCCCCGATATCGCGGGGTCATAGGGTGTTGCCGTGGTCTGCAACTGGTCAGGCGCCTCGACAACATGGTCGACCAAGATGCCCGGCACGCGCACATCATGCGGGCGGATCGATCCGTTCATGGCGATCCGACGCACTTGCGCGATGACGATGCCACCGTTGTTGCGCGCGGCCAGCGCCATTTCCATGGCACCCAGATAGGCACCTTCCTGTTCGAAGCTCAGATTTCCGCGCTCATCCGAGGTACTCGCCCGTATGATCGCCACGTCCGGTTGGATTGATTTGAAATACAGCCATTCCTCGTCGTCGAAGGTTCGGCGCGAAACGATTGGTTCGGACCGCGCTGCATCATTCATGGCACAGCCTTCAAGGTCTGGGTCGACAAAGGTTTTCATCCCGACCTTGGTCAGCACGCCGGGCCGCTTGGCTGCCCCTTCGCGCAGCATGTCAAAGACGATGCCTGATGGAACATTGTAAGCCTTGACCTGGTTCGCCGTGATCATCTGCCAGATCAGGGGTGGGTCAGCCTTCGTGGGGCCGGATGGGTACGATCCGCCAATGATCTTTGAAAGCATCCCGGGCTTGGCGATATGGTCGACGCCCTTCGTGCCGAAAAAATCGCCCGCAGCGATGGGGTGAACCGATGTCAGGTCACGTGGCGCACCTTCGGCTTCAAAACGGGCGCCGAGCGCGGCTAGAACGGCATCTGGACAACACAGGCCGCTTGACGAGTTCACCGCCACGACTGCACCATCCCTGACGTGTTTCACGGCATCTTCGGCGGTCGTGACTTTCGGCATCTTGGCTTGCCTCTTTGTAACTAACTGGTTATTTTTATTATGCCGAAAGACCTGAGTCGATCAAGCGGGTTTTTCTGCACATTCCGGGCCGAGGCACGGACGCACGTCAGGGAGGAATGCCACATGAGCATCTATTTCGAAAAGACTTTTCAACGCAGCTTCGGGACTTTCCCATTGAAGGGGGAAGACCTGCACGCATCCATCTTGACTGCGGCCAAGGTTGGCTATCGCGCGTTTGACACCGCACAGATGTATGAAAACGAGGCCGATACAGGCAAGGCGCTCAAAGCAACGGGTATCGCGCGGGGCGACCTGTGCATCACAACCAAAGTCGATATTGCCAATTTCAGTGAAGAGAAATTCCTGCCTTCGGTCGAAGACAGCCTTCGGAAGCTTCAGATCGAACAGACCGATGTATTGCTGCTGCATTGGCCAACCCCGGGCGGCGATATCAAACTGTCCCTAAAGCTGCTGCAACAAGCACATGATCGGGGCCTTGCCGCCAATATCGGAATATCAAACTACACCGCGCAAATGATGCGCGATGCGGTATCCATCGTGGATGCGCCGCTGGTCACCAACCAGGTCGAATTCCACCCCCTGCTGAATCAGGAAAAGCTGCTAGCCGCGGCAACCGAAACCGGCGTTCCGTTGTCGTCCTATTGTTCTGTCGCCCGCGGCGAGGTGTTCAAGCACGCCATATTCGGCGAAATCGGCGCCAGCTACGGGAAGTCAGCGGCCCAGATCGTTCTGCGATGGATCCTTCAACGCGGCGTCAGCATCAACACCATGTCGACCAAGCCGGCAAACATCGCAGCCAATTTCGACGTGATGGATTTCACGCTGTCGTCGATCGACATGGACCGGATCAACGCGATGACCGAAACCGGTTACCGGATTGTCGGCAAGGACCTCGTCCCCTACGCACCGGACTTCGACTAAGGCGTGCAGCGGGGCGGCCGAAGTGCCGCCCCTGATCCGTGGGTGGAAACCTAGCGATTGCCGCGCACGAGATCGGCGGCTTTTTCACCGATCATGATCGTCGGCGCATTTGTGTTCGACCCGATCAGACTGGGCATCACTGAACTGTCGCATATACGCAGCCCATCGACTCCTCGAACGCGCAACTGCGGGTCAACGACTGCCATCGGGTCACTGTCCGCCCCCATTTTGCAGGTGCAAGTCGGGTGATAAGACGTGCGGCCATATTGGCGGGCATAGGCCTCGAAGTCGGACTGCGTCCTGACGCTATCGTCAGGGAAACGGATCTGGCGAATGTGCTTTCTCAGGCTCGGCTGCTCAAAGATCTCGCGGCTGATCTTCACGCCCTCGACAGATGTTTTCAGGTCATCCGGATGATCCAGGAAGTTCGGATCTACCACCGGCAGGTCTTCAGGGCGAGAGGACCGCAACCGCACCGTTCCGCGCGACTTGGGGCGAACAGTGTAACTGTTCAGGGTAATCCCTGACGACCCTTTAGGCACGCTTGGCACACCTGCCTCGGCTCCTGCGCCAGCGAGGAAATGGAACTGCAGATCAGGCACAGGCTGGTCGTGATCCGCATACCAGAAAGCGCCACCTTCCACGACGTTCGAGGTCACCGGGCCTGACCCGAACAGGTAGTATTGCGCACCCGCCCAGGCCATCCAGTGAAGCTTGTTGTATTTGTCCAGGCTTTGATGCCCGGTCAGTTCTGCGACGATGTCGATCCCGAAATGGTCGTTCAGGTTCGCGCCCACGCCAGGCAGATCCTGCACGACGTCGATCCCATGTTCCCGCAAATGTGCCGCCGGTCCAAGACCCGACAGCATCATCATCTTTGGCGAGCCGATCGCGCCGGACGTCAACAGAACCTCACTTGTCGCATGGGCGGTGTGCGTTCCGGACTTATCGGAATACTCTACCCCGGTCGCGCGCCCCTTTTCGACCACGATGCGATGCACCATCGCGCCGGTTCTGACCGTCAGATTAGGCCGCTTCATCGCCGGGCGAAGATAGCCAACAGCGGCAGAACAACGTCGTCCGTCCTTCGTGGTGGTCTGATAGGCGCCCGCGCCCTCCTGAACCGACCCGTTGAAATCCGGGTTGTAGGGCAGACCGCGTTCCTGGCATGCCTGCACAAATGCGCGCGTCATTGGCTGAAGATCGGGAATGTTGGAAACGCCCAATTCACCATCAGTGCCGTGCCAATCGCCGGACAGAATCGTGTTTCCCTCGGATCGCAGGAAATATTTCTGGATGTCCTTGAAGGCCCAGCCATCCGCGCCTTCTTCGTTGGCCCAACGGTCGTAATCCACCGGATTGCCGCGTGTGAAAACCTCTGCGTTGATCGACGACCCACCGCCGATGACGCGCGCCTGGGCATAGGGTATCTCGCGGTTATTGGCGTGCTTTTGCGGCGCGGTGACAAGGCCCCAAGTATGCGGACCTGTCGTCATCTTGGCAAAGCCGACGGGCATGTGGATCAGCGGGTGACTATCCTTGCCGCCCGCTTCCAGCAAAAGAACCCGCGCGGATGCACCTTCGGTCAGCCGGTTCGCCAGGACACACCCCGACGATCCGCCCCCTACAATGATGTAATCGTAACCTTCCGCCATGACCGCTCCTTACTCGATCCAGGGACTGCGTTTGCCGATCTCGATATGGACCGACTTGACCTGGGTGTATTCCTCAACCCCATACATGCCGGCTTCGCGTCCCCATCCCGACTGTTTGAACCCACCCAAGGGCAGTTCGGGTCCGCCCGACAGCGTCGTGTTCACCCAGAACCGGCCTGCTTGCACACGGCGCGTCACCATCAATGCCTTGTCGATGTTCTTTGTCCAGACCGAAGCGGCAAGCCCATATTCGGTGTCATTGGCGATTGCGATCGCTTCGTCCACGCTGTCGAAGGGCATGATCGTCAGGACGGGGCCGAAAATCTCTTCGCGCGCGATGGCCATGTCGCGGGTCACGTCGCCAAAAAGTGTCGGCGCAATGTATTGACCGCGGCCGAAATCAAGTTGTTCGCCACCCGAAATCAGGCGTGCTCCCTCGGCTTTGCCCCGTTCGATATAGGACATGATCGTGCTGTTTTGCGCGTCGGTCGTGATCGCGCCAATCTGAGTGGATTCGTCCAGCGGGTCACCTACGCGCACTTTGGTGAGCTTGTCCCGAACCATTCGTGCAAATTTGTCAGCCACGGAACGCTCGACGATCAGGCGCGAGCCTGACACGCAGCACTGTCCGGTATTGAACCCGATCCCGAACGCTACCCCGTCGGCTGCGTCTTCCAGATCTGCATCTGCAAAAACGATTTGCGGGTTCTTGCCGCCAAGTTCCAGGCCCAGCTTCTTGAAGTTCGACTTGCCCGCAGCTTCGACAACCCGGCGACCTACAGCGGTGGACCCGGTGAACGACAACATGTCAACGCGGGGGTGTTCAAGCAGCGCCTGCCCGATGGTCGAACCCGACCCGGTGACCACATTCATGCAGCCATCCGGCAGGCCGGCTTCGGTCAGGATTTCTGCCAGAATCAACGTTGTCGCGCTGGTTACTTCAGACGGCTTGGCTACGATTGTGCATCCCGATGCCAGAACATAGGGCACGCGTTCACACAGGATCAGGAACGGGAAGTTCCAAGGTGTGATGATGCCAACAACGCCGACCGGTTCGCGCGTGACAATCCCGAACATGCCGTCGCCAAGATTGTTGAAGCTGTCGCCGTGAAGGCTGCGCGCCAACCCGGAGGCGTATTCATACATATCCGCGCAGCCCATGACCTCGGCCCGCGCCTGGGAAATGGGTTTGCCGTTTTCCAGTGTTTCCCAATAAGCAACCTCGTCTGCGCGTTCCCGGATCAGCGCGCCCGCCTTCAGCAGAACCGCCGCGCGCGCTTGCCCGTTCAAACCCGACCAGCGCCGGTCGTCGAAGGCTCGTCGCGCAGCATCGACAGCCATGTCCAGATCGGCTCCAGTGCATTTCGGGATGCGCGTGACGGGCACGTCATGGCCCGGAGAGCGGCGTTCGAAAACCTCGCGGCCACCCGTCGCGACGACCTTTCCGTCTACGAAAAAGCCAAATTCCCGCGCCTGTTCCGGCAACGATAGCTTGGCGCTCAACTGGTCCATATTTTCCTCCTGGTGTGCGCGATCAACTGGATGCGTCCAGCCCGTCGCGCCAGTCATTCCAGCCGCCGTCCACCGAAGATGGGGCATCGTGCCATTGGTGCACTGGTTCGCCTGTGGCCGGGTCTTTGTCGGGAATTGGCAAGCTCATGATGTTCTTGCAGGCATGATAATACAGCTCGTCCGTCAGAAACGCTTCTTGGATGTTGTCCCAGTCGCGACCGCCAGCATAGCCACCACACATCATGATATCGTCGGATGCATCCACGTGTTCATGGCTCACACCCGCTGGCATGACGATGACGTCACCGGCTTCGATGCGCAGACGGGTCCAGCCACCATCGCCCACTGACAGATTGAATTCCATCCAGCCGTGCGCGCAGCCCAGGCATTCATGCGAGGTCGAGTGGAAATGGGCGTAATGGTAAACGCCCGGATATTCCCAATTGTTGCCCCAGCCATTTTCGCGAAACCGTTTCTTCACCGCATCGGTGCCGCCGCCCGGAACTGCATTTCGATGGACCAACAGCGGAAAGCGGCTGTTGGGGATCTTGCCTTGCGGCTTCGATGCGTAGGCTTCCGTCTTCATTGGTGCGCTCCTCTTGTCAGGTCATGACAATCTGCGTCTTCAGGTCCGTCGGCCGCTCTGCGAATGTGTCAAATGCAGACTGGATATCCGCCAGTGGATAAGACGCTTGGGTAAAAGGTTCAGTCCGAATGCGATTGTGCGTCAAAAGCGTCAGCGCGTCGTGCATGTCCTGGCCCATGCCAGCGACGGAGCCTTTGACGGAGTTTTCCTGCAGGATGGTGTCCAGAATTGGCAGGTTCAGCACGGCTTCGGGTCCGGTCAGCCCAAAGGCGGCAAGATGACCACCCTTGCGCATCAGTTTCAGCGCCTGCTGATAGAGCGCCGGTTGGCCGACGCTTTCGATGACGATGTCCGCGCCACGTCCGTCCGTAGCGCCCATCACCGCGCGCTCCAGTTCCGCAGGATCAGACACGCCAATATCGGCCCCGCAATCCAGCGCCATCTGCACGCGGTCCCTTGAGATATCGGCAACGATGATCGGCGCCATGCCAATTGTGCGCAGCAACTGTACATGCAGATTGCCGATCGGTCCTGCGCCGATCACCACGACCGACTGACCGAACGTGACTTGCGCCTTGCGCGCCGCCCTGACCACGCAGGCTAACGGTTCCGTCAGCGCCAGTACCTTTTCGTCCACATGGGCAGGCGCCGGGATCAACAAGCGCGCCGGAACAGCGATGTATTCCGCGAACGCCCCGTCTATCGTTATGCCCATCTGCTGCATGTCAGGGCAGTTCAGGACCTCGTTGCGCCTGCACCAATAGCATTGCCCGCAGCCGATGTTCATGTCGACGACGACGTTCTGGCCCTCGACAAGACCCGTCACGTTGTCACCCCACCCGGCAATCGTGCCGGTGAATTCATGTCCGGGGATCAACGGCAGTTTGTCCGCCGCGTAATGGCCGTGGAACATGTGTATGTCAGTGCCACATATCCCCGTCCGGGCAATGCGCACCAAAGCTTCATCAGGCCCGGGCACGGGACGCGGCACATCGCGAAGCTCGAATTTGCCCGGTTCGACCAGATATGCCGCGCGCATTGTGTTCACTTGACCACACCGCGCAGTTTCGACCGGTCAATCGTCAGCGCGATTGCGGCAATCAGGATGACGCCGAAAATCATCTGCTGCTGAGTTGCATCAACTTCAAGGTAGACCATGGCCGCGCGGATCACCATCACGATCAGCGTGCCAATGGCCGTATTCACCACCCCACCGACGCCGCCCGTCAATGGTGTTCCGCCGACCAGGACGGCCACGATTGCCAGCAACAGGAACCCATTGGCCAGGTTCGCGTCGCCGCCTGAAAGCTTGACCGAAAAAATCAGCCCTGCCATCGCAGCGAAGATGCCCGAAATCGCGAAGGCCGTTATCTTGACGCGGTCCACATTGATGCCAGAGGCGACGGCGGCCAATTCACCTGCGCCCACGGCCTTCAAAGACCGTCCGAACGCGGTGCGGGTCTGCAAGAACCAGGCGACGGCCAGCAGCACGACCGCGATCATCAATTCGTGCGGCACGCCAAATGTGTTGCCGAACATCCAGCCAAAGCTGTCATCCCGCAGCGTAGCATCCATGTAGAGCGCGCGCTGACCTGACAGCCACTTGGCGACCGACAACGCCACGAAGCCCAACGCCAGCGTCGATACGAATGACGGCACGTAGAGGCGCGTGGTCACAAAACCTGAAACGGCCCCGAACAGGCCACCGGCGACAACGACGACCAGCGCGACTCCGACGCCGAATTGCGACAGGTAGACGGTCGCGATAACGGTCACCATGTTGGCCAGTTGCTGAACGGAAAGATCAATGCCGCCGATATAGATCGCAAAGGTCATGCCCAGCGCCATGATGAACAACGGCACGATGTCGGCAGCCAAAAGGATCAAACTGGCAGGGCTGAAGAAGCTGGGATTTGCGATCCCGACGAGCCCGCCAAGCACCAGCAAGGTGATCCAGGGGAAATGCGGTTTCAGGCGTTCAAGGTCCATGGCGGTGCTCAAATCATGTGGTGGACAAGGTCGAACAAGGACGGCTTGTCACCGGGTTTCCCATCGAAGCGCTTCTGGAATTCACCGTCCTTCAGAACGATGATCGTGTGCGACAGACCGATGGCCTCTTCCAACGTGTCGGCGACAAGGACGATGCCGACGCCCGCATCCGACATCTCGCGGATCATTTCGTAGACGTCTTCCTTCGCGCCGATATCCAGCCCGCGCGTCGGGTGGTCCATAAGCATGATATCGGACCCGGCGGATCGCCATTTCGCCAGCACGACCTTTTGCTGATTGCCGCCAGACAATCCGCCGCAATCCTTGAATTCCGAGGGCGTTTTGATCCCCAGGATGCCAATCCACTTGCGGGCCAGTTCACGTTCCTTCTGAATGTTGAGGACGCCATAGGACGTGAAATTACCCAGCTGGCTGAGCGTCATGTTTTCGTAGACGCTCATGCCATTGACGATACCCTCGACCTTGCGTTCGCGCGGCAGGTATCCGATCCCGCGCGCCACCCCAGCGCGCGCCGAGAAACTCTTGACCAATTCGCCCTTGACCGTGACGGTTCCGGCCGTCGGCGACCGCATGCCGAACAAGGTTTGCAATACTGCTTCGCGGCCGGATCCTTCAGTCCCGACAAGGCACAAAACCTCTCCGCGATGCAGATCGAAGGAAATGTCCTTAAACCGGTCACCATTCGAAACGTTGGAAAAGCTGGCCAGAACCGCGTTTTCGTCAAACGGCTTTTGCTTTTGTTCCCGGTAATATTCCTTGTCGACGTCACGGCCAACCATCTTGTGCTGAATCTTGTCCCTGTTCGCCTGGTCGTGCAGGACAACATCGACCACTTCACCATCTTTCATGACGTAGATCCGATCGGACAGGTCCAGCACCTCTTCCATGCGGTGGCTGACAAAGATGAAGGACGCCCGGTTGGTCAGGTCCCGCACGATCTGGAACAACAAGTCGACTTCGTCCTTGGCCAGCACCGAGGTGGGTTCATCGAGCAGGATCACCAGATCGCCGTCGATCCGTTCCTCCAACGTCAGGACCTTGGCCAGTTCCACCAATTGCCGTTGCGCAAAGGACAGGTTTGACGTGATCGTGGAAGGGTCAATATCGAGTTTCACCTTCGCCAACTGGGCGCACGCCGCGTCGGACATTTTTTTCCAGTTGATGACGCCGTAGCTGACGAACTGGCGTTCATACCCCAAGAAGATGTTTTCCATGACCGTCAGGTTGGTGATCAGGGATTGTTCCTGAAACACCATACCGATGCCGTGTTCCATCGCCTGGCGCGGGTTTTGAAACCTGACGGCCCGGCCATCAATCGTAATCGTGCCGCCATCGGGCTGGTAGGCGCCGTAAATCACCTTCATCAACGTCGACTTGCCCGCCCCGTTTTCGCCGACCAGTCCTACGATCTCGCCGCGCTTGACCTCGAAATCCACGGCTTTCAGCGCGTGAACGCCGGGGAAATGCTTGTCGACCTTTTCAAGTTTGTACACAGCGCCGCCCCTATTTCACGAAACTGATGGACTTGCGGTCTGTCGACAGGACCACGGCGATGATCACAAGGATGCCAAGCACGCCATCCTGCAACCAGTTTGGCAAGCCGATCACGACCATGCCGTTGTTGATGACGTTTACGATCAGCACGCCGACTAGCGTGTTCCACACACCGCCAATGCCACCCCACAGGGCGGTGCCGCCGACAACCACTGCGGTGATCGAGATGAACATGAAATCCTTGCCGGTCACGGTTTCGGCGATGCCGATCCGCCCAACCGCCATCAGCGCGCCCATAGCGAAGAACACGCCTGCGATCGTGAAGCCCAAGACACGGACCTTGGCGACATTCAAACCACTGGCTTGCGCCAGTTCCTCGCCGCCGCCCACCGCATAGAAATTTCGGCCCAGCGTCGTGCGCGACTGGATGAACCACGCCACCAACAGCGCGCCCAGCGCGACGTAGCACATCAACGGGAAGCCCAGAATGCGCAGCGTCAGGAGCGACCGGAACAGCTCGTCCTCGACACGGATGCGGTCGCCGCCCGTCAAAAGCAATGCCAATCCTGTGCCGACAAAACCCATGGCCAGCGAGGCCATAAATGACGGGATTTTCAGGCGAACATGCACCAGGCCGTTGATCAGGCCCATGATGGCCCCCACTGCCAAACATAGTGGAATGGCCAGCCAGGCCCAACTGGCCAGTGTTCCGCCAAGCCCGATGAAGGCAAACGCAAATATCACGGCGCTGACCGAGACCGTTCCTTCCATCGAAAGGTCGATCGAGCCCATCAGAATGATGAATGTCACCCCGATGGCGACCATCAGGGCGGGTGTGGCGGCCACTGCGATGCGCGAGGCATTCCGGATCGAGAAAAACCTGCTGTCGAGCAGATAGATATGATCCTTCCCGGCGCGGAAATCTTCGAGCCATTCGAAAACCGGGAAAAGGAGAACCAGAAAAAAGAGCACCAGGATCGGCGCCCATTTGATGATGCGTTCCCGTGTCAGCAGTGCATTTGGGCCTGCCGCCCGCGCAGCCATGTCAGCCATGAATCACTCCATCCGTGCGCGAAGCCGGGATCGTCCTGGTATTTCCTGGAAAAGTTCGGTGCGACGACGGCAACGCCGCCGCACCAGTTCGGGAAGATATCACTTATACATGATCTGGCCGTTCGACGGCCCCCAGAAATCATTCCAGTCATATTCCGGAACGTTGTCCAGGTAGTCCGCCTTGAATTGCGCTGCGTCTTCAGGCGTAACCAT
>JBNKYL010000262.1:0-2820 GCA_050300875.1 Paracoccaceae bacterium
GATCGCCGGGCGGCTTTTGCGGGTGACGGGCAAGCTGGAACGGCAGGGCAGCGTCGACCATATCATCGCCGAACATATCGAGGACCTGTCACACCTCCTGGACAACCTCGTCCGGGAGCGGGATTTTCAGTGAAAATCCCAATGCAAATCTCCCCGAAATTTGCGCCCCTCCGGTTGTCAAAGCTCCAGCACGAGATGCGGCGTGCCGTCTGAAGTCTTGGCGTCGGACGTGCCGTCATCGTTGATCTCCATCCGGATCTGCTGCCGATAGGATGAATAATAATCGGACGCGATCACATCGACCGGCGTATCGAAACGCAGTTTGACCCTGTGGACCCCCCCGGCAAAGGAACTGGTCAGTTCCAGAATGCGCGCTTCGAAGAAATGACCCAGATAGGTGCCCGCCACGCGGTCGCCCTCTGCCAGCCCTTGCATGGTCCGTTGCCGCGGCGCCAGAGCTGCGGCCGTATTCCAGTCACGACACCCCGCCCGATGGGCAACAGTTTCTAACGCCTCGGCGTGTTTCATGTCCTGCCCCGCACGCAGGCGACGGGCGCGGGATTTCATCGTCGGGATGGTGGCAAGGGGCGGGCAAAGCCCCGCAATATCAGTCATGGTCGTTCCCTTCGCGGAAACGCGGCGTGAAGGAATGGGACCCGCCTTGCCATCTTGCCGCGTCTTGTTCCGGGGCAACGATGATGATCGTCAGGCATTCACCATACCCCTCTTGGGGCGCGGGCGGCAGGCTGCCTGAGCCTTGCAGCCGCGCATAGATCGCCAGGGCGGGCAGGGCAAGAAAAAACGGGGCCCCGCAGGGCCCCGCATGTTCAGTGTGTCGTTCGACTACTCGTCGATCGGCAAAGCCAGGAATTGCGGGCTGCCATCACGGCGGATGAGCAGCAGCAGCGATTTGCGCCCGGCTTCCTTGGCGGCGTCGATCTGGGCCTGGAACTCGGCCACGGTTTCCACCTTTTCCTGACCGGCCTCGGAAATCACGTCACCCGCACGCAACCCCTTTTCAAAGGCTGCGCCGTCTTCGGCAACTTCGGTGACCACCAGCCCGGTGACGCTGTCATCGAGGCCCAGATTGCCCCGGATCTCGTCATCAAGCTCGGACAGGGTCATGCCGAACATGTCCAGAGTATCGGGGGCCTGGCTTTCACCGGCCACCGGCACGACGGTGGCTTCCGCATCCTCGCGCCGGCCCAGCGTGACCAGAACGGTCTGGGTTTCGCCATCGCGCAGGACCACGACGCGCACCGCCTTGCCGACATCGGAATTGCCGACCACGCGAACCAGTTCGCGGGTGTCGGAAATATCCACGCCGTCAAAGCTCAGGATTACGTCGCCGGATTCGATCCCGGCCTCCTTGGACGGACCTTCCATGACCTCGGACACCATCGCGCCCTTGGCTTCATCCAGCCCCAGCGCTTCGGCCATGTCGTCGGTCACGTCCTGAATGCGCACACCCAGCCATCCGCGCCGGGTTTCGCCGAATTCACGCAGCTGATCGACGACGCGGCCCACAACGTTCGACGCCATCGAAAACCCGATCCCGATCGAACCGCCAGTGGGCGACAGGATCGCGGTGTTCACGCCGATCACTTGACCGTCCATGTTGAACAGTGGGCCGCCGGAGTTGCCCCGGTTGATCGCGGCATCGGTCTGGATGAAATCGTCATAGGCACCCGACAATTCGCGGTTGCGCGCGGAAATGATCCCGGCCGAAACCGAAAAGCCCTGACCCAGCGGGTTGCCCACGGCCATGACCCAATCGCCCACGCGCATCAGGTCGCTGTCGCCGAAGCTGACGAAGGGCAGGGGCTTGTCGCTTTCGACCTTCAACAGGGCGATATCCGTGTTGGGGTCGGTGCCAACCAGCGTGGCGGGCAGGCGTTCGCCCGAAAAGAATTCGATCTCGATCTCGTCGGCATCTTCGATCACGTGGTTATTGGTGACGATGAACCCGCTTTCCGAAATCACGAAACCGGATCCCAAAGCGTTCGACCGGCGCGGGGCCTGTGGGCCCTGCCGGTCCTGGAATTCGCGGAAGAAATCTTCAAACGGGGATCCTTCCGGCACCACCGGCCCGCCATCTGCCGGGGCCGAAACCAGTGTTGACGTGGTAATGTTGACGACCGCGGGGCTGACCTTTTCGGCCAGATCCGCGAAACTGTCCGGCGCGCCTGCTGCACGCGCGGAGGAAACGGCCTGCGCAACCATCAGCACAAATGCCAGGAAGAGCATCTGACCGATCTGAAGGGGGTTGGGCCGGGCCGGGGAAATAGCGATAGCTGCTCGTTTCACGACTTTCTCCGTATTTCGATAACCGGTCGGAAGTGGCCGGTTTATCGTTTAGATAGGAACGTCACCTTTTCGTGCAAACTCCGCAAGCGGGAGTTCAACGGCTTGTGAACTGTTCGGGAGTTTCGGTGAAATTCACGTAAAGTGTAAGCACTCATCTTCCGTGACCATGGCATCAAGCCGCTGATCGGTCGGCTCAACGGGCAATTCGGCGGCTTCCTGCGCACCGTAGGCAAAGCCCACGGCCATAACCGTGCCCTGCGCGCGCAGGCCTTCAAGGCTGCGATCGTAAAATCCGCCGCCATAACCCAGGCGAAATCCATGTCGGTCAAACGCAACAAGCGGAAGGATGACGATATCGGGCGTGACCGGTTTCGGTTCGGCGGGGACCACCGCGCCAAACGGGCCATCCTTCATCGCGGCACCCGGTGTCCAGACATGGAAATCCAGTGGTTGGCCCGCCCCCCGGATCACCGGAACACAGATCGTATTCCCGCGCGCCAGTTCGGCCATCGC
>JBNKYL010000263.1:0-10355 GCA_050300875.1 Paracoccaceae bacterium
CCAATTGCAGATCCGCGCGCGTGGGCGTGTCGAAGTCCTTGGCCCCTGGGCCGCCGATGAAATCTGGGCCACCCTGCCCTTTGCCAGCAAAGGCAATTACGGGGTTGCGCCGGTACCCGGTACGCCGATTGCGCATGCGCAGGATTATGACCGCGTGCCCGACCGCGCCCGCCTTGCCGTGATCGCGCTTCATGTTGATGAAATTGACGCCGTCCAACTGGCGGAACCGCACCATATCCGCGCCCGTTTCCGCGAACTAGATGATTGGGCGGGCCAATGGCTGGCCCCGTGACGGCAGATTGAACGAGCATTCCGATGCATTTGCCCCTTCCCCTGACACGTGACCTTGTGCTGATCGGCGGTGGCCACGCCCATGCGCTGGTCTTGCGCATGTGGGGCATGAAACCCTTGGCGGGCGTACGCGTGACGGTGATCAATCCCGGCCCACAAGCACCCTATAGTGGCATGTTGCCGGGGCTGGTGGCCGGGCATTACGAAACTGACGACCTGATGATCGATCTGGTGAAGCTTGGCCAGTTTTCCGGGGCGCGGCTAATCGTGGATCATGCGGTGGGTATTGACCGGGCCGCGCGGCAGGTCGTGCTGAAGTCGGGACGGTGCATTCGGTATGACGTCTTGTCCGTCGATGTCGGGATTTCAACCGAAATGCCGAACCTGCCCGGATTTGCAGCGCATGGCGTGCCGGTCAAGCCGATGATCGCCTTTCACGAACAATGGCTGGCCTTTCTGGACCGGGTCGCGGCAGGGAACGCGCAACCGAAAGCGGTGGTGATCGGCGGCGGGGTTGGTGGGATCGAGATCGCGATGGCGATGGCGCATCGGATGCGTGATTTTCCCGGGTGCGAGGTCACGCTGATCCAGCGCAGCCATTTGCTGGGCGGCGAGAGCCCGCGCGTGGCGCGCAAGTTGCGAGCGGAAATGGCGCGGCGCGGCGTGACACTGATCGAAGGCAAGGCCGTGAGAGAATTGGCCGAAGGTCGGGTGATCATGGACGGCGGTGACGCCATCGCATCGGATTTCACAACCGGAATAGCGGGTGCGCGCCCGGCGGGTTGGCTGGCGGACACCGGGCTTTCGGTGACCGATGGCTACGTCGACGTCGGTCCGACCCTGCAGACACCGGATGATGCGGATATTTTCGCAGCGGGCGACTGTGCGCATCTGAGCCATGCGCCGCGCCCCAAGGCCGGGGCTTACGCGGTGCGGGCAGCAACTCCGTTGTTTGAAAATCTGCGCGCTCGGTTGATGGGGCGCCGGCCCGGCCCCTTCCATCCCCAGGGTGATTTTCTGAAGCTCATGGCACTCGGCGGGAAGTCCGCGATTGCCGAGAAACGCGGGATCTACCTTGGCGGGCCGCTGATGTGGCGTTGGAAAGATCGCATCGATCGCGGGTTCATGGCGAAGTTTCACCAGCTACTACCGATGGCCGGGGCCAACCTGCCCGCTGATCACGCGCTGGGACTGCCCGAAGCGCTTGGCGACAAGCCGATGTGCGGAGGCTGCGGGTCCAAGGTCGGCGGGTCTGTTCTGGACGCTGAATTGGCACGGCTGGCCGACCCGAAACGCGACGATGTTCTGGCCGGTGCTGGTGATGACGCGGCCTGGTTGAAAGGCCCCGGCGGAAAGTCACAGTTGATCAGCACCGATCATCTGCGCGTTTTCACAGCCGATCCAAGGATGATGGCGCGCATCGCCGCGATCCATGCGCTGGGGGATATCTGGGCCAAGGGGGCGGCCCCTCAGGTCGCGCTCGCAACGCTGGTCCTTCCGCGTCTGTCACAGGAAATGCAGGCTGACATGCTGGCCGAGATCACTGCCGGCGCAGGCGAGGTCTTTGCCGCCGAGGGCGCAGCGATTGTCGGCGGACACACATCGGTGGGCGCGGAACTGACGGTTGGCTTCACCGTAACCGGACTGGCAGACCGGCCAATCGGTTTGGATGGCGGACAACCGGGTGATCGGCTGGTCCTGACCAAGCCCATTGGCAGCGGCACGGTGATGGCGGGTGCTATGGCGCTGAAGGCACGGGGCGATTGGGTTCTGGCTGCCCTAGCGTCAATGTCGAAACCGCAGGGCGATGCCGCCCGCATCCTGGCGGATGTGGCCCATGCGATGACGGATGTCACCGGCTTCGGACTGGCCGGCCACGCGCTGGATATCGCGCGCGCCTCGGGCGTGCAGATCGGGCTGAACGTGTCCCACATACCGTATTTACCAGGTGCAACCGCCTTGGCAGCGGATGGCGTGCGTTCGACGCTTTTTGCGGATAACCTGGCCTTGGCACCCACGCTTTTGCGCCCCGACTGTCCGGAAACCGCCCTGCTCTTCGATCCGCAAACGGCGGGCGGGTTGCTTGCCCTGGTGCCCGATGCGGCGGTGCAGGACATTGTGTCCTCGCTGACAAAGGCAGGCTATGTGGCGGCAATCATCGGGTACGCGGAAGCCGGCGAAGGACGCGTCATTTTGGCTTGAGCGGGGCCAGATTTTTGCTAAAAATCTGCATGTCATGTGGGGGCCGCGCTACCGCGCGGCGGGTTGCAGTCTGTCCACATCGGCGCGCAACACTGCGTAAGCCAGTTGGCCCGCCAAGCGCTCCAGATCTGGCGCCGCAAGGTCAGGGGTTTCGACAACTTCGACCGCCTGCGGGTGCGATTTCCGGGTGCGCGAGTAACGCGGGTCGTAGTGCTGTTCGATTAGCTCGGCGGCAAGATCATCAAGCGCCCCACCTTGATAGAGCTGACGCCAGTGATTCACCTTTTCAACCCCGTGATATGGCACCAATGCGGCCAGAACCGCGCCTAGCCGGTCGGGATCGGCCAACGCATCGTCATAGGCCCGGACCAGATAGGCCGCTCGTGCGAGGACCGGGGCGGATATGGCCACGCGCGGAGCGGTTTTCATTACGTCCCAGACTGACGGCGGCACGATCAGGTCGCCGATTTTGGACGATTCCGCCTCGACGACGACGGGGCGCACCGGGTCAAGCCGGTGCAACGCCTGCGCCAGCAGCGATTCAAACGCCTTTTGCGCCGGTTGCGGATGGGACATCGCCCCGAAAAGCGAGCCACGATGCGCAGCCAAACCTTCGAGGTCGAGCACTTGCAAGCCTTGGCGTTGGAGATGCCCAAGTAGTTCTGTCTTGGCGGTACCGGTATTGCCATCAAGCACCACGAACCTATGCGGCAATGGCCGTTCATGCAGGAAATCGGCAACCATTCTGCGATAGGTTCTGTAGCCGCCTTCGACGAGGCCGACGCGCCAGCCCACCTGCGCCAGGATCGAGGCAAAGGACCCCGACCTTTGCCCCCCGCGCCAGCAATAGACCAGCGGTCGCCAGCCGCCGGGTTTGTCGGCCAATGGGCCTGCAAGATGGGCCGCGGCGTTGGCCGCAACCAGCGACGCGCCCAGAACGCGAGCCTGAAAAGGGCTTTGCTGTTTGTAAACCGTGCCGACGACTGCACGTTGTTCATTGTCCAGCACCGGCAGGCTAACCGCCCCCGGCCAGTGATCTTCGGCATACTCGGCCGGGCTACGCACGTCGATCACGGTGTCGAATCCGTGGGCGTATACCTCGGACAGGTTTGAAAAGCGGCGGTTCATGCCATGGGGCTAATGCCCCATGATCATCCCTTCAAGGGCATCTTTTTCCATCGACAGTTCGGACAGTCGTGCCTTGACCACATCGCCGATGGAAATTAGCCCCACCATGTGATTGCCATCCATCACCGGCATATGGCGGAAACGACCGTCGGTCATCTTCTGCAGAACCGCGTCGGTGGTTTCATCGCCTGTGCAACCGATAATCTTTTTGGTCATCAACTCGCCGACCGCCCCATCCAGGCAGGTCACACCCGTTCGCCCCAATTCACGCACGATATCGCGTTCGGAAATGATCCCGTCGACGGATTTGCCATCGCTGGACACAACCAAAGCACCGATGCGTTTCGACGAAAGTTCGCCCGCCGCTTCGGACACTTTCGCATCAGGGGAAATCGTGGCCACATCCTTGATGGCCTTCGTTGAAAGGATTTGGGAAACGAGCATGCGCAGTGCCTTTCTCTTGAAATTCACATGGGCTGAGCGTCGCCCCGTTCACAGATTCGTGTCAAGCAATGCTTCCAATCGCGCAACTTCGGCCCGGATCCCGGCCGCCAGCGCGTCGGCCACCCTTACCTGCCGTTCGACATGCAGGTCGTCGGCATGGCGGATCAGGTGAAACGACCGCGTGAAGGCGACCTGATCGGCCAGGACCGGCACAAGATCAGGCGCGAAAGGCAGTATAAAGTCGTGGGTGATCCCCACCCCGCCCCGATGGCGCAGAAACCCAAGTTGCACAGACACCAGGTTCGACGCTAGTGCCACGCGATCAACGCCAATCTCAGACAGAAAGTCCAGTTCGGGGTAGAAGATCAGGTCCTGAATATACCCCACGAACGGATGGCTTTTCAGATCGGTCTTGCTTCGGATCGGCGGATGTTCGGCCAAATAGTCACGCGAGGCAGCCAGGTGCAAGTGGTAGTCGGTCACCTTGCGCACATGCAGCCGTCCGGTGGCCGGGGGCGAAACCGTGATGGCAATGTCGGCCTCGCGCTTCGACAGATTGATAACGCGGGGCAAGGCCACGACCTGCAATTCCAGTTCCGGGTGCGCCCGCGCAATGGCGGCGCAGACCTGGGGCAGGATGTAGCTGGCACAACCGTCCGTCGCACCAATTCGAACCTGCCCGGTCAGCCCCCCGGTCTCGCCAGTAAGCCCATCCAATCCCTGCCGCACCGATTGTTCAGCCCGTTCGGCATGTGCCAATAATTGCACGCCGGGTTCGGTCAGCCCGTAGCCCTTGGGTGACTTGGTGAACAGACGCGCGCCTGCAGCTTGTTCCAGCCGCGCAATACGCCGGCCCACGGTGGCCGGGTCGCGCTTCAACATCTTCCCTGCGCCGGACAGGCTTTCCGCGCGCGCAACGGCCAAGAAAATTCGCAAGTCGTCCCAGTCCGGTTCCATCTATCCCTGCAAATTTGCAAAACCCCTTTGGAAAACTGCCCCTTTTCCGTGGAAAAATGCAAGGGTAGTTTGGCGCCAGATCTAGGAGGACCCCCATGAAAGACATCAACCATTTCATCGACGGCAAAATGGTCGCCGGCACTTCGGGCCGCTTCACCGATGTGTTCAACCCTGCCACCGGCGAAGTTCAGGCCCGCGTGGCGCTGGCCAGCACGGCTGAGGTTGACGATGCCGTCGCCCGCGCCGCCGCCGCGCAGGTCGACTGGGCCGCAACCAACCCGCAGCGCCGGGCGCGTGTGATGATGAAGTTCGCCGCACTTATCAATGAAAACATGGACAAATTGGCCGAAGCGTTGAGCGCCGAGCACGGCAAGACCTTGCCCGATGCACGCGGCGACGTGCAGCGCGGACTGGAGGTCGTCGAAGTCTGCATGGGCGCGCCCCACATGCTGAAAGGCGAGTACATGAACGACGGCGGTCCGGGCATCGACCTGTATTCGATGCGTCAACCGCTGGGCGTTGTGGCCGCGATTACGCCGTTCAACTTCCCTGTGATGATCCCGCTTTGGAAAATGGCCCCGGCGCTGGCTTCGGGCAATGCTGTCGTGCTGAAACCGTCCGAACGCTGCCCGACCGTGCCGCTGATGCTGGCTGAACTGGTGCAGGAAGCCGGTCTGCCCGACGGCGTGCTGCAAGTCGTGAACGGCGACAAGGAAGCTGTCGATGCACTGTTGGACAACGATACAATCCAGGCGGTTGGCTTCGTGGGCTCGACTCCAATCGCGCAATATATTTATGGTCGCGCCGCCACGAATGGCAAACGTGCACAATGCTTCGGCGGCGCCAAGAACCACATGATCATCATGCCTGACGCCGACATGGACAAGGCCGCAGACGCACTGATCGGGTCCAGCTATGGCGCGGCAGGCGAACGCTGCATGGCCATTTCGGTGGCCGTGCCGGTTGGCGACAAAACCGCAGATGCACTGATCGAACGGCTGATCCCGCGCATCGAGAAGCTGAAGGTCGGCCCCTACACCGCTGGCGAGGATGTGGACTATGGCCCGGTCATCACCCAGGCCTCGCAGACCCGGATCAAGGGACTGATCACGTCCGGCGTCGAACAAGGCGCGACGCTCGTGCGCGACGGGCGCGATTTCAGCCTGCAGGGCTATGAAAACGGCTTCTTCGTCGGCCCGACGCTTTTCGACAATGTCACGCCTGACATGGATATCTACAAGGAAGAGATCTTTGGCCCGGTGCTGAGCCAGGTGCGCACGCAGAGCTACGAAGAAGCGCTGAAGCTGACCATGGAAAACCAATACGGCAACGGCACGTCGATCTTTACCGCGGATGGCGACACAGCCCGCGACTTCGCGACCCGTGTCAATGTCGGCATGGTCGGCATCAACTTCCCGATCCCGGTGCCGCTTTCCTATTTCACTTTCGGTGGTTGGAAGAAGTCGGCCTTTGGCGACCTAAACCAGTATGGCCCCGATGCTTTCCGCTTCTACACCAAGACCAAGACAGTCACGGCACGCTGGTTCTCCGGCATCAAGGAAGGCGGCGAATTTGCTTTCAAGGCGATGGACTGATCCTTCGCCCACCGCCGAAAACAAAAACGGCCCCAAATCGGGGCCGTTTTTTTTTCTATCATGATATCCTAATTGGCAGACTTGCGGCGCCGCCTGATCAAAACCAAGCCACCAAGCCCAGCCGCCAACAGTGGCAGCGAAGCCGGAACCGGGATCGGGTTGGTGCTGACAATGCGGATATTGCTCAGCGCGTTCTTGGTCAGACCGCTCAGATCAAAGCTGTAAACGCCCTGTGGCAAGCCGTTGAACAGATAGGCCACCCAGGAATTCCCGGCTTTCAGCATGACCGCTACGGAACCGGTCAGGTTCCAAGCCGAACTGAAGGTGCCGCTGTTCAAACCGAACGACGCGCTCGATCCGGTCGAAGCGGCATAGATGTTGTGCCACGTGGTGATCCCGAACAGGCCGGTTTGGCTGCCAGAGGCATCCGTGAAGGTCGCGCCGTTGACGTCGACTTGGGCCGCGTTGGTCGACTGACCCTGCTGCAGTGAAATCAAACCAAAGCAGTCCACGGCACCACCGCTGACATCCGACGTCAGGCAAGACCCGGAATCAACATATGGCCCGTAGGGGTCGATTGTCGCGGCGCTTGCCCCGACCGCCATGACCGAAAGCGCGGCCGCGGCCATCAAAGTCTTTAAGTTCTTAAACATTGGTAACCTTCCTTGACACAGCAATATCGCGCCAAACTGAGAAACTAGCCTTTAGTATATGCCATAATAATGCCTCATTTCAATCAGCGTCATGATGGGAGGTGACGACTTCTGTGCCCGTTTTCTGCTATTTTATGCACGAATCGACCAGTTTAGTTCCGAATTGCCTGCAAATCGGCACCGCTGACGGCGACCGAATAGCGCGCCCAAATTACTTGCAATTTCTGATTCGCCAGCCTTGGATGACCTAACTTGGCAGGGGGATCGTCATGGCAAATGACCCGCAATTCACGCTTGGCGTCGAAGAGGAATATCTGCTCGTCAATGCCGAAACGCTGGACCTTGCGCAGGCACCCGACGGGTTGATGGAAGATTGCAGGGCGGATCTTGAAGGCAAGGTCAGCCCCGAGTTCCTGCAATGTCAGATCGAGATCGGGTCGGGTGTCTGCACCGACATCGCCGCGGCCCGCGAAGATTTGCGCCACTTGCGCGCAACCGTGGCCAAACACGCGACCAACTACGGGCTGGCACCCATTGCGGCATCCTGCCATCCCTTCGCCGACTGGAAAGACCAGCATCACACCGACAAGGATCGTTACAACGCCCTGCGCCAATCGATGGCAGGCGTGGCGCGGCGACTTCTGATCTGCGGGATGCATGTTCACGTTGGCATAGAAGACAAGCCTATGCGCGTCGATCTGATGAACCAGTTGTCCTATTTCCTTCCGCACCTTCTGGCGATGTCGGGGTCATCGCCATTCTGGCAGGGCGAAGACACGGGGCTGTCGTCCTACCGGCTGACCGTTTTCGACAACCTGCCGCGCACAGGCATGCCCCCGGAACTGGCAAGTTGGGACGCATTTGAACGTTCGGTGGAATTTCTGGTCGATATCGGCACCATCGAAGATGCCAGCAAGATCTGGTGGGATCTGCGGCCATCGGCGCGTTTTCCTACCATCGAGGCGCGAATTTGCGATGTCTCGCCTCGCCTGGAAACCACTCTGACGCTGGCAGCTATGATCCAGTGCACGACCCGGATGCTCTGGCGGCTGGCGCGCAAGAACCAACGCTGGCGACTTTACGACCGGTTCCTGATCGGCGAAAACCGCTGGATGGCGCAACGATATGGGATGAGTGCGGGGCTTATAGATTTCGGTGCACGTAAGATCGTGCCATTTTCCGAATTGCTGGAGGAATGGCTGGACATGATCGCCGAAGACGCGGATGCGTTGGGTTGCACCGCCGAGATTGGCAACGCACGCGCGATCCTCGTTTCAGGCAATTCAGCCGACCAGCAACGCGCGGTGTTTCAAGCCGCAACCGATCAAGGCAATGACAAGCCTGCAGCCCTGCGCAGAGTCGCCGCCCATTTGGTCGAAGAATTCCATCACGACCTATGACACCGGTTCCGACCCTTGAAGTGGTCCATCAGGACCCAACAGACGACACGTTCGTGCAGAACCCTTACGCGTTTTATGCACGCGCCCGCAAAGCGGGCGGCAGCGCGGTCTATTGGGCCGATTATGGCATGCCCGCGATCTTGTCATATTCCGGCGTCAACGCTTTGTTGCGCGATCGCCGTCTGGGGCGCGAGGCACCACCCGGTTTTGAACCAGAAAAACCGCCGCATCAGGCCGATTTCTGGGCGGTCGAAGATCATTCCATGCTGGAACTGGAAGCACCTCGGCACACGCGGCTGCGCGGACTGGTCCTGCGGGCTTTCACCTCGCGCCGGATCGCGGCCTTGGGCGATGAAATCACGCAGCTGTCTCACGAACTTGCCGACGGGATCGAACCCGGTGAATTCGACCTGTTGCCGCGTTTCGCCAACCGATTGCCGATCATTGTCATCGCCCGGCTGCTTGGCGTGCCGGAAACCGACAGCGACAGGCTGCTGACATGGTCGCATGACATGGTAGCCATGTATCAGGCGGGCCGAACCGTCGACATGGAAATCCGCGCCGCCACCGCCGCCCGGGAATTTTCGCAATACCTGACCGACTATATTGCCCATCGCCGCACCCGGCCCGGCAACGACCTGATCACCGAACTCATCGCGGCCGAAGCCGATGGCAGCAAGCTCAGCCCCGCGGAACTGATCACGACTTGCGTTCTGATCCTGAATGCCGGGCATGAGGCGACTGTGCATACTATCGGCAACGGCGTGGCGGCAATGCTGACCCATGGGTTCGACCGCGCCTGTCTGGGTCCCGGCGGAATTGACGCCTTGGTAGAAGAAATCCTGCGCTTTGACACGCCTTTGCACCTGTTTCACCGCTGGACCTATGAAGACATAGAAGTCGGACGCCACAGCTTTCCGAAGCATACCAAGATCGCCCTTATGCTCGGGGCGGCAAACCGCGACCCCGATACCTGGGATCAACCTGACCGTTTCGACCCTGCCCGCCCCGTCAAGACCAATGTCAGCTTTGGCGCAGGTACGCATTTTTGCATTGGCGCGCCGCTGGCGCGACTGGAACTGAAATTGGCGCTGCCCGTTCTGTTCGAACGTTTGCCCGACCTGAACCTTTGCGCAACACCCCGTTTCGCGCCGACCTATCATTTTCATGGCCTCGAACGGCTGATGGTTCGGTCGCACAAGCGGCCATCTGCCTCAGGCCGCGCAGGTTGAGCCGGCACCGTTGTGCGCCTATGTGCCCGGAACAGTCTGATCGCACGGGATCCCGACATGACGCGCAAGACCTACCGCCAACTGGCCGCTGAAGCGGCCGAACGGATTACCGAGATCATGCCATGGGACGTGCCGGATTTCCTGGCAAATCATCCCGACGCCCTGCTGGTCGACATCCGCGAACGCGACGAATTTGCCAGGGTGCATATTCGCGGCTCGATCAACGTGCCACGCGGCATTCTGGAAAGCGCCGCCGAATGGGACTATGCCGAAACCGAGCCCGCGCTGGTCGAAGCGCGGGACAAGCCCGTTGTGATCATCTGCCGGTCCGGAAACCGTTCAGCCCTGGCCGCCGAGGTTCTGGAACAGATGGGGTATGCCGACGTGCGTTCCGTCAAGCTTGGCGTCAAAGGCTGGAACGACGCGGACGAGCAACTGGTGGACGCAAGCGGC
>JBNKYL010000264.1:0-11752 GCA_050300875.1 Paracoccaceae bacterium
CCGTTGCCGTATTTGAAGGCATTCTCGACAAGGTTGCCGATCACTTCTTCAAGATCCTGCGCATCCATGGGCACGCGAATGTCGCCGTAAATATCGGTGGTCAGTTCGCCACCCTCGCGTTCATGCATCTTGCGAAACAGCCGTGCCAGTCGTTCGACCGAGGCATTAAGCGACAACATTTCCGCAAGGCCTGCGCCTGTGTTGGCGGCGCGAATGCGCGCAAGCGACCGCATCAGTTGCGCGTCGATGCGCGCAAGGGCTTCCTGCGCCTGCGCGGTGTGCGCGCCTTCCATAGACAGGATTTCCAGCTCGTTGCGCAGGATGGCCGACGGCGTCTTCAGGGCGTGGGCCATGTCCGCGGCCTGACGCCGGGCGCGGTCGACGATCTCGCGGTTGCGGTTCAGGAGCGTATTGATGTCGGCCACCAGTGGCGAGACTTCTTCGGGGTAATCTTCGGGCGACAGGGCGCTGCCGCTGTCCCAACGTTTGGCCACATCTTCGCGCAGCTTGTCGAGCGGACGCGAAATGATCGAAGCCAGCAGCACAGCGGCGCCGACGCCCAACAGCCCCATCAGCCCGAGCGCGGAAAACAGGCTTTGGCGGATGCGTTGCTGGTCGGCCAACAGACCTTCGATGCTTTGTGCGACGGTGACGGTCCATTCCGATCCGTCATCCAGTTCGATCACCTGATTGATGGCGCGGACCGGTTCGGTCGGTCCATCGCCTTCCCAGAATTGCCGTTCTGTGGTGTAGGTTTCAGGATCGGGCAGAAAGGCGTCGAAAAGCGACCGCGATGTCAGAAAGATGTCGTCAGGTCCGGCGGCCTGCCAGTAGCTTCCCGAGAACGGGCGGTCATAGGCGGGGTTTGACAGGAAACTGGCGATCAGTTCCGGGTCGCCGCCGGAATTTCCCAGGGCCACCACCAATTGCAGATGCGCGTTCAACAGCGCGTTGTCGAATTGGCGCTGCGTGGCGTTGGAAAAGAACGAAAAGATAGCGAAACCGCCGACGAAAACGATCAGGGCGGCCCAGACAGAGCCGCCCAGGAGGGCTCGTTTTCGCAGTGACCCCACCGGGAAGCCCCTTAGGCTTCGTCGATCATGTACCCGCGGCCACGGACGGTGCGGATCAGATCGGCGCCGAGTTTCTTGCGCAGGCGCGTGACGAACACGGCAATGGTGTTGCTGTCGCGGTCGCCATCATATTCGTAGATATGTTCGGACAGTTCCGTGCGCGAAATCAGGCGACCCGCATTGTGGATCAGATAAGACAGCACGGCGGCTTCCTGGCTGGTCAGGTCAATAGGGAAACCGTTGACCGTGACACGCGCAGTGCGGGTGTCGTAGACCATGCCGTCTTTTTCAAACAGCGGGTTCGTCCGGCCCGTCACGCGGCGCAGCATGGCTCGGACGCGGGCCGACAGTTCCTGCATATGGAACGGCTTGGTCATGTAATCGTCTGCACCGGCATCCAGCCCGTCGACCCGTTCGGACCAGCCGTCGCGGGCGGTCAGGATCAATACCGGGGTTTTGACACCTTCACTGCGCCAGTTCTTCAGAACCGAAATGCCGTCCCGGGTCGGTAGGCCGATATCGAGGATCACCATGTCATAGGGTTCGGTCGATCCCAAAAACTGTGCCTCTTCGCCGTCATGGGCGACATCGACCACATGGCCCTCGGTTGCGAGGACCCGCTTGATCTGATCGGACAGGACCAGTTCATCTTCTGCCAGTAAAAGTCGCATGTATGCCTGCTGCGTGTAATCAAAACCTGTTTCGGTTTAGGAAACAAAAGGCGCGACAGCTTGGCCGGTTTGCGTTTTTTTTGGGGCGGATCGGCGGGAAAAGCCGGGCTTATTTCTTGCCCTTGCCTTTGCCTTTGTCCTTGCCTTTGTCTTTGCCCTTGGCCTTGCCATTGCTCTTGTTGGCGGCCTGACTGCTGTTTCCTTGCGTGCCGGGCGTCTGTTTGGCGACCTGGACAACCGTGGCAGCGCGCGACGAACGGGCGGGCAAGACCTGGGCACTGATGGCGTCGATCACAACCGTCGCCACCTTGCCGTCCGGCATGACGAACATAAGCGCGTAAACCAGCCCGTCGGCATCGAATGCGCGGGCATCGACGAATTCGCCTTCCAAATTGGCGGCATAGGCTTTCATGATATCGGATAAGCCATAGGCCTGGCCCGCCTTGACGAGGCGGCGCAGTTCACCCTGACCAACTTCACGTATGTCCGCATGGGCTGCGGTGGTGAAGCTGAACGCGATGAGCGCGGATATGGCAATGCGACGAATCATGTGAACAGGGATACGCAAACCACGGTGAACCCAAGATGAACGGTGCGTTGCGGTTCAGTTCAACGAAGTGGTGGCAAAAAGGTGGCGAAGGTTTCGGCGCCTGATTCGTTTCGAGACCCCCTCGTAAGATGAGACGGATCAGGCGCCTTTAAAGACTGCACATGGAGACATAAGATGACCACGCTGCCCAAGACCCTGATGAAAGTGACATGCCTTTCGATCGCCCTGCTGGGTGCGACCGCTGTTGTCGCCACGATGACCCTGCCGGATGCCGCCTATGCCAAGAGCGACAAAGCCAAGGGCAAGAGCAAGGACAAATCCAACAAGGGCAAAAGCAAGGAACGCAGCAAGCCCGCCAAGCCGGCCAAGCCCGTCAAGGCGGCTGCGACCGGCGGTGGTTGCGGCAGCGGCAGCTATAACGGTGGTGGCGTCGCTTCGGAAATCGGTGTGCATCCCTGCCAGTTGGGCAACCTGAATGCCTGGAACAACAATTCCGGTAACACCAACCCGAATTCGATGCCGGGCAAACTGGCCGCTTTCGAAGGCATGGTGGCCGAGAACATTATCTTCAAGGACGCCATCAGTTCCGCGAAAGCGAACGTCGAAGGCGCAACGCTTCCTGCGGATCTGACGGGCTACACGTCAACCACGACATGTTCGATGGACGGATACTGCACCTATGACGTCACGGGCCTGCCGACCGACCCGACCGACCCGGCCTATGATCCGAATGTGGAACAGCTGGTGGCCTACAACGGTTATGTCGACGCGCTGATCGCCGCCGAAGACAACTTTGCCGCCAATGGCCACGACACGGCTGCTGAGCTGGACGCCATCGCCAACAAGGACATGGACGATGCGACCCGCCAGCTGATCGAAGACTGGATTGCCAAGAACCTGGCTGACGCTGCGGCCGCAGATGCCGACGCTGGCACTGATGCAGGTGCTGACAGCTAAGCCTGTCCCAAAAGTTGCTTGCGGCTGGAGCGATCCGGCCAAGAGCCGCCCGGGCTGATCTGCCCGGCCCGGGCACCCACAAAAGAAGACGGCTTGGGAGTAACCCATATGATTGACCTGACCATATACGCTGCAAGCTGGTTGATGATGTTCTTCGGCGTGTTCGTGATTTTTCAGACCGCCGGCGTGAACCTGGCCCCCGCCTGGGCACAATCACGCGTCTTCCTGATCTTGGCGGTCGTCGCAACGATCATCGGCAGCAATGCCATCATGGCATAACCAAGAGTTTACACGGTCACGAACCTCGTCCCAATCCTGCCTATCGTGACCGACAGAGAACCCGCCGAACGCAAGTTCGGCGGGTTTTTTGTTAACACCTGTCTGCCACGAAGGCAGCACTGGACCTTCGGCACCTGATGGGCCATATCAGGGGCAGAAATTCGCGGAGTGATCCATGGGCCTGTTCAAAAAGCTTCTTCGTGTCGCAACCTGGTGGGATGGGCAGACCCTGAACACGCAGTTCTACACCTGGCGCAAAGGCCAGAAAGTAGGCGAAGACGATCAGGGCAACCGGTACTACCAGTCCCGGGACGGCAAGCGGCGTTGGGTGATCTATAACGGCGAAGCCGAAGCCAGCCGTGTGCCAGCCGATTGGCATGGCTGGCTGCATCACACGTTCGATAACGCACCGGCCACGACACCCCTGTCGCACAAGTCGTGGGAGAAGCCGCATCAGGAAAACCTGACCGGTACACCGCTGGCCTATGCGCCGTCCGGGTCGATGCGCCAGGCAGCACCTGCCGACCGGCGCGATTACGAGGCTTGGGTGCCGGAATAGACGCATGTCGACGAATGGAACCGAAGTAACTGTCGGCGCGCTGGTTCTGGCCGGTGCCGCGGGCTTCATGATCTACGCCAGCCAGTTGACGGGCGGCGTCGGACCGGGGGGTGGGTCCAACCAGTATTGGGCATCGTTCCGGTCCGCAGAAGGCATTTCGGTTGGAACCGATGTGCGGATGTCTGGGGTCAAGGTGGGGTCCGTGACCAGTCTGACGCTGAATCCCGGCAATTTCCGCGCCGATACCCATTTCAGCGTCAGCGATGAGATTGAACTGCCCGACGATACCGCGGTTGTCGTGGCCTCCGAAGGGTTGCTTGGCGGTTCGTTTGTCGAGCTCCTGCCCGGCGGATCGCCTTTCAACCTCGACCCGGGGGCTGAGATCGTGGATACGCAAGGCGCTGTCAGCATCGTCCAGCTTTTGTTGCGCTTCGTGACTGGCGGCGAAGAATGATGCGCATCGTGCTGGCCGGCGCGCTGGCTTTGGCCGTGGTGCCAGCGATGGCGCAAACCATTGAAACCATTCCCCTGTTTGACGACAATGCCGACGTGATTGAACCCACGGTATCACGCCAGCACGTGACCGTGTCACCCGATGGCGTGCTGCTGCGCGCGCTTGACAAGATCTCGGGCGAGATCGTCGATTTTGAACTATCACCGGGGCAAACCAAGCAATTGGGCTATATCCAGGTGACCCTTGGCGAATGCCGCTATCCAACCACGAACCCGTCCGGTGATGCCTTCGCTCACCTTCAGGTCCGCGTGGTCGGTAACACCGCACCTGTATTTTCGGGCTGGATGGTCGCGTCGAGCCCGTCGCTCAATGCCCTGGATCATGCGCGCTACGATGTCTGGCCGTTGCGGTGCAAAATCCCTTCGGGTGATTGAGGGTATCGAAGCTGCGTGATGTCGGCGTCGACTTCCAACGCGCGTTCCAGCCGGATCAAGTAGTCTTTTCGCGCGATTTCGATCCCGCCCAATGACTTCAGGTGGTCGGTCAAGAATTGCGTGTCGAACAGCTGGAATCCGGTCTGGCGCAGCCGGTCAATCAGGTAGGCCAGGGCCAGTTTTGAGGCGTCGGTTCGGCGTGAAAACATGCTTTCACCGAAGAACGCGCCACCAAGTGCAACCCCATAGACGCCACCCACCAGATTGTCGCCGTCCCAGATTTCCTGGCTGTGAGCCTGCCCGCTGCGGTGGAGCGCGGTGTAAAGCTGAAAAATTGGCTGGTTGATCCATGTCTCAGGCCGCTCCGCACACCCGTGCAGCACGCCTGCGAAATCGGTATCGAAGCGCGGTTCATACCGCGCCCGACGAATTTCGCGGGCCAAGGAACGTGAGATATGGAAACCGTTCAACGGAATGATGCCGCGCCGTGACGGGTCGACCCAGTGGATGTCCGGGTCGCTCGCGCTTTCGGCCATCGGGAAAATGCCCGATGCGTAGGCCCGCAGCAACAGGCCCGGCGTCAGCGCAGGGGGCATGTCAGCCCTGCATCTCCCGGTCGAGCCACTTTTCCAGCCAGTGAATATTGTAGTCGCCGGAATGGATATCCGGTTCGGCCAGCAATTGGTGGAAGAGCGGGATCGTGGTGTCGATACCATCCACGATCAGTTCACCCAAGGCGCGGTTCAGCCTCGCCAGCGCTTCGGGCCGGTCGCGACCATGCACGATCAGCTTGCCGATCAGGCTGTCGTAATAGGGTGGAATCGAATAGCCATCGTAGAGCGCGCTGTCCATCCGCACGCCCAGACCGCCCGGCGCATGATATTGGGTGATCCGACCGGGGCAGGGGGTGAAGTTGGGCAGGCGTTCGGCGTTCAGACGCACCTCGATCGCATGGCCGTTGATTTGCAGGTCATCCTGCGTGAAGGACAGCGGCATGCCTTCGGCCACGCGGATCTGTTCTCGCACCAGATCGACGCCAAAGATCGCCTCGGTCACCGGATGCTCGACCTGAAGGCGGGTGTTCATTTCGATGAAGTAGAACCCGCCATCTTCGTATAGAAATTCGACCGTGCCAGCGCCGGAATAACCCATTTCGGCGATCGCCTTGGCGCAGATGCCGCCGATATGTGCGCGTTCTTCGGCGCTGATCGCGGGGCCGGGGGCTTCTTCGAAGACCTTCTGGTGGCGCCGTTGCAGCGAACAGTCGCGTTCGCCCAGATGAACGCCGCCGCCTTTCCCGTCGCCGAAAACCTGCACCTCGATATGGCGCGGTTTTTGCAGGTATTTTTCCATATAGACTTCGTCATTGCCAAAGGCAGACTTGGCTTCGGACCGGGCCGTGGAAAAGGCGGTTTCGATTTCTTTTTCCGAATTTGCGACCTTCATTCCGCGCCCGCCGCCGCCTGCGGTGGCCTTGATGATGACGGGATACCCCATTTCTGCGGCCAGCCTGCGGGCTTCGGCCACATTCGGCACGCCACCGGGGGAACCGGGGACCACCGGGATGCCCAGCTTTTCGGCGGTTTCCTTGGCGGTGATCTTGTCGCCCATCTGGCGGATATGTTCCGACGACGGGCCGATGAAGGTGATGTCGTGTTCTTCCAGCACCTGCACGAAAGCGGCATTTTCGGACAGGAAGCCATAACCCGGATGCACGGCCTGCGCACCGGTGATTTCACAGGCGGAAATGATCGCCGGGATGTTCAGATAGCTTTGCGTGCCGGGCGGCGGGCCGATGCAGATGGCTTCATCGGCCATGCGCACGTGCATCGCGTCGCTGTCGGCGGTGGAATGCACTGCGACCGATTTTATGCCCATTTCCCGGCAGGCGCGGATGACGCGCAGGGCGATTTCGCCCCGGTTGGCAATCAGGATTTTGTCGATCATCGCCGCGCGCCTATTCGACGATCATCAACGGCGCGCCGTATTCAACGGGATCGCCGTCGCCGACCAGTATGCGCTTGACCGTCCCGGCACGGGGGGCGTGGATCTGGTTCATGGTTTTCATCGCTTCGATGATCAGGAGCGTGTCGCCTTCGGCCACAGTGTCGCCGACCTTGACGAAGGCCGGTGAACCGGGTTCGGCCTGGAGATAGGCGGTACCGACCATGGGGGAGGTCACGGCGCCGGGATGGGACGATGGATCGCCGCCGGCTTCGGCGGGTGCAGAGGCTGCGGGCGCAGCAGGTGCCGCAGGGGCAGCGGCGGGCGCGGCCGGTGACGGGGCCAGAACGGTCTGGGCCTGCACGACCTGCTTGGCGCGGCTGACCCGGACGTTCAACTTGTCGGCCTCGCCATATTCACGTTTGACTTCCAGCTCGGTCAGATCGTTTTCGTTCAGCAATTCTGCCAAGGCGCGGATAAAGGTTACATCTGCGTCGGATGTCATCTTTGCCATAGGATACTCGCCCCCTTGTTCCGGGCCTGCTGGCCGCGGTTTCGTATTGATTTTGCGAAGGGTATACGCCAGCCGCGCGGGCGAGAAAAGCACGCAGTGGCGAAAAATGCATCAGTGTCCGCCGGGCGCAGGCCAGGCGGATCGGGTCAGGCGGCGCTGAAAAGCGGCTAGTTGTCCGGCACTTCGGCTTCGGCGCTTTCTTCCTGCCGGGTTGTGGCGCTGTCTTCGACATCGTCCGGGCCCGACACGGGCCGTTCCGCGTCTTCGGCCATGGCCGGTGCCGGCGCGCTGTCTTCCGGCGTGGCAGCGGCTGTCTTCTTCGCCTGGTCCGGGTCCAGCGACTGCCGCGCCTCGTTGAGCCGGGCAATGGCGGCGTTGATGTCGTTTTCAACTTCCAGCAGGCTGGCCTGAAATGACGGGGGCGGGCCAGTCAGCACGTGATCGTCGAAGGCGCGCCGCTTGGCGAATTCGCGGGCCGTGGCGGCGGCGGTTTCGGGTGACTTGGTCTGTCCGTAATCTGCGGCCGACCGGGACGACCCGGTGTCGGCCGGCTTGGCGACCTGCGGTTGCGGTGCAGGCGGGGTCGGGCGCACGGCCATGCCAAGCGCCGAAACCGGCTGGGCGGAATTGATTTCCATCATGATGCATGCTCCATCAAGCATGCCCCCACGGACGCGAGTATCGCGCGAATCTCTGCTCGAGTCGTTAATTCGACAAGGTTTTTGAGATACTGGTTAATCGTCCAGTTGCGTGGATTGCAGATACCGCAGAACATAGACACGAATGGCCGAAGCCAGACCTGACTCCTGTCCACGGTTTTCATCAATTGCGGCCGCCAACTGATTGATCGGAATGCCTTTTGTTCGTGCGATCTGGCGAAAGGCCTGCCAGAATTCCGGTTCCAGGGATACGCTGGTCCGGTGACCGTGCAGGGTCAGCGAGTGCTTTTGCGGACGCGTGGTCATTCGTCCGGATCTAGTCGATGGCCATCAACGGACCGCAACTGCCGGTCCGTTTCGGCCTGGTCCCGCAGTTTTGCCGCCTTGTTGCGCCCGAAGCGCACCGCATTTTCTTCGGCCGTCTGGCGCGCCTTTTGACGCGCCCGTGCCTTGCGCGCCTTGTTCAGGTTGATGGGCGCGCCCGTCACTTCGGCCCGATCATCTGTTCGGGGCGCACAACCGCGTCGAAGGTCGCTTCATCGACGAAGCCCAGCGCGATGGCCTCTTCCTTCAACGTTGTGCCGTTCTTGTGTGCGGTCTTGGCGACCTTTGTGGCATTGTCATATCCGATGGTCGGCGCCAGGGCCGTGACCAGCATCAGGCTTTCGCGCATCAGTTTTTCGATACGCTCCTCGTTGGCCTTGATGCCATTCAGCATCCGTTCGGTGAAGCTGTCGGCGGCGTCGCCCAACAACTGGATGGATTGAAGCAGGTTATAAGACATCATCGGATTGTAGACGTTCAATTCGAAATGGCCCTGCGACCCCGCGAATTTGATCGCGGCGTCATTGCCCATGATATGGGCCGCAACCTGGGTCAGCGCCTCGGCCTGGGTCGGGTTGACCTTGCCGGGCATGATCGAGCTGCCCGGTTCGTTTTCCGGCAGGATCAGCTCGCCCAGACCCGAACGCGGGCCGGAGCCCAGCAGACGGATGTCGTTGGCGATCTTGTAGGCGGCGCCAGCCGTTGTTGCGATTGCGCCCGACAGGAAGACCATGGCGTCATGGGCGGCGAGCGCTTCGAACTTGTTGGGCGCGGTAATGAAGGGCAGGCCGGTGATGTCGGCCATGTTGGCCGCGACTTCTTCGCCCCAGCCCGGCCGCGTGTTCAGCCCCGTGCCGACGGCGGTGCCGCCCTGTGCCAGTTCGTAGATGCCCGGCAGTGCGGCCTTGATGCGCGCGATGCCGTTGCGGATCTGTTGGGCATAGCCCGAAAATTCCTGGCCCAGCGTCAGGGGCGTGGCGTCCTGCGTATGCGTGCGCCCGATCTTGATGATGTCCTTGAATTCGTCCGACTTCGCATCCAGCCCTGCAAGCAGCTTTTCCAGCCCCGGCAACAGCACGTCGCGCACGGACATGGCGGCTGCGATGTGCATGGCCGTGGGAAAAGTGTCGTTGGAAGATTGGCCCATATTGACATGGTCGTTGGGGTGAATGGGGTCCTTGGACCCGATCACGCCGCCCAGAATTTCGATGGCGCGGTTCGAAATCACCTCGTTGGCATTCATGTTCGACTGCGTGCCGGACCCGGTCTGCCAGACCACCAGCGGGAAGTGGTCGTCGAACTTGCCCGCGACAACCTCGGACGCGGCCTGAATGACGGCGTCTGCCAGTTTCGCATCCAGCGCGCCGGCCTTCTTGTTGGCCATGGCACAGGCTTGCTTTATGACACCCAGGGCACGCACCACGGCGACCGGCTGCTTTTCCCAGCCGATGGGAAAATTCATCAGCGAACGTTGCGTCTGCGCCCCCCAATACCTGTCTGTCGGGACTTCGAGCGGGCCAAAGCTGTCGGTTTCGGTGCGGGTCTGGGCCATGTCAGGCTCCCTCTGTCTGGTGCGTGCGGCCTAGTTAGCGGAAATGCGGATCAGGTCAATGCGGCATACCGTGGTATGCCGGGAAATCTGCGCCAGATTTGGCTCAATGCTTTCGGAAACTGTCCAGGCTGACGACATCGGCATCCTTGTGGCTGCCGGATGGATCGTCATCGGTTTCGTCATTTTCGTCACCCAGGTCATCATCGTCGGGCCCGGTTTCCTGGGTTTCGAACTTAAGGCCAAATTCAACCGACGGGTCGACAAATGTTCGGATCGCATCGAACGGCACGTAAAGAGGTTCAGGGTTGTCGCCGAAATTCAGGGTGATGGCAAAGCCGTCGTCGCCAACGTCAAGATCCTGAAACCAGTTCTGGATGACGATCGTCATTTCATCGGGATAGCGGTCCGAAAGCCAATCGGCGATCTCTACATCCGGATGCATGGTGTCGAACTTGATGAAAAAGTGGTGATCGCCCGGCAGGCCATTGTGCTGAACCTGCATCAATACCTCGCGGATCAGACCGCGCATGGCGTCATGCATCAGGTTTCCGTAGTCAATGGATCTGGCCATGCCTATGTCCCGCGTGTGGTCAGTTCAACCATACGAGATTCGGTCGGGAAGGAAAGACCACTGTTATTCCCAGGCCCCACGGTATTCGTCCAGCTTGTTGGCAAAGGGGAACGGGGTTTCCGGGATCTGAACATCGAGAAAGCTGCACAACCGTGACCAGCCTTCGCTGACCCGATAGACCAGCAGTTGTTCGGGCGGAATTCTTTCGCGCACATTGGTTTCATGCCGGCGGAAGCGGTCCAGCATGTAGTCCCGATCCGGACCTCGCCCATGAAAATACTCTTGGCCGACGATCTGTTCGCTAAATTCCAGTATTTCGGAATGGTGTGGGTCGGTAATCTGGTCGCGCTCGGCGAGCAGCTTCAAGACCGACGCGGTCGCGCTGTCATACCACCGGTCCGGATCACGCGTGGTAAGGATGAAACGCGCATCGGGGTAATGTTCGAACAGGTCCCGCCAATAGGCGGCAGTCGGAAAATCGACCGCGGAACGGAACCCGTCATAAAGTCTGTCCCAGTCGCGGTGCATGCCCGCCGCAAAATCGCGCCAGACCGGGAAGGTGTCGGGCTGATCGCGCATAACATGCATGTGGTGACAGGGCCCGAACCCCAGAATGTTCAGCGCAGCGCGCAGGGTTTCCGTTCCCGTGCGCCCATAACCTATGCCTATGACGTCCAATGCCATCTTGACCTCCGATGCTTTGGTCAGGCTAGTCACAAATTCTGGTGCGTGGAAAGTGCAGGCTTCTGTTGCCAGGTGCCTGCGAACCCCGCCTTACGCGGCTAGGCGCAAGGGCTTAAGTTTCGGCGACCCGAACTGCTTACGCAGCCAGAGCCATTGCCGGAGCACGATTGTCGTTTGCAATTATGCTTTTCGGACCGATAACGGTGGTACCCCGCCGAGACAAAGCAAACCCCTTTAGACGTCCGTCGATCCTGTTTCGGCCCCATGATCCCCAAACGAAGGATTTTGGTGGAGCCGCCGGGTACCGCCCCCGGGTCCGATCCGCTTATTACGAGCGCGTTTATGTCCATAGTCCCCGAAGGAACGTGTTGAATATAGGCGTTGCGAGGGTGTTTGCAAAGGGGGGCTGACCCATGTCTGGTTCGAGCGCGGAACGGCCACCTGACGTTTCCGTGCCAGGACTGGTCGATCCAGGTTTTGCACGTTCCGCCGCCTATGAACAGAGCTTGGCAATCAGTGCAGTCACG
>JBNKYL010000265.1:0-3491 GCA_050300875.1 Paracoccaceae bacterium
TCAATGGCATGGTCCGAAGAAAGTCGCCGCCAGTGTTCCCGCGCAGGTCGACAAGCAGGGGAATGCCCGGGCGCGACGCTGCACATGCTGCCGCTCCGTATACTGCATCTGAAAGTGACGTTTCGTCTGGGTCGAAAAAGCTTGGCAGAATCAAGACGATCCCGGTCTGGCCGAAATCCTTTGTCTTCAGAAAGGATTTGGGCGACCAGGATGCGGCGGCTTTTCCGTGCTCGCTGCGTGGATAGAACTTGGCACCGTGAACCACGTTTGTAGCGTCCAGGTGCAGTGCGGTGGTGTTCCCTGTCTTGCTGCGCATCTGGTATTCGATGGTATGGCCGCCGGACGGCACACCGAGCCGCCGGATTGCACCGGGCCAGGCAAAAAGGATCGGCCCGATGACGCGTTTTCGTTGTCGCGTCCCCGCCAGGAACGGATCCACGGCCGATTCGATTTCGCCCGTCGGAACGCCGTTGATGGATATCAATTCGCCGCCGACCGCGTCAGAAAATTCCGGCGCGGCGTCCAGTAGCCGCACTTTGGTACCGATGGTTGCGAACCGTAAAGGCACAACCTGGATGGCGTCGTTCGGGATCAGTCGCGTATGCCCGTTTCCCGCAAGCGCCAGTAAGCGCATCAGGGAAAGCAGAAAGTCATCCTTTGCCTTGGCCTGCGCGTGCTGCCGACATTCGCGAATATGATGATCCAGTTCACCGGGTTCGACAAATCGAAAGCTGGGATCGGTCGGCAAGACCGCCGCCACGACTTGTTCCAGGTCTTCGATCATCGACATGCATCACTCTGTATGCACACGCGCCGCAATGTCCATCATGGTCCATCACCGCGCTTGCACCCCGGACGAACACCAACCCGAACATGCGAAAGGCCGCCCAGGCGGGACGGCCCTTCGCTATCTCACGTCAGCTGCCCGTCAGTTATTGAGCAGCGCCGACAAGGTGCGGCTGTCGACATATCCCGTCTGTGCCATGTCCTTGGACTGCTGGAACTGCCGGACCGCCAGGCGGGTGGACTTGTCAAACGTGCCGTCGATCAGCCCGGGATTGAACCCCAGTTGCCCCAAACGCCGTTCCACCAGGATGCGCGTGATGGGATTGCCCAGCAGCTTCTGTTCCGCCGCCTTGGCGGCCTCGACCTCTGCCGATGCGCCGTTCTGAGCCTCGATCTCTTCCAGACGCTGGATCGCATCGGACGCATGGGCGCCGTCGGGGTAATCCTGCAGGAACGCGCGATAGGCTTGCGCCGTGTTGACAGCGCTTGCTTCCTGCCAGGCCACCGCCTCGGCTGCGGCCTGCGATGCGCGGCGCTGATCGTCGATCTTCTTCAGCTCGCCGCGCGCCAGATCGCCAAAGATGCCCTCTGGGTAGCGTTCCAGATAGGCGCGGTAACCTGCTTCGGTCCCCAACCGCCCGGTCTGCTGCCAATAGGCCGCATCGGCGGCTTCGAGGCGCTGGCGCTCCACCTGCGCCTGCGCATCAATCTTGCCGATCTGTGCGGCGGTCAGATAGCCCGTCGCGTCTTCGCCCACCGACCTTTGCCAGCGTTCGATCGCCGCCCGGCTGCCGCGCCCAAAAATACCATCGACACCATTGGTATCGAACCCGATCAGCGTCAGGTTGCCCTGGATTTCCCGCCGCTGCGTCCGTGTCAGTCCAAGCGCCGTTTCCGCATCCCGCGCCCGTTCTTCAGGGGTCTTCTGCAAATCCGCCAAAAGCGCATTCGCCTGATCGGCATAGGCCCCGTTTGGATATTGCGACAGGAACGATGTCAGCGCCGCAACGGTCCCGGCATCGCGCGCCTGTGCGAAACGGAAAGCTTCCAGTTCCGCCGAAGACACATCGGCGCTTCCCTGCGCTTCGGCCTGCAACAGCCCGCCATTCGTGCCCAGATATCCCATGGCTGCAACCGACCGACCGGCCCGCGCGGCGACATCGGCATAACTTGTGCCCGGTCGCAGCAGGGCATCGGCAGCCAGATCGACCAGATCATCGGTATCGCCAGTGAACACCGTGACACCCTGCGGCACATCCATGCCCGCAATGCCTGCGGAAACCCCCGGCTGTACGGCAAAACCGCGCCCCGGCTTGCCGATCAGCAAGACCGCGCTGCCGGGATCGTCGGCCATCGCGTCCATCAGCCCGGCAATCGACAGCCCGCCCTGCGAAGGCGTCATCATATGCGGCAGGCTCGCATCGACCGGCAGGAACCACGCGTCATGCCCGTTGCCAGCCACATGCCCGCTGATGAAGACGATCACATGGCTCGCCCGGTCGATGATACCGGAAATCTTGGCTGCGGCGGCGCGCATGTCCTGCGCGTCCATGTCCCGGAATGTCGTGACCTCGAACCCTTGCCGCCGCAAATCCTGACTGACCATAAAGGCCCGGTTGGCATCAGGCACTTCGCGCAATTTTTCGAAATTGCGGTTTCCGATGATGATGGCAGCCCTGTCCTGGGCCAGAACCGGCCCGGCCAGCAACGACCCGACTAGCATCGAAACGAGGGTTTTGGTGGCTTTCACGTCATTCTCCCTTTTCAGCAACCCGACTGGGTCACCCGTATTGCCTCAAATCATCAATGACCTTTCCGTCATTGGGCAGGCTGCCCGGCGGAACGATTTCCACCGTGCCCCTTAGTTTAAGTACCTGCTGGACAGATTGTTCCATCGCTGCTGGATCCAACCCCTCCGCTTCGGCCTTGACGACCATCACATCCGCATCCCCCTTGCGGTCGATTTCCACGCGCACGCGTTTGACCTCTGCATGGCGGGCCACAAGTTCCGCCACCTGTTCGGGGCGCACGAACATGCCCTTGACCTTGGTCGTCTGATCGGCACGGCCCATCCAGCCGCGAATACGCACATTAGTCCGCCCACAGGGACTTTCACCGGGAAGAATCGCCGAAAGGTCCCCGGTGGCGAACCGGATGAGCGGATAATCGGGGTTCAACGTGGTCACCACGACCTCGCCGACTTCGCCCGGTTCCACCGGGTCACCGGTGCCGGGGCGCACGATTTCGACGATCACGCCTTCATCGACGATCATCCCCTCCATCGCCTGACTTTCATACGCGATATTGCCCAGATCGGCGGTGGCGTAGTTCTGCAAACACAGGATGCCCCGATCCGCATATGCCTGCCGCAGTTGCGGAAACAGCGCGCCGCCACCGACGCCCGCCATCCGGAATTTCAGCTCCACGCCCATCTCGTCGGCCTTGTCGAGGATCACCTTCAGGTAATCGGGCGTGCCCGCATAGCCCACGGCACCGATGTCAGCCGCCGCGCGCACCTGCAATTCGGTCTGCCCCGTGCCCGCCGGGAACACCACCGCGCCCACCGCCCGCGCGCCGCTTTCGAAAATCATGCCAGCGGGCGTGAAGTGATAAGAAAAACAGTTCTGGATCACGTCGCCCTTGCGTACGCCGATGGCATGCAGGAACCGCCCCACGCGCCACCAGTCATGGCTGATCCCGCCCGG
>JBNKYL010000266.1:0-11907 GCA_050300875.1 Paracoccaceae bacterium
GCGACCAGGAAGATGTCAGCCAGACCAGGCTGATCACCAAAGGCAAAGCGGCCCTGCCCCAGCATTTCCTCCAATGCGTCGAAACCTAGCCGCATCCAATGCTGCATCCAGCCGATCCGCGCATCCATATCTGCGCCAAACTGGTCGGACAACCGCGCAAGCACGCGCGAATTGTTCAGCGGGTGAATATCCGCCGCGATCACCATGGTTGCCGCCTCGACGCGGGCAAGCTCATCCGCATCGGTCGGGATCAAGGGCCGATCGGGATAGGACGCATCAAGCCAGCGGATGATCGCCAGCGATTGCGTCATGATATTGCCGTCATCGGTCACGAGTGTCGGCACCAGACCCGATGGGTTGATTGCCAGGTAGTCCGCGCTGCGCTGTTCGCCCTTCAAAAGGTCGACCGGAATGCTTTCATAGGCTGCCCCTTTGAGGTTCAGCGCGATCCGTACCCGGTAGGCCGCCGATGACCGCCAATAGGTATAGAGCTTCATGCCCCGCCCTTCTTTCTGTCAAAGAACTCGCGGCAGAGCGACAAGGAACAACCAGCCCCCTCGCCCCGGCCGGATTGGATGCAGTCCATATCGAAACCTGAAAGTCGCTTCACTTCAACCCCGGCGTGCCGTCGAACTTCTTGTCCAGATCCGCCCAGCAATCGATGTAGTCATCCTGCAAGGGCGCTTCCTTCGCCGCGAATTCCGTCAGGTGCTGCGGAAAACGGGTTTCGAACATGAACGACATGGTGTTGTCCAGCTTCTCCGGCCCAAGGTTGGAATTTGACGCCCCTTCGAACGCATTCCGGTCCGGCCCGTGCGGGATCATCATGTTATGCAGGCTCATACCGCCCGGTACGAACCCCTGCGGCTTGGCGTCATACTGCCCGTAAATATTGCCCATCAGCTCGGACATGATGTTCTTGTGATACCAGGGCGGGCGGAATGTGTTTTCGGCCACCATCCAGCGTTCGCGGAACAGCACGAAATCGATATTGGCCGTGCCCGGCACGCCAGATGGCGCGGTCAACACGGTAAAGATCGACGGGTCCGGATGGTCGAACAGGATCGCGCCGACCGGGCAATAGTTGCGCAGGTCGTATTTGTAGGGCACGTAATTGCCATGCCAGGCGACCACGTCCAGCGGCGACTGCCCGATCTCGGTGCGGTGAAACTGCCCGCACCACTTGATTGTCAAACCGGACGCCACTTCCCGGTCTTCGAACGCCGCGACCGGGGCCTTGAAATCGCGCGGGTTGGCCATGCAATTGGCGCCGATCGGCCCCCTGCCCGGCATTTCGAACTTCTGCCCGTAGTTTTCGCACACGAACCCGCGCGCCGGGCCGTCCAGCAATTCCACCCGATAGACCAGCCCGCGCGGGATGATGGCAATCTCCTTGGGTTCCAGGTCGATGATGCCCAGCTCCGTGGCAAATCGCAGGCGACCTTCCTGCGGGACGACCAGCAATTCGCTGTCGGCAGAAAAGAAATACTCATCCACCATGCTTTCGGTGACCAGATAGACATGGCTCGCCATGCCCACCTGCGTGTTCACATCGCCCGCCGTTGTCATGGTGCGCATGCCTGTCAGCCATGTCAGCCCGTCCTCGACCGGCACGGGGTCCCAGCGATATTGACCCAGCGAAATCACGTCCGGATCGACGCAAGGCGCCGATTTCCAATAGGGCAGCGCGATCCTTTCATAGCGCGCCGAATGCTTGACGGATGGCCGGATGCGATAGGTCCAGGTGCGTTCCGGCGGGTTGGCGGTAAACGCCGTGCCCGAAAGCTGTTCGCCATACAGCCCGTAATTGCATTTCTGCGGGCTGTTCATGCCCTGTGGCAAGGCACCGGGCAGCGCCTCGGTTTCGAAATCATTGGCAAAGCCCGGCATGTAACCTTGGTTCGGGCCGGGCAAGGATGGGGCCTGAACCATGCCATGCGGCTTGGACTGAACGTTCATCGGTGTTTCTCCCGTGCGCGTATAAGTGGGATTCGTGTCCGTTCTATTTTCGTTGCATTCACAACGAAGTCAAGGCGCAGCAAAACGGCCGGGCAATGGACCGGCCGCCAGCTATTCACTGCATGCAGAGTGGAACTAATGCGCCGCGCCAATACCGTTGCGGATGACCACAACCAGAAAGGTCAGCATCGAACCCAGTGTCAGAAAGGACCCGACAATCGCCGCGAGTTCCGTCACTTCGTTTATGGCCAAGGCAATGCCCGGTGCGATGATGACCAGCCCGATAGCGGCCAGCCAGAAATGCACGCGCGCCAAACCGGACGCGGCCGCCTGGGGCGTGACGGAATAGTAGAGCCCGAACAGCCCCATGGTGACCCAGCCGATCAGGTTCAGATGAGCATGCGCGGGCGACAGGGTGTGGTCATGGGTGGCCGACATTTGGATGCCCCAGACCATGCCAATGGTCACCGACAGCACGGCCAGCAAAAAGAAACGATATGCGATACTCGTCATTGGTCCGCCCCCTGTTCCGCGCCCAAAGGCGGGCCGGTGAATGTCATGTTATGGCGTATGCCGCTTTCGACGACCTGATCCATGTCCTGCGGAATGCGAAACTGACCCTTGGCCATCTCGGCAAAGAAGCCTTCGAAACCGCCGGGGGTCAGGATCACCAGGTGCCGGCAGGGTCGTTCGCCAATGGCGCGAAACGTATGTTCGGTGCCGCGCGGAATGAACACGGACTGGCCCGGCCCCGCGGTCGATAACACGCCGTCAATCCACAGCTCGACTTCACCCGTCAGGATGACGAAGGTTTCGTCTTCGGCTTCGTGGACATGGCGCGGCGGGCCGCTGTAGACCGGCGACACGCTGTCGACGATGGACATGGCCCCGGCGGTATCCTGCGCAGATAGGATGGTTTTGTAACTGACACCCTGCCACTCGATGGTGCCGGGCATTTCAATGTCTTTCATGGTGTCTCTCCGCTTTGGACTGGGGATGAAGCGGAACCGGTTCGCGTGGGCCCAACCTGGCGCCATCATATTCATTTGTTAAATGGATTATTTATATGATATAAATTCACTCTGTGAATTTATCGTCCTTCGACATGAACTTGTTACGCGTGCTGGACGCTGTGCTGGACACCGGGTCGACCACGGAAGCGGGAAAACGGGTTGGGTTGAGCCAACCTGCGGTTTCGTCTGCCCTGAACCGGTTGCGCCACGCGCTGAACGACCCGCTTTTTGTGCGCGAAGGCCAAAAGCTGGTGCCCACGCCCTTTGCGTCCGCGCTCGCCCTGCCCCTGCGCCAGACGCTGGATCGGCTGCACGAAGTCCTGTCCGGCAATAGCGGGTTTGACCCGACCCAGGCCGAACGCGTCCTGACCATTGCCGGAACTGACTATTTCGGCGAAATGCTAATCCCACAGCTGGTGCGGCTGATCATGCCGGGCGCACCGGGCATCAGGTTGCGACTGCGCGATCTGACATCGGCCGACTACGTGGAAACCCTGCGATCGGGCACCATCGACTTGGCGATATTTCCGAACCTGCAGACGCCGAACTGGATCGCAAAGGCACCGCTGCAATCGTCGCAACTCGTGCTGATTGCGCGCAAGGGCCATGCCAGGCTGGGCCGCGCGGGGATTGCCCCAGGACAGACCGTGCCACTGGACTTGTTTTGCGACCTGCCGCAGATTTTCATGTCGCCCGAGGGCAAATTTGCCGGTGGACTTGACCAGAAGCTTGCCGATATCGGGCGGGAAAGACATATCGTCTTGGTGGTCCCCTATTTTTCCGCGGTCTACCGGACAGTTGGACAGTCCGACCTGGTGGGCATGGTCCCGCGGTCACTGGCGCGCAAGGCCGAGCAATCCGAACCGATTGACGTCTATGAATTGCCGATCCGCCCAAAGGTCGATCTGTTTTTGTATTGGCATGTCAAACACAGCGGCGATCCGGCGCATGCCTGGTTGCGTGACCGGATCATGGAATGCCTGCCATTCATGCGGGACGATCCGGCTTGAAGGCCCGGGCGGCGCGCGCCATGATGGCACCCGACCCACTGATGGTGAAGGACCCGTGACGCAATTTGTCCTGAATGATTTCCTGCCCTATCGGCTCGCCGTTCTGGCCCGACGCGTCAGCCAGGGTTTTGCCGGGCATTATCGTGAAAGGTTTGGCCTGACGGTCGCCGAATGGCGCGTCATTGCGCATCTCAGCCAGACCGATCAGCCGGTCAGCGTGCGCGAAATCTGCGCACAGGTGGAACTGGACAAGCCCAAGGTCAGCCGGGCCGCGTCACGTCTGGTCGCAGGCGGCTATGTCATCAAGGCCACCAATTCGCTCGACCGCCGATTGGTGGAACTGTCGCTCAGCGACAAGGGGCGCGATCTGATGGATCAACTCGCCCCGCTGGCCCAAGCCTATCAGGACGAACTGGAAGGCCGGTTGGGCAAGCATCTGGACGATTTTCAGGCCGCGCTAAACGTGTTGAGCAAAAACGGGCGCTAGCCCAGCATCCCGGCGACACCCGTCCAGATCAGGCGCAGAGACAGCAGAACCAGGATAGCGTTCAGCATGATGCGAAACCAGCTTTCGTCCATGCGGTTCAACACCTTCTTGCCGATCCAGGTGCCGACCAGCCCCGACAGGATCATCAAAAGGATCAATATGACCCATTCGCCGAAGGCAAAACCCAGCAGGCCGAAGACCACGACTTTCATCAGGTGCTGCATCGACATCAGCGCGGCCTGTGCGGCCACATGGGCGTGGCGTGGCAGGTTCAACGCCTTCACGTAGCTCGCAACGAACAACCCGGTCGCCCCGAAAAAGATCGACAGGAAGCTGGACACGAAACCTGTCAGCCAACCCCAGCGCCGCAACCAGGCGGGCGGCTTGAGCGCCACCGACCAGATGATGAAGACACCGACGCCGATGCGCACGAAATCGGCGGGCAGTTCGACGACGACCAGCCCCGCGCAGGCCGCCCCGATCACCGTGCCGATGGCAAAGGCAGGCAGATAGGCCATGATCACGTGGCGACGGAACATCCAAAGCCGCCCGACATTGGACCCGACCTGCACCAGCCCATGCACAGGGATCAGCGCGCCAATGGGCACCAGGCTGGCCATGGCCGCCAGCAGGATGCCGCCGCCCCCGATACCGAAGGCCGCAGTGATGAACGAGGCCAGCGCCGAAATGGCGATCAGTCCCAGACTGACCCAGATATCAAGAGGGGACTGGATCAGGTCGGCCAGAAACTCCATCCCCTCAACGCCCTATCGCGTAGGCCTGCATCAGGCGCGGTGTGGCCGCCCCCGCCAACCGCCCATCGGGACGGCGAGCCACGGCTGTCAGGCGGCCCACGGTCCAGGGCTCGGCAACTTCGACGGCGTGTCCATGGTTGGACAGTCGATCTATCACCTCATGCCCAAAGGACGGTTCAACCATCAGGTGACCCGGCCGGTTGCCACGCGGGTAAAAGCTGCCCTGCAGATGAGCGGTGTGAAACAGCGGCGCGTCGATGGCCTGTTGCAGGTTCATCCCGTGATGAAGATGGCGCAGCAGGAAGGCCAATTGCCATTGTTCCTGCTGGTCGCCGCCCGGCGTGCCAAAGGCGATCTGCGTGCCATCTGCCTTGCGTGCCATCGAAGGGGTCAGCGTTGTGCGCGGGCGGGCGCCCGGTGTCAGCGATGTCGGCAGGCCGGGTTCCAGCCAGAACATCTGCGCACGCGAATTCAGCGGCACGCCCAGCCCCGGCACGACGGGTGAGGATTTCAGCCACCCCCCCGATGGCGTCGCTGATACCGCGTTGCCCCAGCGGTCGATCACGTCGATATGCACGGTGTCGCGGTTCTGGCTGGTCAGATGCGCCATGGTGGGTTCCCCCACCCCGATCCGCCCGCGTTCGCCCGGCGGGGTCGCATAGCGGCGCAGGCAGGCATCAACCTGATGTTCGAACCCCTCGATCCAGCCCGGGCGTTGTTCAACAGACGCCTGATCGCTGATCTGCGCGCGCCGGGTGGCCCCATAGTCGGACGACAAAAGCCGATCCAGCGGCACATCTGCGAAATTCGGGTCGCCGTAGTAGGTGTCGCGGTCGGCAAATGCCAGTTTCAGCGCCTCGGTCACCAGATGCACGAAGTCCGGCCCCGTGGGGTCGATGTCCTCCAGCGCATCCGTTTCCAGAATGCGCAGCGCCTGCAGGAAGGTCGGCCCTTGCGTCCAGGCCCCGCATTTGAAGACCTGCGTGCCGCGATAGTCGATTGATAGCGGCGTCTCCGTTGTTGCGTGCCACGCGGCCATATCCTGCCCGGTCAAAACACCCTTGCGGCGCTCCCCGGTCGCGTCGATCAGGCAGGCATCGCGCAGGAATGTGTCGATCGCCTCGGCCACGAAGCCATGATAAAAGGCCCGCCGTGCCGCTTCGACCTGCGCCTCGCGGCTCGCCTCACCCTCGGCTTCGTCCAGTATCCGCGTCCACATGGCGGCCAGATCGGGATTGCGGTGCAACTCGCCCGCCACAGGCGCGGTACCGCCCGGCATCCAGACCGGCGCGCTCGTCGGCCATTCATCGCGAAAGATCGGGGCCATGGCCGCAATTTCGCCCGCCACACGCGGCAAAACCGGATAGCCCGCCTTCGCGTAATATATGGCCGGTTCCAGCACGGTGCGTAGCGGCAACTGCCCGTGATCGCGCAGCATCAGCATCAAGGCATCGAAGGCACCGGGAACCACCGTGGCCAGCAACCCCGACCCCGGGATCAGGTCCAGCCCTTCTGCCCGGTAATGGTCGATGGTCGCACCTGCCGGTGCCGTACCCTGCCCGCAATACACCGTGGGTTCGTCCGACCCTGACGCCCAGACCAATGCCGGCATATCGCCCAATGGCCCGTTCAGATGCGGTTCGACAACGTTCAGCACAAAGGCCATGCCGACGGCTGCATCGACTGCCGTGCCGCCCTGTTCCAGCAGCTTCATGCCCACCGCCGACGCGATCCAATGGGTCGAGGCGACCATGCCGAAGCTGCCCAGCAATTCAGGTCTTGTCGTAAATGTCATGAACCGCCCCCTGGACCCCGCCAAGGGGGCTGGCGCACCCGAGAGGATTCGAACCTCTGGCCTCTGCCTTCGGAGGGCAGCGCTCTATCCAGCTGAGCTACGGGTGCTTGCCGGGGCGTCTATAGCGCCCCGAGCCGGGCGCGGCAATCGCCAATCTCAGTTGTCGCCCGTCTGGTCCTGCAAGGCTAGCAAGGCGTTATGACCTGCCGTGAATCCCTTTAGCGACATGGTCAGAACAACCTCGGTATCGGTGGCCGCAAGCGGCACGATGATGATCTTGGCCGCGTTGCCCCGGCGCAAGGCATCGACTTCTTCCTGCGTAAAACCAATCCGCGAAAAACAGCCCTGGACCGAGCAATAGGTGAAAGGATAGCGGCGCGCGATACCGTCATCTATCGATATCGTGACCTGACGGGTCAGCAATGTGTCAAGCGGCGTCGCGATCGTGGCCCCCACAACCGCCCGACTGTCGCCGGGCAAGGGGAACAACGTGATCTCGGCCACCGAATTGCCTTCCTCGTCTTCCATCAGCTGATAAAGCTGGCAGGGATCAAAGGCGGCATCCGTTTCCAGACAGCGCAATTCCCAATCGCCGTGTTCTGCAGCGACGTAAAGCTGTGGCTGTGCCAATGATTCGTCCGGGGCGGGTTGATCGCTGTCCTGCGCCTGCGCCGCCAGCGCCGCGACCAGGGCGGCCATGATGGCTCCGGCTCGTGTGAATTTCTGCATCGTCATTCCTCCTGCGCGGCCATTGAAACGGCCTTTGAGCGCGGCATATCCGCATTTGCGGGCGCTGTCTTGCGCTTTGGCGCCTTGTCCCTTGATATGTGTGGATTTTTGCCGGTCGCAAGGTTCAAAAAGAAAAGGACCCCATGGGGTCCCCTTCCGTTTCATCCTCCCGGTCGGACTGGCCGACTTATTGTGGGGCGGAAGCTAGGACAAACGGTCGCACGGGTCAACAGGTACAACGCGCCGATTGGCAAAAAAAGGCCGCGCACAAGGGCGCGGCCAGTCTGACAGGGAGGAAGTCAGCCTGAAACCCCGAAACTCGGACCTTTGGGCAGGAACAAAGCTGGCACATATTCGTTAACGAAGTATTGTGGTCCCCGCGAAATGCAGAACCGGCAGGAGGCAGACGGGTGACGATTGAAACCATTTTTCTGGGTGGCGGCGGCGAAGGCTACGGCGAAAAGCAATTTCTGAAACTGAAGTACGCCAACCGTCATGGCCTGGTCGCGGGCGCAACCGGCACCGGCAAGACCGTGACGTTGCAGATCATGGCCGAAGGGTTTTCCAATGCCGGGGTCCCGGTCTTCATGTCCGATGTCAAAGGCGACCTGTCGGGAATGGCGGCAGCCGGATCTGAAAGCTTCAAACTACATGATGCCTTCACAAGCCGCGCCGAAAAGATCGGTTTCGACGACTACGTTTACGAAAGTTTCCCGGTCACCTTCTGGGACCTGTTCGGCGAACAGGGCCATCCCGTTCGCACAACAATATCGGAAATGGGGCCGCTGCTGTTGTCCCGCCTGCTGGACCTTACCGAAGCACAGGAAGGCGTGCTGAACATCGCCTTCCGCGTCGCCGATGAAGAAGGCCTGCCCTTGCTGGATCTGGCCGACCTGCGGTCGCTTCTTGTCTGGGTCGGCGAAAACGCCAAGGACCTGTCGCTGCGATACGGCAATGTGTCGACCGCGTCGGTCGGCGCGATCCAACGCGCGCTTCTGGTCATTGAAAACCAGGGCGGCACGTCGTTTTTCGGCGAACCGGCGCTGGATCTCGCCGACATGATGAAAACCGATGCCGAGGGACGCGGACAGGTCAACATCCTGGCTGCCGACAGGCTGATGGGAAGCCCGCGGCTTTACGCAACCTTCCTGCTTTGGCTGCTATCGGAACTGTTCGAAGACCTGCCCGAAGTCGGCGACCCCGACAAACCGAAACTGGTGTTCTTCTTCGACGAAGCGCATCTGCTGTTCGATGACGCGCCAAAGGCGCTGGTTGACAAGGTAGAACAGGTGGCCCGCCTGATCCGGTCCAAGGGCGTGGGCGTCTATTTCGTTACGCAAAACCCGGCGGACGTGCCCGAAGACATTCTGGGCCAGTTGGGCAACCGTGTGCAGCATGCGCTGCGCGCGTTTACCGCGCGCGACCAGAAAGCGCTGCGTCAGGCCGCCGATACCTATCGTCCCAATCCGCGCTTCGACACGCAGGACGCAATACTTCAGGTCGGCGTGGGCGAGGCTGTCACCTCGATGCTGATGTCCAAGGGCGAACCGGGCATCGTCGAACGCACATTGATCCGCCCGCCTTCATCGCAGCTTGGGCCGCTCGACAAAACCGAACGCGCGGGGGTCATTGCGGCATCGCCGCTCGGAACGAAATATGACGAGGCCATAGACCGGGAATCGGCGCATGAAATTCTGGGCAAGCGTGCCGAAGCCGCCGCGCGCGAAGCCGAAGAAGCCGAACGCCGCGAGGAAGAGGAAAAAGCCCGCGAAACCACGCGGGCCCGGCGTTATGACCCGGATGATCCCTGGGGCAAATCGACCAAGCGCACGTCGACACGCAAATCCAGCAAGTCGACCAGCTTCGGCGGCGAAGTTGCGAAGGTCGTCATCAAGGAATTGAAAGGCACGACCGGGCGCCGGATCGTGCGCGGCATCCTGGGCGGGCTGTTCAAATCGCGTTAGCCCGGCTGAACTCCATCATGGAGTTCAACTGAGAAATCATCGTGATTTCTCAGCCCCTAGCCGAACAGTCGATTACACAATTCAAGCGCGTCGACCAGCGCGTCGACCTCATCACGAGTATTATACAACCCGAAAGATGCCCGACAGGTTGCATTGACGCCCAGATGTTCCATTAACGGCTGCGCGCAATGGTGACCTGCGCGCACCGCGACGCCTTTCTTGTCGAGCACCGTCGAAATGTCATGGGCATGGGCCGCGCCGTCCAGCGTGAACGAAAATATCGCGGCCTTGCCCGGCGCATGGCCCTGGACGTTCAACCAGTTCAACCCGCCCAGCCTTTCGGTCGCATAAGCGGCCAGTTCAGCCTCGTGTTGGGCGACATTGTCCATGCCCAGATCCATCAGGTAATCCAGCGCCACCCCAAACCCGATCGTCTGCACGATCCCCGGCGTGCCGGCCTCGAATTTCAGTGGCGGGTCGGCATAGGTGATATCATCCTTGGACACATGCCCGATCATGTCGCCACCGCCCAAGAAAGGGCGCATTTCGGCCTGCCGTTCGGCGCTGATATAGATCGCGCCGGACCCTGACGGTCCGTAGAGCTTGTGCCCGGTTATGGGATAGAAATCGCAGCCGATCGCCTGCACATCGACGGGCATATGCACCGCACCCTGACTGCCATCGACCAGAACCGGCACGCCGCGCGCACGGGCTTCGGCACAGATGGTGGCCACGTCCACAGGCGTGCCCAGCACGTTTGACAGATGCGTGACCGCGATCAGTTTGGTGTCCGGCCCGATGGCGTCGATCACCCGGCCCGCATCCAGCACGCCGTTCACGTCGATATCCACCCATTTCAACCGGACCCCCATGCGTTCGCGCAGGAAATGCCAGGGCACGATATTGGCATGGTGTTCCATCACCGACAGGATGATCTCATCGCCGGGCTTCAGGTTGTTCATCGCCCAGCCATAGGCGACCAGGTTGATGCCTTCCGTCGTCCCTGACGTGAACACGATCTCTTTTTCGGACGCGGCATTGAGAAACTTCGCGACCTTGCCGCGCACGGCTTCGTAGTTATCGGTGGCCAGGTTCGACAGATAATGCAGGCCCCGGTGAACATTGGCATATTCGTACGAATAGGCCCGAGTCACGGCATCTATCACGACCTGCGGCTTTTGCGCCGAGGCGCCGTTGTCGAGATAGACCAGGGGCTTGCCATTCACCTCGCGCGCCAGAATGGGAAAATCGGCGCGAATCTTGGCGACATCGTAGCTCATGCCATTGGCCCCATTGCCAGGTTCACCCCCATCGCGCGCAAGATCAGCGACACGAAGACCAGCAGGATGAAAGATACGGCCATCAGGGCCAGGAACACCGCGATACGGGATTTGAACCCGTGCAGAACGGCAATGAAATTCGTGGGCAGCCAACCCATCAGGACCATACCCAATAGCCCGATCAGCCCGGCCAGAGGCGGGAAGATGACATAGGTCAGGTACTGGACGATCTGGAGAAAGATCAGGATGGTCTGAAACCACGCCACAAGCAGGACAGAGCCCGCCAGATCGCCCGTTCCGCCGACCCGGCGCCCGATGACATAGACCAACCAGGCGGCAGAGATCAGAACCCCGGCATTGATCGCGCCCAGCCAGAAGGTCGCGCTTTCGCCCTGTTCACCAAAGACGACCGAGGGCGGCGCCAATCCCAGAACTTCGGCCAGCACGGCGACGCCGGTGCCGCCCACGAGCACAAGGAACAGGATTTGCCAGCATGCACGTACCGGGATCTGATGGCTCAACACCCATTCGGCCCCTGCCCGCGCGTCGCGCAGGGTCAGAAGTATACGCGCGATGATGTCGGACAAGGTCATGGTGTCGCCCCGAATTCAGCCTCGATCAGGCCCGCGATCCAGATATAGACGAACAGCGCCAGACCGATCAGGCCGATGGCTTGCACCACCGTTGCTGTCCGGCCAAGGAATCCTTCGGCCAGCGCGCCGACCAGCCAGGCGGGTGATGCCGCCAGAATGGCCCAGAACAACGCCAGACGCGCGCCGAACCAGCTGCCCTGCCCGCCAACCGCGCGGGCCAGCAGATGCGCAATACCGGAAATGGCATAGGCCGCCAATGGTGCGATGAAGAGCCAGGCCAGGATCACGCCCCCCATCCGGGCCTGAAAGGGGATGGTGTCGT
>JBNKYL010000267.1:0-8041 GCA_050300875.1 Paracoccaceae bacterium
TCCAGCCCCGAACCCGCGCCCGAAGTGCCGGAGTTTCCCGTCGAGGTGATAGAGGGGTGGCGCAGCTACCCAGCGCTTCGATCACAACGCGCGGTCGAAATCTTTGAACGTTTGCGGCCAAGTTTGTTGGCAAAGTTGGCCCGCGCCGCCAACCCAGCCGAGGCATTGACCCAATTCGACAAGTTCCTGGCAGGCCTGCCAGCCGGTGTTCAGATATTTTCTTTGTTCGAAGCGAACCCTCAGCTTGTCGACCTGATCGTGGACATTGCGGGCACCGCGCCCCAACTGGCGGGCTATCTTGGTCGCAATTCGGGGGTGCTTGATGCCGTTCTGGGTGGCGATTTCTTTTCTCGCTGGCCCGGCACGGCTGACTTGACCCGCCGCCTGGCCGATGTGTTGGCCGATCATGATGGATACGAAGACAAGCTTGACGCCGCCCGGCGCTGGCAGAAGGAATGGCATTTCCGTGTTGGCGTGCACCAACTTCGCGGCCTGATTGACGCCGATGAGGCGGGGCGCCACTACGCCGATCTGGCTGATGCCGTGCTGAACGCGCTCTGGCCCGTGGTCGTTGCACAATTTGCAACACGCCACGGGGCACCACCCGGCGGTGGGGCGGCGGTGATCGGCATGGGTTCGCTGGGGTCGGCACGGCTGACGGCAGCGTCAGATCTGGACCTGATCGTGATCTACGACGCCGATGGTTTGGCACTGTCAGACGGGCCGCGCGAATTGCAGGCGCGGGTCTATTATGCCCGTTTGACCAAGGCACTGGTGACCGCCCTGACGGCACCCATGGCCGAGGGCCGGCTTTATGAAGTCGACATGCGGTTGCGCCCTTCGGGGCGGCAAGGACCGGTCGCCACCAGTTTTGAGGCATTCCGGGACTATCAGAGAAACGAGGCCTGGACCTGGGAACATCTGGCCCTGACCCGCGCCCGCCCGGTGGCGGGAAACGCTGACCTTTGCGCAGAGATCGATGCCTTTCGCTGCGCGCTGCTGGCCGAGCCGCGTGATCCTGCCAAGGTAGTGGGCGACCTGCTGGACATGCGCGAACGCATTGCTGCGGCCAAGGGGCCCCAAGGCGCTTTGGAGGCTAAGCTTGGACCGGGACGAATGCAGGATGTGGAGCTGTTGGCGCAATCGGCGGCGCTGATGGCGGGCAGCGGTGAACGCAGCATTCTGGGCCAACTTGGCGTGGCCGAAAACCTGGGCTGGATCAGCCCCGATGACCGCGGGTCATTGGCGGCATCCTATGAATTGATGTGGCAATTGCAGTCTGCTGCCCGGCTTTTGACCGGCGAAACGCTGGATCCGGACCTGATCGGACAGGGTGGCACCGATTTTTTGTTGCGCGCGACCGGGTTCGATTCCCTGGATGATCTGACGGGCGAGGTCGCAACCCGTGCAGACATCGCCGCGAAAGCCATTGACAGGGCGCTGGCCACACCGCCACAGATAGCGTCGCGCTGACAGGACATGACCATGAATGCCGAAGAAGTTGACCCGATAGGGCTGATCCGCGAGTCCTACCGGATGGAAGGGATCGGGCCATCCGAATGCCGCTCGATCTTTCTGGATTGGGCCTTGCGCCTGCCGACCGATGCCGACCAAGGCGACGCAATCGGTGTGTTACTGGATCAGTACGGAGAGGCGGTTGATCATCCGATGACGGCGATCCTAAAAGAAGCTTCAGGCAAGCCGGTCAGAACCGGCCGGCGCGGAGGCCATCGCAGCCGCACACGCCCCTAGGCGAAGGCGCGGGCGAGAGCACAAAACCCTTCCAAAGGCACCTCTTCGGCGCGAACGGTTGGTTTGATGCCGGCCAGTTTTATGCGCGCCTCGGCATCCGGCGCCATCCCACGCAGGGCAGCACGCAACATCTTGCGGCGTTGGTTGAAAGCCGCTGCAACGACACGCTCCAACACCTTGGCATCGCACGGGAAGCGAGGCTCGGGCAGGGCGGTCAGGTGGACCACCGCCGAACTGACCTTGGGGGGCGGGGTGAAGGCATCAGGCGGGAGCGTCAGCACGATACGCGCATCGCAGCGCCATTGCGCCAGAATTGACAGGCGGCCATAGGCTTTGGACCCCGGCGCCGCGGTGATGCGCTCAGCTACCTCGCGTTGAAACATCAATGTCAGGCTATCCCAAAAAGGTGGCCACTGAACGGGGGTCAGCCAGCGGATCAGCAACTCGGTGCCGACATTGTAGGGCAGGTTGGCCACCACATGGATCGGCGCCGTAAGGTGCTCACCCGGATCGATCTGCAACGCATCGCCTTGTAGCACGGTCAGCCTACCGGGATAGGCTGCCGCAACTTCGGCCAAAGCTGGCAGGCAGCGTTGATCCCGTTCGACGGCCACCACCTTGCGCGCGCCCTCGGCCAGCAACCCGCGTGTCAGCCCGCCGGGGCCGGGGCCAATTTCCAGCACATCCGAACCCGAAAGGTCGCCCGCAATCCGCGCGATCTTGGCCGTCAGGTTCAAGTCCAGGATGAAATTCTGCCCAAGCGATTTTTTGGCCTGCAACCCGTGAGCTTCGATCACCTGACGAAGCGGCGGCAGACCGTCGATTGCGCTCATCCCCGCGCCGCCGCCATGCTTGCCGCCATGCGCAATGCGGCGATGGTCGAGCTTGGGTTGGCAAGTCCTTGCCCGGCAATGTCAAATGCCGTCCCGTGGTCCGGCGAAGTGCGGATGAAGGGAAGGCCAAGCGTCACGTTCACGCCGTCGTCAAATGCGATGGTTTTGATCGGGATCAGAGCCTGATCGTGATACATACCAATCGCCGCGTCGTAACGCACGCGGGCTGCAGCGTGGAACATCGTGTCGGCCGGCATGGGACCCGCCAGCGCCATGCCTTCGGCGCGCAAGCGGTCCAGCACCGGCGCGATGAGATCGATCTCTTCGCGCCCCATCGTGCCGCCTTCGCCCGCATGGGGGTTCAGCCCGGCGACCGCTATGCGCGGCGCATCGATGCCAAAATCGCGCACCAGCCCGGCATGGGTGATACGAATTACCTGTTCCAAATGACCGGCGTTCAGTGCTGCAGGGACATCGGCCAGCGGGATGTGGATCGTCGCAGGGACCACGCGCAGGGCATCACATGCCAACATCATGACGACCTGATCGACCCCGGCCAGCGAAGCCAGATACTCGGTATGACCCGGAAAGGCAAAACCGGCGCCTTCCTTCAGCGCCTGTTTGGAAATCGGCAAGGTGCATACCCCGGCCGCCTGACCCGTCATTGCAAGATCGACGGCACGCGCAATCACGTCGATAATCGGTTGCGCATGATGACGGGCAGGTTGCCCCGAAACTGGCATGGCACCCGGAAAATCGTGGCGCAGGACGGGTAGCGCGCGCGCCATCGTATCTTTGGCCTGATCCGGCGAGTCTATTTCGGCGAAAGTGGCCCCATCCGGCAAATGTCGCGGATCGCCGATCCAGAAAAACGACATTTCATCGCGCAAGATGCGCCAGGCTGCGACGGCCAGTTCCGGCCCAATCCCGGCGGGTTCTCCGCAGGTCAGCGCAATCGCAGTCATCGTAGGGTAATGCGCGTCTCGTCCCGCAATTGCTGCAGGTAGGCATCCGCAAAGGCGTTCAGCTTGCGGTTGGCCAGATCGCGTTCTGCCTGAGTGCGGAGCGCCGTTACGTCTTGTGTGGCGGGCATGCGCGCGCACAGCATGACCACCCGTGTGCCTTCATGATCCACGACCGCCGCCTCGTTGGCGTCAAGGTTAGACAGGGCACGCGCGATAGGCGAGGGGATTTGCGACGCAGGCGCGGTTTGGCGCTTCAGCCATTCGTCCGGCTGGCCTTTGGCGACCCCGTAGAGATCGTTGCAGGTGTCCACCCGATCCAGAACCTTTGTGGCTGCGGCTTGCCCGCCCGTCGCAACTAGGTAGACGGCGTAGTCCAGAACTTCCGAGCCGCGCGTCGAACCCGCAGTTTCGCGTTTTGCGCGCAGCTGGAACAACCCGACTGCGCCCGGAAATTCAATCGGTCCGATGACTTGGCCAATGCGCGCTGAAGGCATAGCCTCGCGCAGCGACGCGGGCATTTCGCCAAGCGCCACCCAATTTGCCACGCGTCCGCCCTGATCGCGGGTCGGGCCGGCAGAAAACCGCCGCGCTGCATCTTCGAAAGCCGCCGTGCTGGTCAAAGCCAGGATCTGCGGCATCAACTGTTCTGTAATCGCCAGGTATTCGGCAGTGCTGGTCGGCAGAAAGATTTCCGAAATTTGGAATTCCAGCCCGGGATTGCGCCCGACAAGCCCAAGTGCCGAGTCCAGTTCCGAGGCGCCGATGCCGGATCTCGACGCAAATCTCTGCCGCACCAATGCACGCCACTCATAGGCGACTTTCAGAAAGCGGCGAAACGACGGTTCGGCCACGCCGGCGGCTGCCAGCCTTGCCAGCAATTCATCCGCCGTCAGAATGCCGCGCGCGGCAAATGCCTCGATTTCATTTTCGACCTCGACGCCGGTCGCCGCGATCCCGGCCTGCGCCACGGCCATTTCCTGAAGCCGTTCCTTGATCAGCTGGTCCAGCGCAATGTCGGGTAGGTCTCCGGCGGTTCCCAAAGCCTCGAGCATCAGCACGCGCTGATCCACCTCATATTGCGTGATCACCTGATCACCGACCGTGGCCTTTGCGCGATGCGCGGTTTGGGCGGTGGCAGGCAAGGATAGGATCAAAAGACCCAGCATCGCCAGGACCATGAACAATGAGGATCGATTTCTGCCCAACATACGCATGCCCCTTACCATCCGCCTTCCACGCAGGTTCGTGCTGGTCCTGCATCGCCTGAACCGAACCCGATCAATTCGACTTTCAGCCCGAAATCGGTATCGGCCACGATATTAGCCGAGGATTGGAACCGGCGCGAGGCGGAAAGGTCGACCTTGATGCATTCATTGCGAAATTCCAGCCCCAGCCGGTTCGATACCGGTTCTTCCAGGTTGTAGTCATATTGCCAGGCGCCAGTCAGTGCCCAGTTGCCATTGATCCGGTACCGCCCATCCAGAATGAACTCGGCCACCGGTTCGGGCCGGTTCAGCGCCGGATCGGCAACGGCCCAACTATGACGCGCCGACAGGAAGGTGCGGTCGTTGTCCCAGTTCATCCTAAGATCGGCAAGCGTCAGGGTCCCGTTCCAATCCCACAGCACCTGTCCATCGAGTTCCAGCCGGTCATCAAGATCCAGTTGCCCGGCCAACAGCAGATCAGAGGTGCTGCCCAAAAGGCCCGAACTTACGGTGTGATCGGGGTCGACCCGGTCCGAAAATACAACGCCCCCGGCCAAACGCGCCGCGTTTCCCGCCGCCGTCCGACGGGTCCATGTGAGACCCGTGGCAAGCCGTGCACCGGTTTCGGCGCGGTCCTCGCCCGCAAAACGTGTGATATCAAACAGATTGGCTTCATCCAGAATCGTCGTCCGACTGTCTTCGTTGGGAATGGTGTCACCCACAGATTGCGACCAGGCCAGATGCACGACGGGCTCAATGGTCTGGATGCCGTCATGGTCGTCGGCCCGTATCATCGGCCAACGCAGTGCTGCATCGACCCCGGTGAAAGCCCGCGCATTTGCGGCCTGGTAACTGCTGTCCCCAGCCAAGAAATGCGCATCCAGGGACGCGTCAGCGCCCATGCTTGCAATCATGCCGTTTGGCAACGTCCGGCTCGCGTTCCAGGTCAACGCTGTGCCTAGCCGCAGGCTGTCTCGTCCAATTTGATCGGTCCCGCTTTCGCGAAACGCTGCGTCGGCAGAAAGCGACCAAATCACAGTCCCTGCCAATCCTGGAATGTCGACATAGCGCCGGTGTTCGGCCCGGCCCGTAAAACGGGGGATTTCGGTGCTGTAGGCCAATTCCGGACCGCTCAGGATCTGCAGCCATTCGATCCGGCCCAATGTGTCTGAAACCTCATCGGTCCTGTCCACCGAGACGCTGCTTTCTTGCAAGCGGCTTTGGCTGATGCCGTAGGCGGCAAGATAGGTCGGGTCAGACGCGTATTTCAGGTCGAATTTCAGGGTCGCATCATTGGCTAGACGAAACTGGCCCTCGGCGAACACATAGCCGCGCGCCGAACCCGGCAAAAGTTCATCCGATGTCAGCGCTCCGTTGACTTCTGCCCGCCCTGCCGCGAAGGCCTGCCGATATCGCAGGTTCAGGGTGCGGGTCTGCGAAGACAGAAGCGGCGTGAAGGTCAGGTCGCGGCTGGGGCCAAGTGTCACGAAATAAGGAATTTCCACCGCATTGCCCAACAAGGTCGAACTACGCTGGCTAGGCACCAGGAATCCGGTCGCCCGCGTCTGCGATGGGTCAGGTACGGACAGGCGCGGGATGTAGAAGATCGGCAGCCCCATGAAATCCAGCACCGCGTTTTCAAAGAACAGGCGCTGCATTTGCTGGTCGTGGATCACCGAAGAGGCGCGGATTTGCCACAGTGGCACGGGGTTGCTGGCGCAAACCCGGCAGGATGACGCGACCGTGCGTGACAACTGCGTATAACGCCCGTCAACGCGGGCAATCTCGCTTGCGGCAAGCTGCAACTCTCGTTCCAGAACCAAGCGCGCCGACCGAAGAATGCCGTTTTGCAGATCGCTATCCAGTTGCGCCTGATCTGCCATCAGGATCGATTGCCCGTCTCTTTCGGTCAGAACAATCGGGCCTTCGATGATCAACACGCCTTCGCGCTGGTCATAAATAATGGTCGAGGCCGTCAGGCGCGTGGTCTCGTAGATGACCTCGACATTCCCTGTTGCACGAATGGACCCATCACCGACCGTCACCTGGTCGGCCAGTAATGACGCCACTTGCGCCTGTGCGGCTGACATCCAGACCGCAAACAGCACAACCCAGCGAATAAGCCGCATCATGTCAGCCATCCTCCAGATGCAGGATGACAGCAATGGACATCAAGATCGCGGCGCTCGGCACCGCCCAGACCGCCAGCGCGATCGGCAACTGGCCGTTTTCACCCAGGAGGATCGCGAAATTGCGAAGGAAGAAAAACCCGAAACCGATCAGCAACGTAGCCACCACCAGCATTCCGTTGCCGCCAGCGCGGGTGTGACGCATGACCAGCATCGCACCGATCAGCATCGACGCGACCAGCAAAATCGGACGTGCCAGTTCGCTTTGATACCACACAGCATGCCGGCGCGCCGAAAAACCGGCCTGTTCCAGCCGATCGATGAATCCCGGTAGCGACCAGAATGAAATTGACGCGGGCGTGCCCAACCCATCGCGGATCTGATCCAGCGTAAGGGGCGAGGCCAAGGTCATGCGATCCCCAGTTTCCGGATGCGGCGACAGCGCTTGCTGGTCGTCGAAATCCCACTTCCTATAGGTGTCGATGCGCCACTCGCCGGGGTGCAGCGCAGCCGTCTCCGCCTCGATCCGGTAGATCGGTATGCCGTTACGGTCAAAGCCGAAAAAGGACACGTCCTGCAAAACGGTTCCATCCAGGAGCGCCCCTTGGGCTCGGATAACCGCGCTTTCCGCATCGCTGCCCTGCCGTAGCCAAAGCCCGTCGGAACTGACAGACAGAACCGATGCGCTGCCTTGCAAGTATTTTTGCGACAGGCGTTCGTATTCGACCTTGGCGATTGCCACGATGGGGTTGAACGTCGTCACCATCAGCAACCCAAGCAATGCTGCGCCAGCCACTGGTGCAAGCAGCAACCGCATCACCGACCGCCCCGCGCTGCGCACCACCACCAACTCGCTGCGACGCGCCAGCGACATGAACAGCGCCAACGTCGACAAAAGCACGACAAAGGGCAGGAAGTTATAGACCCCTTCAACCGTGCGCAGAGCTGTCATTGCAAAGACCGTCCATATGGTCATTTGAGACTGGTCGAACCGACGCACGACCTCGATCATGTCCAGCAGCCCATAGAGTAGCGAAATCAGCAGGAAAACCGTAAGGAAGCTGACAAAAAAACGCCGAAGGACATAAAGGCTGAGCGTCACGCCGGAACCTCCGCGACGCGTTTGCGGCGCACTGAACGTGGGCGGGCGGCATACC
>JBNKYL010000268.1:0-7543 GCA_050300875.1 Paracoccaceae bacterium
AAGCCGAAGGCGAAGAGCATCGGCGTCTTGAACTCGACCGAGCCGCCCCACATCGTCGCGATCCAGGAGAAGACCTTGATGCCGGTGGGCACCGCGATGACCATGGTCGCCAGCATGAAGTAGGACTGCTGCGTCAGCGACATGCCCACCGTGTACATGTGGTGCGCCCAGACGACGAAGCCCACGGCCCCGATGGCGATGAGAGCCCAGACCATCGGCAGGTAACCGAAGATCGGCTTGCGTGCGAAGGTGGCAATCACGTGGCTGATTATGCCGAAGCCGGGCAGGATCACGATGTACACTTCCGGATGGCCAAAGAACCACAGGATGTGCTGATACAGGATGGGGTCACCGCCACCGGCCGGATCAAAGAAGGTCGTGCCGAAGTTCCGGTCGGTCAAGAGCATGGTGATGGCGCCTGCCAGAACCGGCAGGGACAACAGGATCAGCCAAGCCGTGACGAAGATCGACCACGCAAACAGCGGAACCTTGAAGAGCGTCATGCCCGGCGCCCGCATGTTCAGGAAGGTGGTGATCATGTTGATCGCACCAAGGATCGACGAGGCACCTGACAGGTGCACCGCGAAAATGGCGAAATCCATGGATGTGCCGCCTTCGGTTGTGGATAGCGGGGCATAGAGCACCCAACCCACACCCGAACCGGACTGACCGTTGCCACCCGGAGCCAGCAGGGACACGACACCCAGCGACACGCCAGCGACGAACATCCAGTAGGACAGGTTGTTCATGCGCGGGAAGGCCATGTCCGGTGCACCGATCTGCAGCGGCATGAAATAGTTGCCGAACCCGCCAAAGAGCGCCGGGATAACAACGAAGAACATCATCAGGACACCGTGATAGGTGACCATCACGTTCCACAAATGCCCGTTCGGGGCGGCGCATTCCTCGCCACCTGAAAACAGCCGCGCGGCCGCGTTGCCGGCTTCGTCCAGACACATGTACTGAACGCCCGGTTCCCAAAGCTCAAGCCGCATGTAAACGGTAAAGGCGACCGAGATGAAGCCTACGACCGCGGCGGTGAAAAGATAAAGGATACCAATATCTTTGTGGTTGGTGGACATGAACCAGCGGGTGAAAAACCCGCGTTCGTCGTGATGTCCGTCATGCGTGGCTGCGTCTGCCATGTGGGTGCACTCTCCTGACACGTCTCTTGTGCTGCCGGCTTTTGATATCCGGTATGCCTGCTCACCCTCTAGCCGGAAACGACATGGGGCTCAACCGTCACGATGCCGACTGCGGCACCGTGACATGGTTTTTCTGGGCTTAGGACCCTTCGCCTTCGCCGTCATCATCACCCGGCGCATCAGGCGACACGGTTTCAAGATATTCTGCAACGTCTTCGGCGCCCTTCATCTTGAAGGTCATCTTGCCTTTGACCGAGCTGTCGCCGGTGAAATCGCGCAGGAAGCCTGTCGGATCAGCGATATAGGCGACCAGGGTTTCTTCGTCCCAGACCAGCCCGGCTTCGCCTGCCGCGACCATGCCCGACGAATATTTGAAATCCGTCGTGCCGGCTGTCCGCCCGACCACATTGTAAAGGTTCGGGCCCGTACGCCCACCCTTGTAGATCACTTCGCTGTCGCTGGCGATCGTGTGGCAGGAACGGCATTTTTTGAAGTCGTTTTCGCCAGCTGCCGCATCGCCGGCCAGCGCCGGTGCGTTCAGGCTTGCCAGGGCGAGCGCCGACAGCGCAAGAAGTTCGGTCTTTTTCATTCGGTCCTCCGTAGACGTGGAATCCAGCCTTGGGCCAGCATATAGACTATGACACATGTCGCGACAGCATTTTTGTCGCATGTCAAAGGTTAATGGGGCATGTGCGAACTTGCGGATGTGCGATGCCCTGCAGGCTGCTGGTCGAAATGGCGGCGCAGCGCAACGTCCACGTCTTCCATCGTCACGGGCAGGCCAAGATCGACCAGGCTTGTCACACCATGATCGGCAATGCCGCAGGGCACGATGCCTGAGTAGTGGTCGAGATCGGGTTCGACATTGATCGATACCCCGTGGAAACTGACCCAGCGGCGCAACCGGATGCCGATGGCGGCGATCTTGTCCTCGCGCATGGTGCCGTCGGGCAGGGGGGGCTTGTCCGGCCGCGCAACCCAGACGCCGACCCGGCCGTCACGAATTTCCCCGTTGATGTTGAAATCGGACAGCGCCGCAATCACCCAGTTTTCCAATGATTTCACGAAAGCTCGCACGTCGCGTCCGCGCCGGTTCAGGTCCAGCATCGTGTATGCCACGCGCTGACCTGGCCCATGATAGGTATATTGCCCGCCGCGGCGCGTGTCGAAAACCGGGAACCTGTCAGGGTCGGTCAGGTCACCCGGCTTGGCCGATGTGCCTGCGGTGTAAAGCGGCGGATGTTCGACCAGCCAGATGAGCTCGTCCTCCTCGCCACGCGCAATGGCGTCGGCGCGGGTTTCCATGACAGCAACGGCCCGGTCATAGGGCGTCAGCCCGGGTTCGGTGATCCATTCAACCATGCCCCGACCTAGCGTGGAAATCGCGGTTTTGAAATGGTGAAACGCGGGAAAGATTTGCGCTTCACATCGGGTCGACCTTTGGCTATATCGCCCCCTGCCTGACGTGCGGTCGTGGCGGAATTGGTAGACGCGCAGCGTTGAGGTCGCTGTTCCTTAACCGGAGTGGAAGTTCGAGTCTTCTCGACCGCACCAAGCACCCTTTCAGTGCGAATCGCTAGTTTTGAACGTGATGCGGTGAAGCAATCGGGTGGAATCTTGCCCATTGGTTCCGATCGCGGATTTCTCGCACCAGCGGATATGACGGCATCTGACCCGTTTCGTTGCGCGTTTGGCGTCAGTATCCGGTGCCACGCCAGCATTGTGGCCACCCGCCCAACATTGACCGGCTGACCTGATCAAGCTTTCGCGCCGTCACGCACGCGGGCTTGTTCGGCTGGCCCGCAGCAAATATGACTAAAATAAGGCACGATCGCGTCGGGAATGGGGCAACGCGGCGGTTGGGATCGGGCCGGGTGCTTTTTGCTGTTTTGCGCGCTGGGGGGCGTGTGGGTATGCCGACCTATGACAAGAATTTCATCGGTCCCGTCATAACCGGGACAGATGGCGACGATCAGATCACCGGCACGGACTTCCCGGATGAAATCCATGCGCTTGCCGGCAATGACCTGGTCGATGCCAAGGCTGGCAACGATATCGTCCATGCCGGGGCAGGGGCCGACATTGTCTATGCCGGGGCGGGTGAAGACTTCGTCGAAGGCGGTGATGGAGACGACATCATCCATGGCGGTGCGGGCGATGACCTGCTGCATGGCGATGCCGGCAACGACACGATCTTCGGTGAAGACGGCAACGATATTCTTCAGGGCCATTCCGGTGACGACTACCTTGACGGTGGCGCCGGAAATGATGATCTCGAAGGCAATGACGGCGACGATACGTTGTTGGGCGGTGATGGCGATGATATTCTGCGCGCAGGTGCGGACAACGACTATCTCGACGGCGGTGAAGGTGCAGATATCCTGCTGGGGGACGCGGGCGATGACACGCTTGTTTCCAACGCGGGCGATGACCGCAGCGAAGGCGGGCAGGGCAGCGATACGTTCATTGTCGGGCCCGGCAATCACATCATCATTGGCGGCGAAGACGCCGATGGCACGGATATCGACACGCTCGATCTGAGCGGCGCCGGCAATCACAAGGTCATCTATTCCGGCCCAGAGGCCGGCATCGTCGAATTCTACGACGATCAGGGCAACCTGACCCACACCGCCACATTTTCGGAGATTGAACGCGTGATTTGTTTCACCCCCGGCACCGGTATTGCCACCATGACGGGCGAACGCCCGGTTGAGGACTTGCGCGTGGGCGACCGCGTGTTCACACGCGACAATGGCGCGCAGGAAATCATCTGGGTCGGGCGCAAAAAGATCACGTTGGGCGCAGGCACGCTTAGCCAGAAAATGCAGCCGATCAGGATCGCCAAGGGCGCACTGGGCCACGGCCTGCCCGAACGCGACATTCTGGTGTCTCCCGACCACCGCGTACTGGTGAACAACAAGACTGCGCAGCTATACTTTGCGGAAAGCGAGGTTCTGGTGGCCGCCAAGCATCTGGTGGGCATGCCCGGTATCACCCACAACGTCGCAGCAGAAGTCGAATACGTGCATTTCCTGTGCGAAAACCACGAAATAGTCCTGTCCGATGGCGCGTGGACCGAAACCTTTCAGCCCGGCGACTATTCGATGGGCGCATTGGGCGAGGCCCAGCGCAAAGAGATCCTGACGCTTTTCCCCGAATTGCGCAGCCTGCGCAGCGGGCAGGCGTTCGATGCCGCGCGCCGGACATTGAAACGGTATGAAGCCGAATTGCTGGCCGTATCCGGGCGCTAGGCCCTTCAGACGTTAAAGAACGTTCCAACCCCATAGGCCAGCGCCGCCGCCGCGCCGCCAATCAATGTGGTTTCGAGCCCCGACCGCCACCACGGGCTGAGCGACCAGCGGCTTTTCAGCGCGCCCACCGTGAAGAACCCGGCCATCGTCAGCAGGCCCGACAGAACAAAGGCGTTTGGCAGGTTCAGAAGGAATGGAATTAGCGGGATCATGCCCGCGATCAGGAACGCAACGAAGGTCGTCACCGCGGCACGAAACGGGTGGGGGTCGACGCCGCCCAAACCGTATTCACCTTCCAGCATCAGCGTGATCCAGCGTTCACGGTCGCGGGTGATCGCGTCGGTGGCCTTGTCCAGCACCTCGCCTGACAGCCCCATCTGCGACAGGATCTCATGTGCTTCCAGCCATTCGCCTTTCGGGTTGACGCGGATATGGCGTTCCTCGATTTCGCGGATGCGTCGGATATTGTCCAATTCGGCCTTGGACCCGGAATAATTCGCCGCCGCCATTGAAAACCCGTCGGCCACCACATTTGCCAGCCCCAGCACCACGACGATCAGCGGCGACAGGCCAGCACCTGCGACACCGGCGACGATGGCAAATGTCGTCACAGCCCCGTCAATCGCGCCATAAATCGCGTCGCGCAGCACGCCACGACCCGGCGGCGCACCGATCCGGCGGGCGATCTCTTCTGGGCTGTGGCCGTGTTCTTCCATGGTCAATTCTGCCGGGGTCCAATTTCGGGCCCCAATGGTTTCAATGGCTTATTGAGGTGTCCACGCGTGGACACGCCCTAAAGCCCCCGCGCGATCTCTGGTGCGAAATAGGTCAGTACGCCGTCGCAACCCGCGCGTTTGAAGCACATCAAGCTTTCGGCGATGATCTTTGGCCCATTCACCCAGCCATTGTCAGCCGCGCCGCGGATCATCGCGTATTCGCCGCTGACCTGATAGGCGAAGGTCGGCACGCCAAAGGCATCCCTTACCCGAGCGCACATATCGAGGTAGGGCATGCCGGGCTTGACCATGACCATATCGGCACCCTCGGCAATGTCGCGGGCGACACAGCGCAACGCCTCGTTCGAATTGGCCGGATCGATCTGATAGGTGAACTTGTCGCCCTTCAACGCGCCGGACGCGCCGACCGCGTCGCGGAACGGGCCATAGAAGCCGCTGGCGAATTTCGCGGCATAGGACATGATCGTCACATTCTTATGCCCGCCACCTTCCAGCCCGGCCCTTATCGCGCCGATGCGGCCATCCATCATGTCGGACGGGCCGATGATATCCGCGCCTGCCTCGGCCTGCGCCACGGCCATCTTGACCAGGGCTGCGACGGTTTCGTCATTCAGGATCTCGCCATCCACGACGTATCCGTCATGGCCGTTGATGTTGTAGGGGTCGAGCGCCACATCCGTCATCACCTCGATTTGCGGCACGGCCGCTTTGACGGCCCGGATCGTGCGGTTGACCAGGTTGTCGCCATCCCAGGCCTCGGCGCAGTCCTCGGTCTTGCGGGATTGCTCGATATAGGGGAACAGGCAGATCGCCGGAATGCCCAGATCTGCGGCTTCGCGCGCCGCCTTCACCACCAGATCCACAGTCAGCCGCGACACGCCCGGCATGGACGGAATCGGCGTGGGATCATCCGACCCTTCCTTGACGAAAACCGGCCAGATCAGGTCGCCCGCGCTGATCGAGTTTTCGGCCTGCATGGCGCGCCGTGCGGGCGTGGCGCGCATACGGCGCATGCGGGTCGTGGGGAACGGGGCAGGTGTGGCAACCATATCAGAGCCTTCCTTTCGTCATCGTCCTGCCCGCTTGGCACGGTTTGACAACGATCTCAAGGGCGGCGATACGTCGCCCAGACTTGGGTGAACCAGCAAGGACAGGCTTCCGTTGGATTGGTACGATACCGTATTCGAAGTGATCGACATGCGATCCTTCTCGAACCTTTGGTATTGGATCGCGCTGGCGGTGCTGTGGTCGACGACCTCGCATTGGGTGCTGGGCGTGCCGTTCGACATGATCCAGCGCGCCCATAAACAGGGCGGCGAGGCGCAGGAAGACCTGCAGGACTTGGTGCGCGTGATGTGCAACAGGATGCTCTATATCGGACAGGTGTCGGGGTTGTGGCTGCTGGCCTTTGGATCGGCGGCCATATCGGCGCTTTTCGTGCTGGGTTTCTGGTATCAGATCGAATTTGCGCAGGCGCTGTTCCTGTTCCTGTTCCCGCTGTCGATCGTCGGCATGATGTCGCTGTCCACCGCCCGGCTGATCAAGACCGAGGCCGCCACTGGCGAGCTGTTGCACAAACGCCTGATGCGCCACCGTCTTTATACCCAGATCATCGGCATGATTTCGGTCTTTGTCACCGCGATGTGGGGCATGTTTCAGAACCTTTCGATCGGCGTTCTGGGTTGACATGGCCGCACCAGCGTTTAGCTGATCGGTCCTCATGTCCCTTGCTCAACACATAAAGGTCGGCGGCGCGCCGGAAGGGTTCGATGCCCGGCTGGTCCTGTCCGAACTGGACCGCGACGGCCACGCGGTCATCCATGTCGCGCGCGATGACAAACGGCTGGCCGCGATGAAGGCGGCGCTGGCGTTCTTTGCCCCTGACATTCCGGTCCTGACCTTCCCGGCCTGGGATTGCCTGCCTTATGACCGGATCAGTCCGAACGCGGACATTTCCGCGACACGCATGGCGACATTGGCCGCGCTGGTCCATGCCCGGCCGAAGAAATTCATCCTGCTGACCACGCTGAACGCCGCCACGCAGCGCGTGCCTGCGCGCGACGTGCTGCGCGAGGCCGCGTTCGAGGCGCATGTGGGTCGCCGCGTCGACGAAGACGCCTTGCGCGCCTTTCTGGTCCGCATGGGTTTCGTGCAGGCGCCCACGGTTATGGAACCGGGCGATTACGCGATCCGCGGCGGGATCATCGACATCTTCCCGCCCGGCGAAGGCGGGCCGATCCGGCTGGATATGTTCGGCGACATCCTGGATGGCGCGCGGCGGTTCGATCCCGAAACGCAGCGCACGACCGAAAAGCTCAATCACATCAAACTGGCCCCGGTTAGCGAAGTGATCCTGGACGAAGCGGCGATAACCCGGTTCCGGCAGAACTACCGCATCGAATTTGGCGCA
>JBNKYL010000269.1:0-4519 GCA_050300875.1 Paracoccaceae bacterium
AATCGTCGATGCGGCGGTCAATCGCCCAGGCCCCTTCGAAATCCTTGAGCCTGAGTTGCATGGATCAGGCGTCTTCCCGGCCCTTGCCAGCCTTGTCCATGGCCAGCGTTGCGGCCATGAAAGCGTCCAGATCACCGTCGAGAACCCCCGATGTGTCCGACGTTTCATGATTGGTGCGCAGGTCCTTGACCATCTGGTAGGGTTGCAAGACGTAGGACCGGATCTGGTTGCCCCAGCCTGCTTCGCCCTTGTTTTCGTGGGCTTCCTGAATGGACGCGGTGCGTTTTTCCAATTCCAGCTGATAAAGGCGCGATTTCAGCGCCTTCATGGCGATGTCGCGGTTCTGGTGCTGGGATTTTTCCGAGGATGTGGTGACAATACCGGTCGGAATATGGGTGATCCGCACTGCCGAGTCGGTCGTGTTGACGTGCTGGCCGCCTGCGCCCGACGACCGGTAGGTGTCGATGCGGATATCGGCCGGGTTCACCTCGATCTCGATGTTGTCGTCGACGACCGGGTAGACCCAGACCGATGAAAACGAAGTATGCCGCCGCGCGTTGCTGTCATAGGGCGAAATGCGCACCAACCGGTGCACGCCGCTTTCCGATTTCAGCCAGCCATAGGCGTTGTGGCCGGAAATCTTGTATGCCACCGATTTTATCCCGGCCTCTTCGCCGGGGTTTTCGGACATGGTTTCGACTTTGTATCCGTGCGCCTCGGCCCAGCGGACATACATGCGCGCCAACATGGACGCCCAGTCGCAGCTTTCGGTGCCGCCGGCTCCAGCGTTGATTTCAAGAAAGGTGTCGTTTGCGTCGGCTTCGCCGTCGAGCAACGCTTCGATTTCCTTCTGCGCGGCGGTGTCGACCAACCTCCTGATCGCGGCTTCGGCCTCGGCGATCACATCCTGGTCGTCTTCCATTTCGCCCAATTCGATCAGTTCGACATTGTCGTTCATGTCGCGTTCGAGCGCCTCGATGGTGTTCATCTTGTCTATCAGCACCTGCCGGTCGCGCATCAGCTTCTGTGCGCGTTCCTGGTCGTCCCAAAGGTTCGGGTCCTCGATCCGTGCGTTGAACTCTTCCAGCCGATGGGTGGCCGTGGGCCAGTCCAGCCGCTGTTTCAGCAACTCGACGGATTTGGCGATTTTTTCGACGTTATTGGCGGTTTCGTTGCGCACGACAGGCTGCCCTTTTCAAGCTGAGCCGCCTGATAGCAAGGCGAAAGGGGCGCGGCAAGAATGGGTTTACCGTGGGACTAGCCGCCGGTTTCGGTTTTCATCACCCACTTGCCATCTTCCTGCGCCCAATACTGGGCGTGGCAGTTCGCTTTGCTGAGATCACGCCACTGGTCGCGAGCAACGTCCACGGCGCCGGGCGTATTGCCGTCGAACAGGATGCAAACGCGGTCGAATTCCGTGACCTCGTTGGCCGTAACCGGCGCACCGTCAATCGACATGACGCAATTGGCGCGGTTGGGCGTGGCCTGTCCCGTCGTCAACAGGATCGGCTGCAGCGCGTCATGGGGACCGCCCGACCGGCCGTGCGGCAGGAAACTTTCGTCACCGGCAAGCCATAGCTTCTTGTCCAGCCAGTCCAGCCGTTCGGCGTCGACCCCGCGCACGGCGACACGCCAGCCTGCCTGCCGGGCCTTGCCCAGAAGCATAAGCAGCGCCTGTTCCAGGGGCGCCTCGGTCAGGTGATAGAACAGCGCCGATCCCATCAGGATTCGAATTTTTCGGCCACCAGGCGGTTCAGCGCCCGCACACCCCAACCGGTCGCCCCGCGCGGGCCAAGCGTCGTCGACGTCTTTCTGCTGGCGACACCTGCGATATCCAGGTGAATCCAGGGGGTTTCATCGCGCACGAAACGCGCCAGGAAACGCGCCGCAGTGATCGACCCGGCAGGGCGGCCGCCGGAGTTCTTGATGTCAGCAAACGGGCTTTCGATCTGCTTGTCGAACACCGCATCAAGGGGCATGTGCCAGGCGCCTTCATCTTCGACCTTGGCGGCGCGCAGAAAATCGCGGGCGAAATCGTCATTGTTGGAAAAGACCCCGCACAGTTCATTGCCAAGCGCGATGATCATTGCACCGGTCAGCGTGGCAAGGTCGACCATCGCGGCGGGCTTCACATGTTCCTGCGCGTACCAGAGCACGTCACAAAGGACCAGGCGGCCTTCGGCGTCGGTGTTGACGACCTCGATCGTGTCGCCCTTCATTGAAGTAACTATATCGCCCGGGCGCATGGCCTGCCCGTCAGGCATGTTTTCGACCAATCCGACCAGTCCCACGACATTGGCCTTGGCCTTGCGCTTGGCCAGCGCCATCATGGTGCCCGCCACCGTGCCCGCACCGCCCATGTCCATCGTCATGTCTTCCATGCCGCCTGCGGGTTTCAGGCTGATCCCACCGGTGTCGAACACAACGCCCTTGCCCACCAATGCCAGCGGGGCATGGCCCTTCTTGCCGCCATCCCAGTGCAAAACGACCATTTTTGAAGGCGACACCGATCCGTGGCCAACGGCCAGCATGGCGCGCATGCCGAGTTTTTCCAGATCCTTTTCTTCAAACACCTTCACGCTGATGCCAAGGTCCTTCATCGCCAGCAATCGCGCGGCAAATTCGGTGGTCGTAAGGATGTTGGCTGGTTCGTTGACCAGATCGCGGGTGAAAAGCACGCCATCGACGATGCCTGCGGACACTGCGAACGCTTCCTCTAGATCGTCAGGTTTCCCGACCATCAGCGAGACCACGCCGGGGGCATCGTCCTGCTTGGATTTGCGGCTGTCGAATGAATAGGAACGCAGTGCAATCCCTTCCGCCAAGGCATCCGGATGGCGCAGCGTTCCGCAGGCCACTAGCCCGGGCTTGCTGCCAAGCCCAAGCGCCACGGCGGCCCCGGCCTTGCGGCAGGTCGGGCGGTCGGCGCGTTTGCCGAGTTTGACAAGCATAAGCGCGTCAGCGGCCATGCCGGCGGGAAAGTTCAGCGTCAGTGCCTGTCCCAGTTTCAGTTTTTCAAATTTCGCACCTGCGACCGCCTTGGCCACGGCCTGCCGCGTCAGCCGGTTCACGCGACGCCCTGCCGGGTCCAAACGCCCATCTTCGCCAACCAGTACGGCCACGACACCGTCAAATGTCTTGAGTGCATCCAGATCGGTTGTGGTGGCTTCTGGGAAAGCGATGCGTGTCATGGGCAGGGAATCCTTTCAGGCGGCGTTTGCCCCATTGCTATCCGTGGCTCCGCCGATTGACCAGAATCGAGTTTTACCGCGCCTCCCTATCGGATAGGGTGCCGCCAACGCATCCGGCAGGCAGCAGGAAAACACAGTGGTTCGGTTCGATCGCTACATCGTGACCCAGTTGCTGGGCCATTTTGGGGTGTTCTGCCTGATCCTTGTCGCTCTGTTCTGGATCAATCGTGCCGTCATTCTGTTCGATCAATTGATCGCCAATGGCCATCCGCTTTCGGTGTTTCTGGGCATTGCGTCGCTGAGCCTGCCCAATGTCATCCGATTGGTTCTGCCGATTGCCGGGTTTGCCGCGACGGTCTGGTGTTTCAACCGCCTGAATTCGGACAGCGAATTACTGATCATTCAAGCGACGGGGTATTCGCCCTGGCGGCTGCTGCGCCCGGTGCTGGCCTATGGCGTGATCCTTGCGGTTTTGATGGGGGTGTTGACGCATTGGCTGGTCCCGGCCAGCCTGGCCGAGATCAATAAGCGGCAGGCGGAACTGTCGCGCGATATGACCGCGCGGTTTCTTCGCGAAGGTGAATTCATCCACCCCGCCAGCGGCATCACGTTCTTCGTTGGCGATGTCACGCCGGACGGGTTGCTGGAAGACGTGTTTCTGGAAGACCGTCGCGAAGATGGGGAAACGACTGTTTACAATGCGCAGCGGGCGCTGTTGGTGCGCGAAGGCGACGCGGTGAACCTTGTTATGCTGGGTGGCATGGCGCAGACCTTGTCCAGCGACGGAACGCAACTGGCCACCACCGGCTTTTCCGATCTGCTGATCGATGTGACCCAATATGTGACGCCTCCGACAGACCGCGCCGCGCGCCCAGATGAAATGACCAGCTGGGCCATCCTGACATCGCAGACCGAATTGCCTACCGCGGCCAAGCGTTTGTTGCATGAGCGTTTTGGCCAGTCCCTTTTGGCCCTGGTGGCGGCTTTGGTCGGGGCGTCTTCGTTGTTGACAGGTGGGTTTTCGCGGTTCGGGCTTTGGCGGCAGATCGGGTTGGCAGTGGGGCTGTTGATTGTCATCAAGTTGATCGACAACACGGCATTGAATGCCGCGATCAATTCGCCACTTGGCGGTGCGCTGGCCTATGCCGGGCCACTTGCCGGACTGGCGCTGACGGTGCTGCTTTTGTGGTATGCCGCCCGCCCACGTTCAGTGCGCCGCAAACGCGTCGCGGAGGTTCCGGCGTGACGCTCAGCCTTTATGTCCTTCGGCGTTTTTTTGTCAGCTTCCTTACGGTTTTCCTGCTGATTTCGCTACTCTATGGGCTGCT
>JBNKYL010000270.1:0-19206 GCA_050300875.1 Paracoccaceae bacterium
GCCCTGCCCGGCACCTGCGCGGGCATCGGTACGGAAATCGCGCTGGCCTGTCATCGCCGTTTCATGGCCGACAACCCCAAGGCGCGGATGGGTCTGCCGGAAATCAAGGTGGGCTTATTCCCGGGCGCGGGCGGCACGATCCGGGTCAGCCGCATGGTCGGCGCGATGGCCGCAGCCCCGACGCTGCTGGAAGGCAAGATGTATGACCCCAAGGGCGCGAAAGCGGCCGGGTTGGTGGACGAGGTTGTGGCCCCCGATGAACTGCTGGCCAAGGCCAAGGCATGGGTTCTGGGCGCGACCGATGCCGATATCGTCAAGCCGTGGGATCAGAAGGGATACAAGTTTCCCGGCGGCGCGCCCTATCACCCGGCGGGCTTCATGACCTTTGTAGGTGCATCTGCGATGGTGCATCACCAGACCCAAGGCGTGTATCCGGCGGCGCGGGCCTTGTTGGCGGCGATATACGAAGGCGCACAGGTGCCGTTTGACACGGCGCTGAAGATCGAAGCGCGTTGGTTTACGTCGGTTCTGATGAACCCGACATCCAGCGCCATGATCCGCAGCCTGTTCCTGAACAAGCAGGCATTGGAAAAAGGCGCGAACCGGCCTGATGAGCCGGACCAGGCCGTCAAGAAGGTCGGGGTTCTGGGCGCGGGCATGATGGGCGCGGGCATCGCCTATGTCAGTGCCAATGCGGGTATCGAGGTCGTGTTAATCGACCAGTCGCAGGAAGCCGCTGATAAAGGCAAATCCTATTCCGAAGGAATTCTGGATAAGGGCATCCAGCGCAAGAGGGTGACGCCCGAGAAGAAAGACCAGGTGCTGGGGCGGATCGACGCGACCACCGATCTGAACGCGCTGAAAGGCTGCGACCTGATCGTCGAAGCGGTGTTCGAAGATGTCGGCGTCAAGGCGGAGATGACGAAGAAGGTCGAGTCCATTGTGGGCGAAGACTGCATCTTTGCCACCAATACCTCGACCTTGCCTATCACGGAACTGGCCAAAGCATCGGTGCGACCCGACCAGTTCATCGGCATCCATTTCTTCAGCCCCGTCGACAAGATGTTGTTGGTCGAAATCATCAAGGGAAAGGCAACGGGCGCCCGCGCTGTGGCCAAGTCGCTTGATTACGTGCGCCAGATCAAAAAGACGCCGATCGTCGTCAATGATGCGCGGTTCTTCTATGCCAATCGCTGCATCATTCCGTACATCAACGAAGGCATCCGCATGGTTGGCGAAGGTGTTGCCCCTGCGCTGGTCGACAATGCCGCACGCCTGCTGGGCTTCCCCGTGGGGCCGTTGCAGCTGGTCGATGAAACGTCGATTGATCTGGGCGTCAAGATTGCCAAGGCGACCAAGGCGGCGATGGGTGATGCCTATCCCGATAGCGCCGTCGATGACGTTCTGTTCTGGATGGCCGATCAGGGCCGGATGGGCCGCAAAGCATCTGCGGGCTTCTATGCCTATGATGACAAGGGCAAGCGCACCGGGCTGTGGGACGGTCTGGCCGACCAATATGGCGGCGACAAGCGGCCGGAACTGGACGAAGCACAGCACCGGCTGATCATGGCGCAGGTCCTGGAAGCTGTCCGCGCGCTGGAAGAAGGCGTGTTGGAAGACATCCGCGAAGGCGATGTTGGCGCGATCCTTGGCTGGGGCTTTATGCCGTGGTCAGGCGGGCCGTTTTCCTGGCTGGACATGATCGGCGCGGCCAAGGCGGTAGACATTTGCGACGCGCTGGAAGCCGCCCACGGAGCACGATTTGCCGCCCCTGCCCTGCTGCGCGACATGGCCGCCAAGGGCGATACGTTTTATGGCCGGTTCGGGACCGAGGCCAAGACGGCCGCTTGAAAATAATCGTTAGGGCTGGGCGGCAGGAAAGAAAAGCTGCTGCCCACCCAACCGATACCCGGCGATGGCGGCCTGTCCTTCGGGGCCGGTCATCCATTCGATCAGCGCCCGCCCGCCTTCGGCGTTGACATGCGGGTGGCGTTCTGGGTTCACCAGGATAATGCCATAGGGGTTGAACAGCGCATCGTCGCCTTCCACCAGCACCCGGTATCCGCGCTTGTTGCCAAAGGATATCCACGTGCCGCGGTCCGTCAGGGCATAGGCCCCCATTTCCACCGCCGCGTTCAGCGTGGCGCCCATGCCCGAACCCAATTCACGATACCATTCGCCTGAAGACGGAACGGGATTGATCCCGGTCGAAACCCATAGCGCCAGTTCGCGAACATGGGTGCCCGATCCGTCCCCGCGCGACGCAAACCGGCTGCCGCTGGCTGCGATCATCTTCAATGCTTCGGCTGCCGAAGGTGCATGGGCGATCCCGGCCGGATCATCGGGCGGCCCGATGATGACAAAGTCATTATACATGAGGTCATGCCGTTCGACGCCCCAGCCATCGGCCACGAACTGGTCTTCCAATACGCGGGCATGGACCAGAACCACGTCGCCATCGCCATTGGCTGCGTTCTTCAGCGCCTGTCCGGTGCCGACGGCGACCACCTGAACACTGTAACCGGTCTCAGCCTCGAAAATCGGCAGGATTGCATCGAGAAGTCCCGAATTTTGCGTCGAGGTGGTCGATTGCATGACGATGCGCGGGTCGTCCTGTGACTGCGCCATGCATGGGAGCACGGTCAAGACGAGCGCCAAGAGAATGCGTGTCATGGTCTGAGCCGTCCTTCCAAAAAGTCGCGGGCTTCGTCGCTGGCGGGGTTGTCGAGCAGCGGGTTCGCTGACCCCGTTTCCACGACCCGCCCGCCGTGACAGTAGATCACGTCATTCGCCAACCTGCGCGCCTGGGCGACGTTGTGCGTCACCAACACGACCTTGGTTCCCGATATGGCGGTTTCGCTGATGATCTTTTCGATAGCCAGGGTGGAACCCGGATCAAGGCTGGCGGTTGGCTCGTCCAAGAACAGGATCTCTGGCCCGGTGGCGAGTGCGCGGATCAGCGCCAGCCTTTGCTGTTCACCGCCCGACAATGTGCGTGCCGGTTGGTTTGCGCGTTCGGTCAGGCCCGCCCGGTCGAGCAGGGCATTCAAGTCTTCCGGATTCTGTCCCGATGCCTTCAGCGCAAAGGCGATGTTGGCGGCGACCGACCGCCGCAAAAGGACGGGGCGCTGAAAGACCATCGCCTGACGCGGCACACGGTCGTCGGCAAATCGAACGTCACCGCCAGAGGGCAAGAGTATGCCGTGCATCAGGCGCATCAGCACGGATTTGCCCGCGCCATTCGGGCCGAGAATGACGGAAATCCCCGCCGCCGGGATATCGAGCTTGGGCACGTTCAGGACCTCGCGCCCGAGCGCGCGGAAGGACAGGCCGCGTATGCTCAGGCAGGTCGGGTCAGGCATAGCCGCGCCCTGATCGGTAGCCCACCATCGACAAGGCGACATTCACGGCCAGCGCGATCAGCAGAAGGATCGCACCCAGCGCCATGGCGAGCGCAAGGTTCCCGCGGCTGGTTTCCAGCGCGATGGTCGTCGTCATCACGCGCGTCAGGTGGTTGATATTGCCGCCCACGATGATCACGGCGCCCACCTCTGCGGTGGCGCGCCCGAAACCCGCCAGGATCGCCGTTACAAGCCCAAAGCGCGCGTCCCAGATTAGCGCCTTGATCCGCGCCCAGCGGGACAGACGGAACGAAGCGAAAAGTTCAGCATATTCGCTGTTCATATTTTCCAGCAGCTGGCGCGTTACAGCCGTAATGATCGGGGCAACGAGCACCGTTTGCGCAATGATCATGGCGGTGGGCGTGTAGAGCAGGTCCAGGACCCCGAGCGGCCCGGCACGAGACAAAAGCAGGTAGACCGACAGGCCCACCACGACCGGTGGCAGACCCATCAGCGCATTGACCAGAACGATCAGCGCGCCGCGCCCAGTGAAGCGGCTGATCGCCAAGAGACCGCCCAGCGGGATGCCGATCAGCGCGGCGAGCAGCACCGCGACAAGCGACACTTTCAGGGACAGCCAGACGATGCCCATCAGGTAGGGATCACCCGCCAGGATCAGGCCCATGGAGTTGCTGAATGCCGTCGCGAAATCCGTCATCATCCATCCTTGCGGCCATCACCGGCCGCACCGGCCAGACCCTTGCCCAAAGCGGGCCGGGAACTCAAGCGCGAAACCTTCGGCGAAGCGCGTCGGCCACGGCCAGGATGGCGTAGGCCAGGGCTGCGGTTGAAACGATGGTGGGGCCTGCGGGGCTGTCCATGAGGATCGAAAGACCGAGCCCGCCGATCACGGCGAGGATCGCGACCAGACCGGCCAGGGTTGCCATCGCCTCGGGCGTGCGGCTGTGCATCCGCGCCGCGGCGGCAGGGATGATCAGGAGCGCCGCAATCAGAAGCGCGCCGACGATCTTGATCGCCATGGCGACCAGCAAGGCCAGGGCCAGGGTCAGCCATCCTTGTTCGCGCGCCGCGGAAATGCCAGCGGATGCGGCCAGATCGGGATTTAGCGTTGCGGTCAGAAGCCGCGACCAGCGCCAGATGAGCAATGCCAGAACGGCCACCGCGCCGCCCCAGATCACCCAGACCTCGGACCAGCGCACAGTCAGGATGTCGCCAAACAGGAAGCTGTCCAGGCTGACCCGCGTGCCGCGCAGGAAAGAAAAGACCAACAGCCCGATGGCAAGCGCCGAATGGGACAGAACGCCGAGCGTCGCATCGGCGGAATGGCCGCGCGCCATGAGCTGCGCGAGCAGGATGCCCATAGCCAGGGCCACCGCGAAAATGCCGATGCCGACCGGCAATGACATGGCAAGCGCCAGAGCCACGCCCAGAATCGCGGCATGCGCCGTCGCATCGCCGAAGAACGCCATACGCCGCCAGATGACGAAAGACCCGAGAGGACCGGCGGCCAGTGCCACGGCGATGCCTGCCAATCCGGCGCGGATCAGGAAATCATCCATGATCGTGGCCTTCGTGCGCGTGGTCGTGGGTGCTGTGGTCGTGGTCGTGATGGTGCCGGTAGAGCGCCATGGTCCCGCCGGTGCCCGGCCCGAAGAGCGCCCGGTATTCCGGCGCGGCCTGCACGACATGGGGCGTGCCTGCACAACAGACATGGCCGTTTATGCAAATGACACGGTCCGATGCGCTCATCACCACGTGCAGGTCGTGGCTGACCAGCAAAACCGCCGCGCCCAGTTCGTCACGCAGTTCGGTCAGCAGGCTGTAGAAGGCGGCGGTAGCAGGCTGGTCCAGCGCCTGGGTTGGTTCATCCAGGATCAGGATGTCGGGCTTGGTCAGGATAGCGCGGGCCAAGAGAACCCGTTGAAACTGGCCGCCTGACAGGTCGGCAATCTGGCGGGTCAGCAACCCGTCAATGCCGACACGATCGGCGGCACGCGCGACCTCGGTATCACTGCGCCGTTTCGGCAGGTCGAGAAAGCGGCGCGCGGTCATGGGCAGCGGCCGGTCCACGGCAAGTCGCTGCGGCACATACCCGATGACGAGCCCCGGTTTGCGCCATACCTTGCCCGTTTGCGCAGGCACGGCACCCATCAGCGCCTTGATCAGGGTCGATTTTCCTGACCCGTTCGGGCCGATCACCGTGACGATTTCGCCCGGTTCAATGGCGAAGTCGACATGTTCCAGAACCGGCGCACCGCCATAACCGACGCTCAGATCGCTTGCCGTTATCAATGCCATGTCAGCTGTCCTTGCAGGTCGGACAGATGCCCGTGGCCTCGATGCTCATCCGGTTCAGTTCGAAGCCGATGGCGCCGGCTTCGTCACGCAGGGCGCGGGCGGTTTCGGTGCCGGCAAGTTCGGCGACAGCATCGCAACTTTCGCAGATCAAGAAGGCCGGCGCGTGGGTGCGGCCCGGCGTGGTGCACGCGGTGAAGGCGTTGAGCCGCCGGATGCGATGCGCAAGCCCGTGTTCGACCAGGAAATCAAGCGCACGATAAGCGACGGGTGGCTGGCCGCCAAACCCGTCTTCTTTCAGCCGGTCCAGGACATCATATGCGCCCATGGCGCGATGCGCCTCGGCCAGGATTTCCAACGTACGCCGGCGCACCGGGGTCAGTCGCAACTGGCCATCGCGTTCCAAAGCTTCGGCACGGGCGATGACATCCGCGCTGCAATGGGCGTGGTCGTGATCCGTGAAGGCGGTTGGATTGGGTGTCATATCTTGTTGAACCTCATTTTCATTATGTTATATCATAACATCATTCTTGTGCAAGGAACCAATCATGTTGCGCCCTCTGTTTGCCGCCCTCGCGCTCGCGGGTCCGGCCGCTGCCGAGCCGCTGGCCGTCGCGACCGATATCCCACCTGTTCAGTCGCTGGTCGCAATGGTCTGGACCGATATACCCGTGGTGCTGGCGGGGCCTGGCACGGACCCGCATGATTTCCAGTTCCGGCCCAGCCAAGTGCGCACCCTGTCCCGTGCCGATATCCTGTTCACCGCAGGCGATGACCTGATCCCTTGGCTTGCCGAAGAGGCGCGCGCCGTGAATGGAGCTTTGGATGTGCAGCCCTTGGGCAACGATGGCGTGAACCACGGCTGGCTTGACCCGGTCGCTGCTGCGGGCTGGCTGGACAGGATCGAAGTGGCGTTGATCGCCAGAGATCCCGACAACGCCGCCACCTATCGCGACCGGGCCGCTGCCGCGCGCACAACTCTTGCGGCGCTGAATGCCGAGTTGGATGCCATTCTGGCCGAGGTCGTGGATATCGGAATATTGGTCGATCACGATGCCTATGGCGCGCTTGCCGAACGCTACGGGCTGGACATCGTGGCCGCAATTTCTGACAGCGACGCCCATGCGCCCGGCACGGCACATATCGGTGAGCTTGCCGATCAACTGGATCACGGCGAGGTCGATTGCATTCTGGCCGAACCGGGCGAAGGCCACGACCACGCCGATATGTTGGCTGGCCATGACGACATCGAGATCACGCTGGTCGACCCCTTGGGGCACGGCCTTGCCGCCGGACCTGATCTGTACCCGGCAATGATGCGCAACCTTGCCACAGCAATAGCAACTTGCGTCCATGATGGGCACTGAAAAGCGAAGCCATTAACGCCAGGTTTACCAATCTTGCTGAAACCTTGCGGGCAAAAGAGGAGCCCGCATGATTGCCCAGTTGAACAGTGATGTCTTGCGCATGCGGCCATCCAAGGCATGGCCGCGCCTGATTGCCTATGCGTTTTTCGAAGGCCGCCCGCTGACCACAAGAGGGCGTTGGATCAACCCGTTGGTCTTTGGGCTTTTCCGGCTTTGGAACGCCCTGCCGATTGCCGCGCGCGAACCGCGCACGATCCTGATCCTGGGCGTTGGCAGGTCTGGCACGACCTTGTTGGGCACGTTGCTGGGGTTACACCGCGATGTCGGCTTTCTGAACGAACCCAAGGCCCTGTGGCAGGCGGCCCTGGGTGACGATGACCTGATCGGATCATACAGTGACACGCCGGGCCGTTTCCGTATGGATGCCAGTGATGCAACCCCTCCGAAAGTTCGCCGCCTGCGCAAGTTCTACCGCGCCTACGGTCTGATTTCCGGCAGCCGGGTGATCGCCGACAAATACCCCGAACTGGTGTTTCGCGGCGGGTTCCTGGATAAGGCGCTGCCCGGTTCACGGCGCATCGTCATCCTGCGCGACGGCTGGCAAACGGCCGCATCCATTGCGGCCTGGTCGGACCGTCACGGCGTGGGCGAACAGAACTGGTGGGGCAAGTCCGACCGCAAATGGCGGTTGCTGGTCGACCAGCTTGTGCGCCCTGATCCCTATTTCGAACCATTGCTGCCGACAATTGACGACATGACAACCCAACAGGACCGCGCAGCCATCGAGTGGCTGGCCACTTCGCGCGAAGCGCTGCGGCTTCGTCAGGTAGGGCAAACGGGTTTGACGTTCCTGCGGTTCGAGGATCTGGCACGCACCCCGGCGGAGACCCTGTCTGGCTTGTTTGCCTTTTGCGGGCTCTGTCCGGACCCGACCGCGTCCGGCTATGCCGACAGATCTGTGCGCATCCCCAAACCATACCCCAAACCCGTTCTGCATCCCGCGGTCGAAAGACTGGTGACCGAGACGATGTTGGAACTGGGCTATGACGCGGACGGCGCCGCATGAAGGTTCTTCACGTCAGCCACCGGCATTTCATCGCCGGGGGGTCCGACGCCGTCTTCTTTCAGACGGCGCGTCTGCTTGAAGAGGCCGGCCACGACGTCGTGCCGTTCTGCATTCGCGACGACCGGAACGAACCGTCGGACTACGCAGAATATTTTCCGGGGGCCGCCGATACCGGTTCGCCCCGAATGCGGGACATGCTGCGGTATTTCTGGAATGGCGAGGCGGCACGCAACCTGGTCAGGCTGATCCGCGACCACGGACCCTTCGACGTGGCGCACCTGCATATCTATCACGGCAAGCAGACACCCGCGATCCTCCGGGTGCTGCGCCGCGCCGGTATTCCGATTGTGCAGACCTTGCACGAATACAAGCTCGCTTGCCCGGTCTACACGCTGGAACATCGCGGACGCCCCTGCCAGGCCTGCGTCACCGGGTCCAGCCTTCATGCCATGACGGGCCTGTGCAAGGATGGATCGCTGACGCGTTCGGCCGTCATGTGGGCAGAGTATCAGGCGTCGCGATGGCTAGGCGATGTGGCCTATGTTGACCGGTTCATTTGCGTCAGCCACTTTCAACGCGCGATCATGGAACGTGCAGGCATTCCTGCCGAAAAATTGGCGACGCTGCACAATTGCGTCGACCCCGCCGCGCGGCCCGGGCCGGGCACGGGCGGACTGCTGTATTTTGGACGCATCGAAGAGATCAAAGGGCTGTCGACGCTTGTGCAGGCGATCCGGGCAACCGGGCAAGAGCTGACGATTGCGGGGGCCGGCAGTTGGGACGCCGAATTGCGCAGACGCATCGCCGGGATCGAAACGATCCGCCACGTCGGGTTTCAATCTGGCGCGGCAATGACCGACCTTATCCGCAACGCATCCGCCGTCCTGGTGCCATCGGAATGGTATGAAAACTGCCCGATGACCATCCTGGAGGCCAAGGCACAGGGCGTCCCCGTCATTGGCGCAGCGATCGGCGGCATTCCAGAGCTGGTTCGTGATGGCATAGACGGGTTCTTGTTCACGCCCGGTGATCCGGAAGACCTTGCGCAGGCCATCGGCGCCTTTGAACGGGCGGACCGGGCCAAGTTTGCCAAACATGCTATCGAAGATATTCGCGCGCGCTTTTCACCCACAGTCCACAGAATGATGCTGCTTTCGCACTATCGAAGCGCCATGGTCGCGCGCCGGGTTGGTGCCGCTACGCTGTCGCCTGCAGGCATCAGACCTCAAGTTCGACAGACAGACCTTCGCACATGATGACGGAAGGATGCCCAACGCTGAAGCGGGTATAGACAATCTGGCTTTCCTGCGCGCGTTCGACATATGGGCGACCCAACAGCTGTTCAGCGCGCACAAAAGGCACGTTGGAGCGTACCGGACCTGGCCTCACTCGCTGAGATGGCGCAAGGATCACATCCTGCGCCGGCAGGCTCGCGCCAAAGGCGCCGCGCCGGATGCGAACGGGCTGAAGATTGGGGTGGCGGGACAGGAAATCGGAATCCAGCCGGATCTGATCGACCGCGACGATCGGCAGATAAGCACCGGAAAGTTCCCGCACCATGTCTCCCTTGCGGACGACATGGGCGTGGACTTCGCCGAAATTCATGGAAATGCGGGGCATGGGCCCAAAGCCGGTCACGGGCGACGTACTGACCGGAACGACCGAGCTGGGTCGGGCTTGGGCATTGCCGGGCGGACCACTTTCCGGACGGACTTGCCGCAACTTGACAGTCTTGCCAAGCGGTGCGGGCGAAGAAACACGGGAACTCTGCGCGTCTGAAATCATGTCTTTATCACTTCACTCATTACCTAGCGGCCCCCCCAAAAAAACTGGGCTCAACTACACTTGCTGTCCGATCGTCCCCGTCGCGGCCTGGAGTGCCGCATCGTTTTGGGTCAGCATCCGAAACACAACCCCTGATAGTTCACCGGATGCCAAACGATATCAGCGCGGTGGTCGCAGAACTAATCGTATCGCGAATTGGCTGCGGTTTGTTTCGCCAGCCCTCTCAATTTCCGTAGTCCGGCGAAACTGTTTGCACTTCGGGCCAAAAACTGCATTTTTTCTGCCGTATCCGGGGCAGATCAGGGCCTGGACTCAAGCGGAAGACATGCCTTTCTATGCAGGCAGCTGATGCCAAAATCGCCCGTGTGGCTCATAAAATTTACACAAGTTTAGGTTGAGTGGCGGTCGTTTTAGATGTGCAATCCCGGATGATTTGCGCCGCGCCGACAAACCTAGTAAATCAGCAACCGGACGGCCCCGTGGCTCAATTGGATAGAGCAGCCCCCTCCTAAGGGGCAGGTTGCAGGTTCAAATCCTGCCGGGGTCACCAACCTTCTGCGGCATGTCAAACCTTCTTGCCCCCAGCGGGGCTTTGGCGGATGTTGCGCGAAACGAATGGGGGGCGGAAATGGTCCAGTTTTCATCGGGCATGGCGCGGCTCGGCACCGAAAGCGCCTTCGAAGTTCTGGCGCGCGCTGCCAAACTGGCGGCGCAGGGGCGTGACATCATCAACCTTGGGATTGGGCAGCCTGATTTCCAGACGCCGGACCACATCGTTCAGGCCGGGATAAAGGCGCTGCAGGACGGGCATCACGGGTACACGCCTGCGAACGGCATCCTGCCGCTGCGCGAGGCGGTCGCCGCCGACCTGCACCGCAGGCATGGGGTCGAGGTGAACCCCGACAACGTCGTGGTTGTCCCCGGCGGCAAACCCACGATGTTCTTCGCCGTGCTCATGTTCGGCGAGCCCGGGGCCGAGATCATGTATCCCAATCCCGGCTTCCCCATTTATGAAAGCGTGATCCGATATTCCGGCGCCACGCCTGTTCCGATTGCGTTGAAGGAAGAGAACGGGTTTGCCTTTTCCGCCGATGAAGTGCTGGCACAGATCACCCCGCGTACGCGGCTGATCATCATCAATTCGCCCGCCAACCCGACGGGCGGGGTCACCCCGCGCGAAGAGGTCGACAAATTCGTCGCCGGTCTGGCCGATCATCCGCATGTGGCCGTGATGTCGGACGAGATCTATTCGAACATGCTGTATGGCGGGCGCGAACATGTCAGCTTGTTGCAATATCCGTCCATCCGGGACCGGCTGATCATGCTGGACGGTTGGTCGAAGACTTATGCCATGACCGGTTGGCGCATTGGTTATGCGGTTTGGCCCGACAGCATGGTGGACTACGCAACCCGGCTGTGCATCAATGACCATTCCTGCGTAAACGCCGCCACGCAATATGCCGGGCTGGCGGCCTTGAACGGGCCACAGGACGCGGTCCATGCCATGGTGGCGGAATTCGACAAACGCCGCCAGATTATTGTGGAGCGGCTGAATGCGATACCCGGATTTCGTTGCGCTGACCCGGGCGGAGCGTTCTACGCCTTTCCGAATATCGAAGGTACTGGCCTATCGGCCCGCACGGCCCAGGACCGGTTCCTGAACGAGGCTGGCGTGGCCACCGTGGCCGGCACATCCTTTGGCGCCTGGGGCGAAGGGTACCTGCGCTTTTCCTACGCCAATTCCGTGGAAAACATCGAAACCGCGCTGGACCGAATATCCGGCCTGCTCTGACCGGTGCGTGCCGCCTAGTTGCCGGTGGCCTTCAGGACGACGAGTACTGTGCGGATCACGATTTTCAAGTCCATCCAGAATGACAGTTTCGCGTCATATTCGCGGTCATAGCTGACCCGATCCCCGAACGCGCCCTCGTTCCGGCGATCCACCTGCCAAAGCCCGGTGATCCCGGGACGCAGCCTGTAATAGGCTTCGGACTGGCCGCCTTCGTCATAGAGCGCTTTTTGTTCGGGCGTGAACGGGCGCGGGCCGATCAGGCTCATGTCGCCCAGAAGGACGTTCCAGAACTGCGGCAGTTCATCAATCGAGCTGCGCCGCAGGATCCGCCCCCAACGGGTGATACGCGGGTCACGGGTGAGCTTCTGGTTCATGTGCCATTCCCGCGCGACATCTTCGTCGGCGCTGATCATCCGTTTCAAAACGGCCTCGGCATTGGGGACCATGGTGCGGATTTTCCAGCACTTGAACACACGGCCGTCACGGCCAATGCGTGGCTGCGAAAAGATCACAGGCCCACCGTCAAGCGCCGTGATGAACGCCACGACCAGCAATACGGGAATGATGATCGGCAACAAGGCAATGACCACGGCCAGATCGAAAAGCCGCTTGCCGCTGCGCCGATACAATCCAACGGGTTTGATCCCTTGGCCGGTCACCTTATCCTTTCCCGACTTTGCGCCAGACGGTTCGGTTACAGAAGCCTTGGGCATATCATCTGCGAAGGTATAAGCCATACGGACGCTTTCATTTTTTGTCTTAGCATTCGGCATTTCGACCTTTTCCTAGCCAAAAATGCCTAGGCGCAAATGGTTATTTTATAAGTTAAATTCCCCTTAAAAGAGTTTGCCCAAATTTTGCCAAATTTGTTTTATTACGCACAAATGCGAAACAGAGCGCGAACCTTTGTGTATTTGTTTCGACGTTTTTCGCTCGCAAGTTGCAAATTGCATCAACTTTGCGGCCGCAACGCTGAAACGTAAACAATTTTTCGGGCGCGATTCGGTCGAAATTGGCGGGCATCGGGTGACTGACTGCGACTCAGACCGGCTTTCGTCAGGACGGGCTGGCCGAAAACGGGTCATCGACGTCCCAGAGCGCCGCGTCCCCGTCCGCAATCGCCTCGGCAACCGAAAGAAGGGCGCCCTGCTGGTCCGCTTCCGTGCTGTATCCTGCCAGATCAACCAGCGCATTTGCGACGCGGCTTCGAGTCTGCGTGTCACCACTGTCTCGTGCACTTTCGAAAAGCGCCAAGGCGATGTAGCCGATTTCGGTATTCCACGCGTCGGGTTCCAAACCTTCGCGTTGCAGACGCCGCATGGTCGACTGAAGCGCATTCTGGCACTGTCCCATTTTGCACACGGCAACCAGCATGGGCAGATCGACATCTGCCCGGGCGGGTGCGGCACACAGAACGAGCACCAAGGCTGACGTAAGTCCGTTGACGATCCTGCGCATGAGACTGCCTTTCATCCGGTAATCAATGGTGTAGCGTTCATCCGCCGTTTTGCTTAAGGTTATCTTAAATTTTTCTCGCATTTTATGGACCTCAGAAAAGGACCAATGGGCGGCGCACCGCGCCGAAGCAGCATCGTGAGAACAAGCATATTGCCACTTGGGTTGTGCGCGGTTCTGGCCGTGGCCGCTGCACAAGTCGCGGCGACGGAACGTGCGGCTGTTCGTGGCGCCGCCGCGTCAATCAGTGGTCAGGTCCCGTTGGGGGTTCGCTCGCCCTTGCCCATTCCCTATTCGATCAAGACCCAAACGTTGCTTGCCGGTCGCTGCACGCTTTCGCTTGCGCCTGGCCGATTGGGTTTGCTGCCGCAACCTATCGCTGAAGCGACCCTTGCCCATTGCGCCGATTATGTCGCGCGGGCGTTGGACCGCCTGCCGCAGGAACCGCAATTCTGGATCCTGCAGGCGGCGATAGATCTGCGCGAGGGCAATCTTGCCGCCATGAAACAGGCATTGGATCGCGCGCGCGACGGCGCACCCATGCAAAGCTGGTTGGCCGAACGGCGCTTGATGCTGCTTTCCCGTGCCTTTCCCGGCGAAACGGCGCTGCCCCATGATTGGCAGGGTGGCGCAGGTGCCGACATCGACGCGCTGCTGCAAAGTCAGTCCGGCGCCGAATACCTTGCCCGGCACTATCTGAAAAGCAGCACCCTGGCACCGCTGATAGACAGTGCGCTGTTACGGGCCGAACCGGCACATCAACGGCGCATGGTCAACCTGTTGAAGGCCGGGCTGTCGCAATGATGGCGAAGGTCATCCATGCCGGGCCTGCCGACCTGACGCGCCAGCCAGGCCACGCAAACGTGGCGCGGGCAATGTCCGCTTTGCCGCGATCGAAATGGCTTCGCGCCGCAGTGTTGGCGGTGACCTACCTGATCGTCATCCTTGCCCCCGCGCTGCCCAGCCTGCATGAGCCGATAGCTTGGGCCGGGTTCGCGTTGGTATCGGCGCTCCTTTGCATCGCATGGCTTGTCGGACCGGACAGGGACCGGTTGATCCGCCTGCCGCGAACCCATTCGTTGGGCTTGTGGCTGGGCGGCGTGCTGATGGCAGCGCCCTGGGCCTATCATGCCCTGACAGGCCCAGGATGGGCGCGCGACGGCCTGCCGGTTGCCATCGCCATCGCCGGATCGATCGCTTTCCTGTTCGCCGCCATTCAAGCCGGGCGCAGTGATAGGATCATTCTCAATACTTCAACCTGGGTATTTCTGGTTGCTGTCGTCGTCGCCGGACATTCTTTGTTGACTGGGCAAACGGGGCCGGTCGGACATCCGGGCCTGTCGGGTCCCTTCGCAAACCGCAACAGCTTTGCCCTGTTCCTGAGTTTCGGGATTTTGGCCGGAATATACCTTCGCCGTGCCGTTCAGCGCGATATCACCTTGACCGGCCTGGCGCGCGCCCTGAGCGCGGCATTGACCTGGCTCGGGATCGGCATCCTGTTCCTGTGCGTCGGAATGACATTGTCCCGGGTCGGCACGCTGTCGCTGGTTGCGGGGCTGATGGTCCTGAGCCTGACCGCGCGCGGTCGCGAGCGGCGAGTGACGATGCGCGCCTTTGGCGTTGCGACCGTTTTTGGCGCCTTGTCCATTGCGCCGCTTGCCGAACGATTTTCGGCGCTGGCGCGCGACCTCGCGACACGTCGGGCCCTTTATGACCAGGTGATCGAAATGATCCGCACCGAGCCGGTCTGGGGATATGGGCCCGGCCGTTTTGCGCTGGTCTATCAGAAGATTTTGCGCCCGCCCGTTGAACCGGGCCGCGTATGGGACCACGCCCATTCGGGGTTTCTGAACCTCTGGGTCGAATTCGGCGTCATTGCAGGGTCCGTTCCGATCATTGCCGGGTTGTTTCTGGCCGGTTGGCTGTTGGTGCGTGCCTGGCGCCACCGATGCGCGGCGGCGGCGACGGGATTGGCCGCGCTGGTCGTCACCGCAGGCCATGCACTGACCGATTTCAGCATCGAAAACCCTGCCAACACAGTCTTCCTGCTTGCGCTTATCGCCCTTGGGTTTCGGCCTGACCGACGCCCCGACAAAGGAGCCAACCATGTCTACCGCAGACACAACACCACCCCAATCCGCCAGGGATGACATCGACCTGCGCGGCTTGATCGCGATTTTGAGGCGACAGTTGCGGGTGATGGCCGCCACGATGCTGATCGTTGCGCTTGGCACCGTCCTGTTTCTGGCACTCAGCAAACCTGTCTATCGGGCAACGGCACTGGTTCTGGTCGATCCTCAGGCCGGTGATCTGCTGGACGACACCAAACTGGCACCGTCCGGGTCGGGCCCTGAAAACGCCCGGGTCGATACCGAGGTTGAAATCCTCAGGTCGGACGCCGTGGCCCTGTCCGTCATCGATCGATTGCATCTTGCCACGGACCCGGAATTTCTGCCGTCGCCCGGTGCATTGGCGATGCTGGCGGAGTTTGTGGGGGCCGCCAATGCCGCCGGTCCCGAAACGATGCGAGACATCAATGTTGGTCTTCTGGACAACCTACGCAACCGGCTGACGATCAAGCGGCGGGGGCTTACCTATCTGATCAGCGTGTCGGCGCAATCGCATGACCCGTACCGCGCCGCCGAATTGGCGAATACGTTGTCGGAAACTTATATCGACGCGCAGCTGGAGGCGCGCGTCGCATCGACCTTGTCAGGGCGCGACCTGCTGGCCGGCCGGATCGAGGCCGCCCGTGGGCGGATGGCCGACCTGGAACGGCAGTTGGACATGTTCCTGTTGGTCAACCTTGCCGACGAACAATTGTCCGAACCCGGCTTGCTGACCGAGGTGCAAGGCTATCTTGCCGAAGCCGAAGCGCGCCGGACACAGGCGCAGGACCTTCGCAACATGGCGAATGACGGGAACTGGGGCGACCTGGCCGGGCATCTGAAAGATGCGCAATTGGGTGCCTTGGCCACAGCGCGGGCGGAACTGGCGCCGCAGGCCATTTCGCAACCTACCTTGGCCGCGGAACTGCAACGCATCGATGCAGCGCTGGCCACGAAGGCAGAGGGTCAGTTGATCCGGCTGGACAACGAAGCCCGTGCGCTGGACAGAAAGGCCGCAGCATTGCGCGAGTCGTTGCAGGCGGGTTTGCCGGTGGGCGCGCTTTCCGCCGACCAGCTGGCCGATCTCTACGCTCTTCAACAGGACGCAGCACTTGCGCGTGAACAGTATCAACAACTGCTGTCTCGCATGCGGGAACTGGAAACCAGGGCGTCCGTCGAGGTGGCGACGAGTTCGATCGTGTCGCCGGCCATTGTCCCGACCCGACCAAGTTTCCCGGATACCGGGTTCGTCATGCTGGTTGCCATTGCGCTGGCGGCCGGGATGGGCGTTTCGTTGGCATTCGTGAACGAGTACCTGATTGGTGGCGTCACCTCCGAACCGCAACTTGCGGACCTGTTGCACATGCCCGTGACCGGTGAAATCCCGGCGATCAGTATCGCGACAACCGGAAGCCTGACGCCCGCCGACCGGGTGATCGACGCGCCTTTGTCTGCCTATGCGGAAGCGATCCGAAAGCTACGGGCGGGTATCGATCAGACGTTGCGCAGCGGGCCCATCGGGCTGCAAAGGGCCGAACGCGGCGCGGTGATCCTGGTTACCTCGGCAACACCGGGCGAAGGCAAATCCACCGCTGCGCTGGCATTGGCGCGCACCTACGCGGCCGCCGGGCGCAAGACTTTGCTGGTCGACGGAGACCTGCGCAACCCGTCCATTCACCGCCAACTTGGCTTTCAGCCGGATATCGGGTTTCAGGACTATCTGCGCGACCCGTCCAACCCGGCAGATGTGCGGGCGTTCTATGCCAAGGACCCGTCAAGCCCGTTGGCAATGATCCTGGGATCCAGTCCAAGCTTGGACACGACCGATCAGCTTGTCTGTTCCGATACGTTTGCGAACATTCTGGCCCAGGCGCGCGATGTCTATGACGTCACGATCCTGGACAGCCCGCCGTTGCTGCCCGTCGTCGACCCGCGCTACATGGCGCGGCTTGCCGACGTTTCACTTCTGGTCGTCAAATGGGGCGCGACGGCGCAAAACGACATACGCACGGCGGCCCAACACCTGCGCAAAGCACTTGGCCCGACGGCGGCGATCCTGCCTGTCATCAGCCACAGCCGGTCCACTCAGGCGATGACCAGCTACGCTGGATATTATTCGGACGAACGCCACCAAGGCCTCTGACGGGGCAAGCCACGTAGAAGAACGCCGGGACCATGCCCGGCGTTTCTTGCTGTTCGACTGCGTGCGCCTGACGCGGGGCTATTCTGCGGCCACCTGCAATTCGGGCCGGTCCAGCATCAACGCCTGATAGCGCGACAGGACGTCGTCCCATTGGAACGCTGCTTCATGCCGCGCGCGCGCCGCCTTTTCGGCGCGCTTGATTGCCAGGTCATCAACCGACAGCCGACGCATATGCATGACGGCTTCGGGAACCGATGCGAAATAGAATTGGCCATCCCCCGCAGTCCACCGGTTGAACCGGTTGTCATGGGCGATCACGGCATTCCCGGCGCCCAGGGCTTCGACGAGCGACGGGTTCGTGCCACCCACCTGGTGCCCGTGCAGATATGCCCTTGCGTGGCATCGCAGCGACCGCACGGTGGTCTGTTCATAGATCGCACCCGGAAACCGAACATCCTGCCCCGCTGTCTGCATGATCCGGCGGTGATAGGCGTTATCGGCATCCAAGCGGCCCAGAACGACCAGCTTGCGGCCGGTGCTGGCCCGGTTATGTGCCTCGATCAGTTCGAGAATGGAGTTTTCCGGTTCGATCCGCGCGATCGACACGAAATAGTCGCGCGGCACCAATCCCAGCCGATGGATCGGTTCGGTCCCTGCCCGCACCACCCGGTCCGCGCCATAGGGGATCATCACCGGACGACGCCGACAGCGGCGGGCCACATGGGCACGAATTTCGGGGTGGTCGGCAATCGCCAGATCGGCCAGGTTCGCCCCGATGATTTCGTTCAGGAACAGCCAGGCCCGCGCCGGAAGCGACCACTTGGCCCGCTTCCATTCGATCCCGTCCATGTTCACGTAAACGCGCCGCCCAGCCCGTTTCTGCAGCAGATTGAAAACGGCTGTGTTGTAGCCGAGCACGAGATCAACGCCGGGCCGGTCAAGGACGTGCCGCACGCAGGCCAGATCGAATTGCAGTGTGCCAAGCGCGCCACCGCGCCGTGTACCGATATGCACCCGGTGAATGCCATTCCAGACATCTTCGCGCGGGGTCTGATCCTGACCCGGTTGGCTTTGACAATATACCGTAACCGTATGGCCCATGCGCGCGAGATAGAGCGCAAGCCTTTCGGCAAAGGTTTCGAACCCGCCATGCGCCGCCGGCACACCGCGGGTTCCCAGGATATTCAGATGTGTCGACATGGTCATCATAGGCCTCCGGCCCTGCCTTACCGGTTGTCCCACGCTTCCCGACAATCTTCCTAAAAACCTTAATTTAACATAGGGTTAATCAAATATGGATTAAGAGGTTGTTAACCACGATTGCGCCAAGACTGTCCAAGCAAAGGCAGGAGCCCGAATGCAAATGGTCAGCCGTGGACATATGGTTCTGGTCGTCAAGTTGTCGTCAGTTGTCGTGGGTTACCTGTTTGTTGGCGTGCTTGCCGCGCGTTTGACACCGGCCGGGTTCGGCCAGGTTTCCGTTTTCCTGAGCCTCGCGGCCCTGATCTCGGTCATCGGTGCGCGTGGACAGCACATGGCGTTGCTGAGGTTCCTCCCCGGGGCAGGTGCGGGTCGCGCGGCGTTGCTGGGCGCATCCAGACGGCGCGCCACCCGTGCGACCGCCATGCTGGCCGGACTGCTGATGCTGGCGGGTTTGGCGCTGCACTTGGCGGGATATCTGCCGGGTTTCACACCTCTTGTCTTGGGGCTGGGGGTCATGCTTGGCGCGGTCGCGGGCTGGGCCGACTTCCTGGCGCATCGGGCGCGGGCCGAAGGGCGCCTTTTGCTGTCGATCCTGCCACAGGAACCGTTCTGGCGGATGTTCGCAATTGG